>CAZKSS010000011.1:0-19464 GCA_964555545.1 uncultured Planctomycetales bacterium
GGCCTCCTTGACCAACCCTGACTTCTCGGTGATTTTAATCGCCTCCAAGAGGTCTTCGGGGAGGGAATTAATGTGGCTACGCGCCTTCTGCTCCTCGCTCATATGATAGATATTGTCATTTGCCGGCTCGCACAAATTATAATTCTTTTCAATACCCTCAAGGCCAGCAGCCAGCATTACGGAAAAGGCTAAATAGGGATTACAAGCCGGGTCAGGGGAGCGATATTCAATGCGTGTGGATTTTTCTTTTCCCGGCTTATACATCGGAACGCGGATTAAGGCCGAGCGGTTCATCTGCGCCCAGCAGATATAAACCGGCGCTTCATAACCCGGGACCAAGCGCTTATAGGAATTAACCCACTGGTTAGTCAGCGAAGTAATTTCTGGGGCGTGCTTCAGTAATCCCGCAATAAATTGCTTGGCAATTTTAGAAAGATGATAAACGCCATTTTTCTCAAAGAAGGCATTTACCGGCCCCTTAAATAGCGACTGGTGCGTGTGCATACCTGAGCCGTTTATGCCAAAAATTGGCTTGGGCATAAATGAGGCGTGCAGCCCTTTGGCTTGAGCAATCTCTTTAGCCACCAAGCGATAAGTCATCACATTATCGGCCATGGAAAGCGCATCGCAATACCTTAAATCAATTTCATGCTGGCTAGAAGCGACTTCATGGTGGCTGTATTCTACGATAATACCTAAATCTTCCAGGGCGCTAACGGTTTCATTGCGCACGCTCTGGGCAATATCTAAAGGCGTTAAATCAAAATACCCGCCTTTGTCCAGCACAATAGCATTTTTTGGGTTATTGAAATAAAAATACTCCAGCTCCGGGCCGACATAATAAGTAAAGCCCATTTTTTTGGCGCGGGCTAAATTCTTTTTTAAGACATACCTCGGGTCTCCGGCAAAAGGCTGGCCATTGGGCGTATAGATATCGCAGAACATCCTGGCTACCGGCTCTTTATCTTCCCAGGGGAGGATGGCGAAGGTGGAGGGGACAGGCCGGGCAACCATATCCGATTCTTCAATGCGCGCAAAACCCTCAATGGAAGAACCATCAAAACCCATACCCTCGCCTAAGGCACGCGGCAATTCATCCACGGTGATAGTAAAACCCTTCAGGAACCCCAAGACGTCGGTAAACCAGAGTCTGATGTAGCGGACTTTATTTTCTTTTACCAGTTTCATTACTTCAACATTGGTTTTGGGTTTTGCCTTGCTCATTTCTTCCTCCGAGATTTTAAAAAATTTTCTATTCTGGCTAATGCCTCCTTCAGGTTTTCAAAACTGGAGGCATAGGAGATGCGGATATAGTCGTCTAAGCCTTTACCAATGGTTCGACTTCGCTCACCATTGGTCCTGAGCGCAGTCGAAGGACCAAAAGCGCTGCCTGGCACCACCGCAACTTTCTGCTCCTTAAGCAGGGCTTGAGCAAAATCCAGGCATTTTAGGCCAGTGCTTTTAATGGAAGGAAAAACATAAAAAGTGCCTTCTGGCCTACTGCAACTTAAGCCGATGCGGTTGAGGCCTTCAACCACAAATTCCCGCCTCCTTTTGTATTCGCGTTTCATCTCTTCCACCGACCTTCTGCCGGTCTCCAGCGCCTCGCAGGCAGCCATTTGAGAAGTGATCGAAACACACATAATCGTATATTGATGAATCTTGGTCATCGCGGCAATGAAATCTCCAGGGCCGCAGACAAAACCCACCCGCCAGCCAGTCATGGCATAAGATTTGGAAAAGCCGTTAAGATAAATAGTATTTTGCTTTGCTCCAGGCAAAGTGGGAAATGGTGTATGCTGGAAATCATAAGTCAAATCGCCATAGACCTCGTCGGTGACTGCCAAAATCTTGTGCCTCAATAAAACCCCATTAATCTCGGATAGTTCTTTTTTACTGTAAGAGACCCCAGTGGGATTGGTAGGATAATTCAAGACGAGGGCCTTGGGTTTCTTGCCGATATTCTTTTCGATAAGTTCAGGCGTCAGTTTAAAATTATTCTCTTTGGTATCAATATATATAGGTATGCCGCCAGATAATTCTACCAACGGACCGTAGGAAACATAACTGGGGCTAGGCACCAAAATTTTATCGCCCGGGTTTATCAACGCGCGCAGGCACAGGTCATAGGCCTCGCTTACGCCCACGGTAATCAAGATTTCCTCGTCCGGGCAATATGGGAGGTCATATTTTTGCTTTAAGAAACGCGCGATGCCTAAGCGCAGCTTATAAAGCCCTTTATTGGAAGTATAAGAAGTAAAACCCTGCTCCAGCGAATATATCCCGGCCTCGCGCACTGGCCAGGGTGTCGTAAAATCCGGCTCGCCTACGCCGAGCGAAATAACCTCCTTCATCCCCAGCACCAGGTCAAAGAATTGCCGGATGCCCGACGGCTGCATCTGTTCAACTTTCTTGGAAATAATATGTTTCATATGTTTAAACTCTAAATCCTAAACAAACTCAAAGTTCAAAACTCTAAACCTGTTTTGGACATTTGGATTTTGGGTTTTGGATTTGTTTAGAGTTTAGGGTTTCGGATTTAGGATTTAATACGATATTGCAATCCGTCTATTCTCTTCTCTATGCCTTAAAATCACTCCGTCTTCTTTATATTTCTTGAGCAAAAAGTGGGTGGTCGTGCCTTTGACATTCTCCAGGGGCGCCAATTTTTCCGCCACAAAACGCGCCACCGTAGGCAGGTCTTTACCCTCCACGATTAAAAGCAGGTCATAGGTTCCGGAAAGAAGATAACAACTGGCCACTTCCGGAAAGGAATAAATACGCTCGGCGAGTTTATCAAAACCGACATCCTTTTGTGGGGTGAGGTTCACTTCAATCAAGGCCCTGACCCCTGCGTCCGGCTCTTTGACTAACTCCTGGTTAATCACTGCCTTATATTTTAGGATCACACCTTCTTTTTCGTATTTTCTAATTGCCTCTTTTACTGCCTGGGGCTTCTTTTTGAGCATCTTGGCAATATCTTCTGGGCTGATGCGGGCATCCTTCTTGAGAATCTCCAGTATCTCATCCATCTCTTCCTCCTCTTAACTATTTTCTTCTTGACCACCTATCTTTTCCTTAGCGCTTAAATGGGAGATTTTTTGCAGGATAAAATCATTTAGGTATGCGGCGGTGAAGGGCTTGGCAATATAATCATCCGCACCCAACAATTTCGCATCTTTGATAGTCGCTTCGTCATCCAGGGCAGTCACCATAATTACCTTGATCCCGGGGTCAATTTCCTTGACCTTGCGCAAAACCTCCAAACCCGAATCGCTGCCTAAGCGCACGTCCAATAAAATCAGATGCGGCTTTTCTCTTTTTACTAGCGCCAGCGCCTCTTTTACATTTGTTGCTGTATAGATATAGTAACCCCTCTTCACCAAGAAACTACGGGTGACATTGCAAATTTCCTCTTCGTCGTCAACCACTAAGATTTTGGTCCTCTCCATTTAACCCATCCCTCCTTGAGTATACTTTTAATAGATTATACCACTATTTAGATTTTATCGCCAAGACCTTAATGAAGTCTGCGGCGTCCTCTATCTTATCCGTAACCCCCTCCAGATATTCTGCCAATTGATAGCTTAACAAAAGGTCGGTCGGCTCTAACTGCGTATGGATAATCGATTCAATGAGGGTCTTCTTCTGGTCATCGGCCTGGTGCTCAATGTGGTCAACTGCCTCGCAGTCAGCCAAGGCCTTTTTCAGGTCGTTCTTCACCAGAGACTGGATTGCTTCCTTTAATTGACTGATGGAGTTCAAAATCAGTTCCGTGGCAGAAGAGATGTTTTTTAAGATGTCTTCTGGGAGTTTCTGCTCAATGAATCCCAAAAGCCGCGCCGCGCCGTTAGTCCAGTCGGCAATTTTATCCAGGGTGTTGGCAAAATGCATCAGGTCCTCCCGGTCAGGAGGCAAGAGCAACCCCTCGGAAAGTTCCGCCACCATTTTTGAGCGCAAGATATCCGCCTGATGTTCGCCCTGACGGACGTTTTCAATAGCAGCGGCCTTGGCAGACAGATCCTGCCGAATAAAGGCCTTGACCGCGTCGGCAAAAGCAATCACCGTCTTATAAGTCTCCTCGACGTGCTTCTGGGCATCTTGTAGAATAGACTGCTCCTCGGCCATTCCCAGCCATCCCAAGATATTCCTGGTCTCTTTCATCTCAACCTCCTCCACAATGTGGACACCAAACCATCATATAGGTTTGGGTGCTACTTATATTTTTACAAACAATAAAATTCCTTTGAGCACTAAAAAGGCGATTATCCCGGAAATAAAAGGCGTGGCTAGCCAGCAGATAATAATCTCGCGCATAATCCTGAGGTTCAGGACACGCATACCCCTGACCAGGCCCACACCGAAAATGGCCCCGACGATAGAGTGGCTGGTGGAAACCGGAATCCCGAACACCGTGTAAATATGCACATTTATGGCGCTAGCCAACTGCACGGAAAAAGCCATAATCGGCAGGAGGTTAGTGATCTCGGAGCCGATGGTCTCAATAACTTTATAGCCCCAGGTGACTATCCCCAAGATTATCGCCAAACCTCCTAAAGCAATACTCGTCTTGGGAGTGAGAATCCCCGCGCCCACAATTACGCCTACGGAATTAGCCACGTCATTGGCGCCCCAGGAATAGGCCACGTAACAACCGCTTAAAATTATTAGCGCGGCAAAAGTTACCTTTAGATATTTACGCGGGATAATCCGGTAAAAGATATTTTTAAAGAGTCGGTAAAAAATATACCCCAAGACCGCAGCACCCATCGGCGTAAAAATCCAACAGATAAAAACATCTATGAGCACCTTCCACTTCACTGGTGCGCCGATGGCTAGACCAGCGCCAGCCACCGCACCGACGATAGAATGGCTGGTAGAAATAGGCATCTTCCAATAAGTGGCCAAAGCCACCCAGGCGCAGGCAGCAAAGGCCGCCACCAGGGCTAAATAAATCGCCAAATTCTTACCTAACTGGTCCATGGGCACAATGCCCTTGCCAATGGTCTTGACCACATAAGAACCCTGCAGGTAAGCGCCTAAAAAACCAAAAATAGCAATTAAGACAATTGCCTGCCTGAGGGTCAAAACCCGCGACCCCACTGCCGTGCCTAAGGAATTGGCGGCATCGTTGGCTCCGATTGACCAACCCACACCGATGCCCATTAAGATAGTCAGGGAAACTAATAATAAAAACATAGCAAAAAATTATACCATCTAATCAACGGGGTGTAAAGAATGGATATTGTTAACCTAGAACATGAGTTTTAAGTTACTACCCAAGACATCGGCGTCTGTCCAGCTATTGGTGGTAGTTTTATGGTAATTCTTGATGCTGCGTAAGAGATAATAAATTTCTCCCGCCAAATTCTTGGTGATCTTAAATCCCAAACCGATAAATAACCTGTTTTCATTTAACTCCGTGCCGTTAAAGCGGATAAATATTTCATCAGCCAGAAATGGTTGGATTTCTCTCCGGGTAAACTCCCAGGGTAGTTTTACCGTAAATTTGTTGCGGTACCTCCAGGAATCGGCTTGATACTGGAAATAACGATATTCAAGGCGGCTGCGGGAAGCAAATTTGTAACCGAGCCACTGCCAGAATAAAGTAGCCATCAGGTAGGGCTCATTTTCCACTTTAAATTTTTTGTTTTTCATTTCTTGAACATAGCGGTAACCGAATCCGGCATTGAGATATCTACTCAGGTCGCGGACATAGCCGATATCATAGTGCTGATAGTAAAAATTCCCGGCATTGTCGCCTAAACGAAACTCCTCTTCTAAAAGTACTTTTGCGGATTTGTTGAGATTTATTTCTTCCACGTCCGTATTCCATACCTGAAAATCATGGTCATCCCCGGCATAGACTTTTCCGCTCAATACTAAAAATAACCCCAGCACTAAAATTTTCTGCATCATTTTTTCTTGGGTAGACAGGCGTTTACGCAGACGCCGCAGATATACTGGTCAACTAATCTATTCTTCTGGAACTCCTTTAATTTCTCAAAGCATTTTAGGTGGTTGAAATCCTGGGGGTCTTCTTTTATTGCACCCGCCGGGCATACGCTCAGGCAAAGTCGGCAGGAGGCGCAATTTTCTTTGCTCGGCTTATCCGTCTTCAGGGGCATATCCGTCAGTAACGTGGCTAAACGGAATTGGCTGCCGAGTTTTCTATTGACCAACAGATTATTTCTCCCTATCCAACCCAGGCCTGCGAGTACCCCGATTTTCTTATGTGAAAGGTGCGCCTTCTGATTTTCCCAATCTAAAATTATCGACGCCGGAATAGGCAGGGCCGAGAAGCCCATTTTTTGGATATAATTTGCGGCCTGAAAGGCCAATTGGTCAAGAAAGACATTGGCCGTGCGGTAATGATGGAAATAGAGCCGGGTGGGCGCGCGTTCAATCTCCTCCAGAATGCTCTGGGACAACCCAACGCCCAGGCAGACTGCTTGATTGAATTTATTAATTAATTTCGGCGATAACTGGAAATCTTTTTTTATGCCGCGGATATCGGCCACGCCGAATAAATCCGCGCCCTGGCTTAAACAGAATTTCTTTAGTTTAAGGTAATTTCTGTCTTTCTCCATCAAATTTCCTTAGGAAAACCATCAAGAGCGAAACTGCAACCGGCGTGACTCCGGAAATGCGCGCTGCCTGGCCTAAGGTAAGCGGCCGGAATTGAGTCAACTTTTCCCTGATCTCGCGCGATAAACCGGCTATATTTTTATAATCTAATTCCGCAGGTAGTTTTATCTTTTCTAAATGCCTGAACCTTTCTACCTCGGCCAGTTGCCGAGCGATGAACCCCGAGTATTTTACTTCAATTTCTACCTGTGGCAAAATAAAATCCGGGATATCTAACTCTAGATGGTCCCAATTCTTCAGCCCCTTCAGGCTTACCTGGGGCCTTTTTAATAATTCCTCCAAGGTAACTGCTTTGTTGAGGGGCGAAGTTTCTAAGCGCATTAAGGCTGCATTTACTTCTGCCGAAGGCTTGATGCGCATGGCCTTCAAGGAATCAATTCCCTGTTTAATCGCCTGCCTTTTCTTTTCGGCTTTAAGATAATCTTGCCTTCTTACCAAACCTATATCGTAGCCGAATTTTCTTAAACGTAAATCCGCATTATCCTCGCGCAAGAGCAGGCGGTATTCCACCCGCGAAGTAAACATCCGGTAGGGTTCTTGAGTTCCTTTAGTGGTCAAGTCGTCAATTAATACGCCGATATAACTTGAGGCGCGGTCTAAAATAACTGGCGCTCTATTTTTTACCCGCAGCGCTGCATTCATTCCCGCAATTAACCCTTGGGCTGCTGCCTCTTCATAACCAGTGGTCCCGTTAATCTGGCCGGCCAGATACAGGTTTTTAATTAATTTTGTCTCTAAGGTCGGATAGAGTTGTCTGGGTTCAACTACCGTATGCTCTATGCCATAGCCAAAGCGGATGACCTTGACTTTTTCTAAGCCCGCAATGGAGTGCAGCATCTCCAGTTGTACGTCTTCAGGGAGGCTGGTAGAGATACCATTAGGATAAACCTCGTCGGTATCCAAACCCTGGGGCTCCAAAAATATCTGGTGCCTTTCTTTATCTTTGAATTTTACGATTTTGTCTTCAATGGAAGGGCAATAGCGCACACCCGTGGCCTTAATGACGCCGGCATAAAGCGGAGAGCGGTCTAAATTATCCAGGATAATCTTGTGGGTCTTTTGATTAGTATAGGTAATATAACAGGGAACCTGCCTTTGCTTTAACTCTTGCGTAGAGAAAGAAAACGGCTGGGGAGGTCTATCACCTTCCTGAATTTTTAATTGCGAAAAATCAATCGTCTTTTTATCCAGGCGCGGGCAGGTACCAGTCTTAAACCTTAAAACTTGAAACCCCAGTTCCTTTAAGTTATCCGCCAGACCAATACTGGCTTGCTCGTTAATTCTTCCGCCGGTAAAATGCTTCAGGCCGACGTGAATTAAACCATCTAAAAACGTCCCTGGGCAGACGACCACGCATCTGGCGCTAATTTCTTCGCCTTGAAAAGTAATCACCCCTCTTACCAAATTATCTCTAACTACCAATTTCTTTATTTCTTTTTCTTCGATAAAAAGGTTCTCCTGGCTTTCCACCAGACAGTGCATATATTTTTTATACCTTTCCATATCCACCTGCGCGCGCGAAGATTGGACTGCCGCGCCCTTAGAGGCATTGAGCACCCTGAACTGAATCCCGCAGGCATCAGTGGCCTTGGCCATCTCTCCACCCAGGGCGTCAATTTCTTTGACCAATTGGCCTTTGCCTACTCCGCCGATAGCCGGATTGCAACTCATCTGGCCGATGTTCTCTTTTTTTAGGGTAAACATCAGGGTCTTACACCCCAGCCGCGCCGAGGCCAATGCCGCCTCGATGCCGGCATGTCCAGCACCGATAACTATTACCTCATAATCCACAGGGACGGTTCTCCCGCCAATCGAGGGACGGTTCTCAACTCAAAGCGAGAACTGTCCCTCTTGGCAAAATTTTTCTGTTAGAAATTGATATTTTATACGTCTATTATATCAGGAGGTGATGGCTATGCCAAGGATAGCAAGAATTACTGTGGCAAATGGTTGTTATCATATTATCACCAGGGGCAATCAAAAACAACCGGTTTTTAAAAAGGAATCGGATTATAATAGCTACCTATCTTTATTAACTAAATACAAAAGGCGATATAAATTCAAACTTTATTGTTTCTGCTTGATGCCTAATCATGTACATTTGATAATCGAAGTAAAAAATCCACAAGTCGTGAGCATGATTATGAGGGGCCTGAATTTAAGCTATACTATCTACTTTAATTCCAAGTACAAGAAAGTCGGCCACCTCTGGCAGGATAGATATCTTAGCAAAATTATCCATAAAGACAGGTATATGCTAGACTGTATAAACTATATCGAGACTAACCCTGTCAGGGCAAATCTCATATCAAATATTGCTACCTATTACTGGAGCAGCTATAGATTGCGCCTTACCCAAAAAAAGAACATCCTGGATATTCCGGAAATTTAAGCTGGGGACACTTCTCCGATTACTGCGAGAACCGTCCCTCCTTTAGATTAAGAACCGTCCCTAGAGAGAGTCATTCTTTCGCTAACTTAACCAGGAGGGGCAAGATGGCTTGGCCTTTGATTTCGCCGAGGGAGCCGAGTTTCGCCGCTTTTTCTGAAAAACTCATTGACCCGTCAGGTTTGAGGTTACCGCCGGAAATCAAGAGGGGCACCGGGTCAGCGGAATGGGCTTTCATCTGACAGACGGTAGAATGGTCCGCGGTAACCGCCATAATCACATCCTTCATCTGGAGCTTAGGCAGGAGGTCGGCAAAAAAGAATTTATCGATGTATTCAATGATATCTTTCTTTAGTCTAAAATTGCCGTCGTGCGCCGGTTCATCCGGGCCTTTGATATGAATATAAAGGCCGTCGTGATTTTTCATCGACTCTAAAGCCAATTTCGCCCAAATAGGATAATCCACGTCCAGGTGCGCAGTGGACTGGGGTACGTCTATTACTTCTATGCCAGTTAAAAGCGCAATCCCCTTCTCCACCGGCATCTGCACGAACGAACCGAATTTCAAATTATAGATACTGCCTAACGCTGGGAATTTAGGCAGGTGGTCTCCGGCATCGCGCGAAAGGATTAGATTTCCGGGCAGCTTATTCTCGGCGATCCTTTTCTTATTGACTAGCGATTGGTTTAATACCTGAAAGGACTTCTGGGTAAATTCGTTGAGCAGGCGGGCGGCTTCTTGGGCCTCTGCTGAATTTTCGTATCCGGGCATAGGTATGGATTTAGCCACTAAATTCTCGAATTTCTCTTTGGCCACGCCGAATACCCCTTCTCTGGTATATGCCGGGTCGGTATTGGTAATCCAGCCGGACAATTTTGAACGCATACCCCTGATGACTAAAACTCCGCGGTGGCCAATGGTATTCTTGAACTCAAAGGTAGCGCTGGAGAGGGTAACCTTGGCATTTATCTCTTTGGAGAGGGCAGTGGCTTCTTCGGTAGTGAGATTCCTTCCTACCCGGCGGTCTTTAATGGTCGAACCGTCCTCAGCACAGGTAGCAAAATTGACCCTGAAGGCCACGTCGCCGTCATTAACGCTCAAGCCTTCGGCAAAAGACTCTAAAGGCCCGCGGCCAGTATAGTATTTATGCGCATCATAACCCAATAAACTAATCACGGCAATATCTGACTCCGGGGCAATGCCTTTGCCTACGGGATAAACAATTCCAGTTTTTCCCTGTTGAGCCAGGCGGTCCATATTCGGCGTCACAGCTGCCTCTAAAGGAGTTTTGTTGCTCAATTCCTTGATCGGCAGGTCACCTAAGCCGTCGAGAACGATATAAAGTATTTTCTTCATCTCACTCTATTATGATTAGCACTTGGAGAAACCGCAGGCGTGGCACTTTTGGCAGCCTTCTTCGTGGCGCAGCGCTCCCCCGCAATCCGGGCAGACCCCCACAATATCTCCCTGGACTTCCGTATCCGCGCTAAAACCTTCGTCTTCGTGCGAATGTTTCATGGGTACGGCCGCGGTTTCCGCCGGGACCGGCGGAAGTTGGACATTGACCAACCTTTTCTCGATGACGCGGGCAATCGCATCCGCGCAGGAGAAGATGCGTTGCCCTTTTTCCCAGGAGGGTGAAGGGCAACGGATATTGCGCAATTGCTCAATAATGGATTTTACCTCAATCCCCGAACGAAAACCTAAAGAGACCAGACGGCCAATGGCCTCCAGTTGCGATGCGGCGCAACCGCCGGCCTTGCCCATCTGGGTAAAGAGTTCAAAGGGCTTGCCTTCTTCATCCACATTTATGGTGACGTATAAATTGCCACAACCCGTGGCTACCTTGGTGGTGGTGCCGATAATTACTTCTGGCCGGGGGCGCGGGGCAATCTCTCTTTTTGCGCCCTGGGCTTGGCCCTGGGCTTGGCTCCCCTTGGTGCCAACATTTAAGACCTGCTCTTCGCGACTCTTGTCGCGATAGATGGTGATGCCTTTGCAGCCCAGTTCATAGGCCACGAGATAGGCCTTGCGCACACCTTCAATGGTGGCCTCATGCGGAAAGTTGATGGTCTTGGAAGTGGCGTTATGCACGTATTTCTGAAAGGCGGCCTGCATGCGCACATGCCATTCAGGAGAAATATCATGGGCAGTGACGAATATCCTTTTTACGTCTTCGGGAATACCTTCGATATCCTGGATGGAAGTGCTCTCGGCAATCCTCTCCATTAATTCGCGGCTGTAAAAACCCCTGGCACGGGCCATCTCTTCAAAAAGCGGGTCCACCTCCACTAATTTATCGTTATCCATGACATTGCGGTAATAGGAGATGGCAAACAAGGGTTCAATTCCCGACGAGCAAGGCCCGGCAATAATACTGATGGTGCCGGTAGGCGCGATCGTGGTCAGGGTGGCATTGCGCACTTTCAAAGGATTGTCTTTTTTGTCATAGATGCTGCCTTTAAAGGCCGGAAAGACGCCTTTGCTTTTGGCTAATTCCCCGGATTTTTTAGTTGCCTCATGCAAAATAAAAGACATAACCTTCTCTGCCAAGGCCACTGCCTGTTCGCTATTATAAGGTATGCCTAATTTTATCAGCAGGGTCGCCCACCCCATTACCCCTAAGCCGATCTTGCGCGTGGCCAAGGTGGCCTTTTCTATTGCCGGCAGGGGAAATTTATTCACGTCAATTAAATTATCCAGGAAGTGCACGGCCAGCCGCGTTACTGCTCTTAACCTGTCCCAGTCAATCTCTGGGCGATGGCCGTCGCTCTTAGACATCAGCGCCAAGTTTAGCGAACCCAAGTCGCAACTCTCATAAGGCAAAAGCACCTGCTCACCGCAAGGATTAGTTGATTCATAATTCCCTAATTTTGGCGTGGGGTTAAACCTATTCATCCGGTCGATAAACACTACCCCCGGCTCGCCGTTCTTATGCGCCTGCTTGATAATCAGGTCAAATACCTCTCTGGTATTCAGCCGATTAGTTACCTGGTGGGTATGCGGGTCAATCAAATCGTAATCTTCGCCCCTCTCTAACTTTTGCATAAAATCATCGCTAATCGCCACCGAGATATTGAAATTGCTGATGGTCTTATCCTGGTCTTTGCAGGCGATGAATTCCAGGATGTCCGGATGGTCTATCCTCAAAATCCCCATGTTCGCCCCGCGTCGGCTGTTGTGGCTGACAAAACCATTAGCTATATAGGTATTACTGCCGGGGACAGAGAGGTCCAACGTAAAATCCTTATCCTTTTTTATACTAATAACCCTATCGTAGAATTGACGATTAGAGAGAAACCAGTGTATGGTGGGATTATCGCGAATCTCTGCGTGTTTCTTGGCTAGTTTTATAAGGCGGCTGCGCATAAGGTTTCGCGGGGCATCTACATCATCGAGATAATGCTGTATATCTCGATAAAGTTTACGATTAGCTCCGAGTTTTGAACGATTAAGACCACAGCCTCTTCCCGGACCATTATAAATCTTACGAATTAAGTTTTCCTGATGAGGAATTATATCATTAAATTCCCAAGCGCCGTCTAATGCCCGTTTGATCTTTTTGTTCTTTAAAGAGCTGATAAACCCAATTTCCTGTCCGAATCTTTCTATGCCGCTACGGCTAATTATATGTAAATTATAAAGCGGTCTCTTGCCAAAAGCCCCTCCTCTATTTTTGATAACGCTAATCCGCGACGGCATCCCCAATGATAAAAGCAATAATTGGGTATTAAATATCAATTTTCTAGAAACACTGCTTAATGACGGGTAACCATCCTTACTTACGTAACCATCAGCGCTAAAAAGACCGCGCACAAAACCTTGAGCGAAATTCTTTCCTGCCCGAAATACAATCTCCGGAACGTCTGCTTCGTGGGCAGACTTTTTTTCGATGCCAATTTGCCTAAACCAACTTACCAATATCGTCGCAGTTAAAAAATAATTAGTGCTTTTATCATTCTTTTTCTTTTGTAAATTAAACTTAAGTCCGAATAATTCCCTAGTAATTTTATATATATAATCTCTTAGCTGCCTATCCTCATCATTTATGGTAAAAATCAATCTGCCCGTACCTCTTTTATTTATAGTCATTGCCCCATCGCCAACAAAAAATCCTACAAATTCTCCTAATTCTCGGGAGGGTCTAGTGGGTAGAGATACTTTCTGGGCGTTGAAATGCGGCTTAACCGCTAGTTTAGGCAAAGGATAATTGCCTTTCTGGATATAGGTATCCTTCTGCAAAGCAAGCCAATCTCCTGGCCGGATATCTTTTATATATTTCCAGGTATAATTTCCTTCTTCATCAATAATCCGCAATCTATGCTGCGGTGTTGCGCTGATAGAATAGCCATTGTAAGTTGTAATTTTATGGACTTCGGCTAATCCATTATTGTAAAATTCATCCGAGACCGCAGGTTCATTATCAGTAGCTACAATAAAAGGGCGACCGTTGTGTGGATGCCAACTCTTAGCTCCTGCATCTTTTGGCCCAAGGCTCTTTATCTTCACCAATCCGAATTCTGTAGATATACGTGTCTGTGGGATAACACAACCGCCCTGCTTTACTGCCTCGGTTGCCGAATCATAGACCTTCATAAAAGAAACCGGGCCTGAGGCAATGCCGCCGGTAGTGCGCACCACCGAATTCTTCGGCCGCAGCCGGGAAAAAGAAAAACCCGTGCCGCCGCCCGATTTATGGATCATCGCCGTAGCTTTCAAACTTTCAAAGATGGAATCCATGGAATCATTAATGGGTAAAACAAAACAGGCGCTGAGCTGCCCCAGTTCTTTACCCGCATTCATTAAACAGGGAGAGTTGGGCATAAATTCCAGCGCCGTCATCATCCGATAAAATGACTCTTCTAAATCCGCGACCTCTTTATCGGTCTTACCGTAAGCTTTATCCGCTAAGGCAATGGCCTTGGCCACCCGGCGGAAGAGTTCTTCGGGCGTTTCCACCACCAGGCCCTTTTCATCTTTTTTCAGGTACCGACGCTGTAAGACCCTTAAAGCATTTTCGGATAATTTTAACTCCATCATTGCCCTCCGCATGAAAGATTAAAAACGGCTTAATTCCTTTCTCTATAATAAAGTATACCCCGGCAAAATTATGCTGTCAAGGAAAAAATACTATATCTAGTAGTACTTCAGGGTTAACTATACAATAAATTGTGTTAAGAGCGCACTACCTGGTGGTTCGACTGCGCTCACCATTAGCCCCGAGCGGAAGCGAGGGGCTGGTGGTTCGACTGCGCTCACCATCAGTCCCGAGCGGAAGCGAGGGGCTGACAAGACTCCCTGACCACCAGTTCGGTCGGAAGAATTATCCTCTGCGGCCTGGCCTTGGTCTTGCTGCCCATAATCTGATGCAATAACTTTACTGACTCTTCAGCCATTTTAATCAAGGGTTGCCTGACAGTAGTCAGGGCTACCGGGCCATAAAGCCCAGAGGGATTATCGTCAAAGCCCACAATAGATAAATCCTGGGGTATTTGTCTGCCCGCTTCCCTGGCCACGGCCATCACCTCCAGGGCCATAGAATCCGAGGCCACGAATACCGCAGTCGCGGCTCCAGGCATCTTAAGCAATTTCTCTGCGGCCAAGCGGGCCTGACCGCGCGAATAATCCGTTTTAAAAATCAGGGTCTCGTCTCCGGCAAGATTATTTTTCTTCAGCCCGCGTTTATATCCCTCCAGACGCTGGCTAGCGGCCTGGGTCACTAAATCACCGGCGATATGCGCTATTCTTTTATGCCCCAGGCTGACCAGATAATTAACCACTTCTTCTGCGCCGCCGGCGTTATCTATGGCGATACAACTCACCTGGGAGTCCTCAACTAAGTTATTGATCACTACGCAAGGGATACCAGATGCCTCTGCCTCTTGAAGTTGATGGCGGTTGCCGATAATATCCGCAAAGATTACCCCGCCCGCACCTTTGAGGTTCAGGCTGGAGCGGCTATCCGTCAGGGTAAGCAGTAAATCTAGTTTTAGCGCCTCGCAAAGCGTGCCGGTGCCGCGGATCAACTCCAACAAATAGAAAGAATAAAACATACCTTCGTACCGCGGGATGATTAAAGCCACGACATTGCTAATTCCGGTGGCCAGGCGCTGGGCTAAGACCGAAGGCTTAAAATTAAGTTCCTTGATTGCCTCAAGGACCTTCACCCGGTTTTTCTCTTTTACCGAGGGGAATTTATTGATCACCCGGGATACGGTAGTGATGGAGACGCCGGCCTCTCTAGCAACGTCTTCAATGGAGATGGTCTTGGAAGGAGTTTTTTTTATGCGGACCATTTATATAAATCCAAAAATCAAATTATCTTACGCTGTCTCCCACTTTTATGGGAGCGGCTTCCTTCTTGATATCGCAGGCGGAGATATTCTGCCGCGTCTGGATAACCTCAATATCGGCAATGGCCTTGCTCTGACGATAGACCTTGAAGGTATCGCCTACTTTGATGTTTGCGTTTGTGCCCAGGTCAATAATCACGAAATTATTCTCCTGGTTTACGGCGAGAATCTTTGCGCTCGCGGAAGCGGAACTAGTAACAGCAGCAGAGGTTTCCGGCTGGGGCCGCACCACAATAGGCGGCAACTCTACGCTCTCCTTGGCCCCTTCTATGCTCTCCTTGGCTCCTTCTACTTGTTTCTTTAACTCGCCCATCTGCGCGGTCTTGCCCTGTAAGAGTGTTTCCATCTCTTTAAGCCGGTTGTCTAAGGTCTGATTCTGCTTTTGTAGGTCTAGAAATCTCTTTTCCAAATCAATCTTACGGCTATCCAAAACTTGCAATTGCCGTCTTAAGACGGCATTCTCGCTCTTCAGGGACTTCATTGTCTCGCTGATCTGAAACTTGTCATTCTTCTCCCTGACCAATTCCTGGGCCAGACTATCCATGAGTTTCTGGTTATAATCCAGTTGTCGCTTCAGGTCTGCCCTTTCGCGGGTAAGGCTAGTGACCTCCAGACGCAGTTCATTCTTTTCTCTCTGGAGTTGCTCATTATTTATCTGGGCGGTCTTTAGGTCGCTACGCACATTTTCTAACTGCATCTCCAGATCAGTCTTGGCTTTTAATATCCCTGCCCAGTAGGCATCTTCGCTAATCGGCGCGGCGGATGTCAGGGGTACGCTAGGCCTCCTCTGCTCTTTCAATTTTTCCACCAACTCTAATCTCTCTTTGTTTACCAGGTCAAATTTCCTCTGCAGGTTATCTTTTTCTTTGGTGGCCTTCTCTAAATCTAGGCCCAAAGAATTAATTTTATCTCTGAGGCGCTGCGTATCCTGGAGGCTGGCTTCCATCTGCTGGGATAGGGAAGCATTTTCTCTTTTTAACTCATCCCTTTCCCGTTGCATGGCCTGTCTGGCGCTGAAGGTCTGTAAGTTAATAATCAGACTTACCAATAATAAGCCGATGAGGCCGACTAAAGCAAATTTTACCCTCTTCTCCATCAAGTCCTCCCTAGCAAAGACTAAACTTGCGCAAAGACCTTCTGGGTAACCATGCTGGCAGCGCCCAGGGCCACGGCATTTTCCCTCAGTTGCGAATAGACGATCTTCAAATCTTCGGTCTCCTCTTTAAAAGCCCAGTCTTTCACCGTGGCGCTGACGAGATTTAAAAAGCCATCCCCTGCCTCTTCTATGCCTCCGCCGATGACCACGACTTGGGGATTCAATAAATTTACTAGATACGCGATTTTTATGCCTAATCTTTTTGCCGCCTTCTCCAGCGCCGTCATAGCCAGGGGGTCTTTGGCCCGGCCGGCGATAAAGACGCTCTTTAAGTCCACATTGTTTATGTTACTTGAGGTAAGGGCAAAAAATTTAGCCGCGGCGTGCCTATCCCGCCCCAACATCTCTTTTATTTCTTCAACTATCCCTAAGTCTGCTTCCCAGCGTTTGAGGAAGCATCCGCGCGCCTCATCACAGTTAAATAAATCCTGTTCCTTAAAATTATAAATGGCGACTTCTCCGGCATAACCGTTGCTACCGGTATAAATCTCCCCGCCAATCATGATGCCGCAGCCGACTCCGGAAAACATATAGATGACATTCTCCAGGCCGCGCTGTAAATCCAACCAATGTTCGCCGAAACAGGCGGCGGTAGCGTCATTCTCTATTAAAACGGGTAAGTTAAATTCTTTTTCAATTAAATCGCGCAGGGGCAGGTCTACCGAGGCATAGGTATAATAGTGGTCCATCTTCTGCGGCCAGTGGATGGAGCCGTCTTTTTTATTGACCAGGCCGGCGATGCCCACGCCGATGCCTTTGATCTTCGCCGTGTATTCTTTTGAGCGGCGCAATATCTCGCGGATAATCTCCAATAGGCATTCGGTAATTTCCTTTACCGATGCCTTTGGCCGCGTAATCTGGGTCTTGGTGACGATGTTTCCTTTTAAATCTACCAGCACCCCGACCATATTCATCAGGTTTAGCCCCACGCCAATGACATAACCGGCCTGAGGATTTAAATCTAAGAGCACGGGTCTTCGGCCGCCTTCGGAGACATCCAGTTCTTTTTCGTAAACCAGGTTGTGCTTGATGAATTCATCAACATAATTAGAGATGGTCACCACATTAATCCCCATCTCCTGAGAAATATCCGGACGACTGATCGGTCCGCTCCTGCGCACAATCTCTAAAATATCTACGCTGCGTCTTTCTTTTTCGCTGGAGATCTCTTTTTGCAGGTCAGTCGGCCGCATCGAGATCGACCTTTCTCCGTGGCTTATTTTTTAAAAAATTATTTATTTTTTCTCAGAGAATTTACTAATTCCTTTATACTACAAAACTAATATAAGTCAAGTGTTTTTAACGGGTAAGGAAAAGGGGGGTCGAGAAAAGCAGCCTAATTGACATCCACGATGCTTAAATCGCGGTCAAGAATCCCGGAAGGCGTCACTGCCACTAAATTTATTTCTTTGCTGCCGCTATAGAGGTATTGAGTACTAAAGTTAGCGGCCTCGGAAGAAGGTTTCGCCGTACCCAGATGCCCGGACCAGAGATATTGAACCTCTACCTGCATGCAACCTGTCTCTCCAAGATAAACATGGGAACTCACCGCCACCGAAGTATCCTTTTTTGTCTTAGCAGGCGTCGCCCTTAAATCCAATTTAGCCATCTCCATCATTTTGTAGTCGTCTTTTAGGGAAACATCCAGAAATGTCTTTAAATTGTATTCCATGGGCTTGGCTTCTAGTATCTCTTTCAGCCGTTCTTGGGCGAGGTCCACGCTGTCTTGATATTGGTCCTTGGCCTTTTCCAGCAATTGGTTGTAATATGCTTTGGCCGCATCTAACTTACCCTCCCATTGGCTGAGGAGCCCTAATTGATATAAACTAGAGATTACCTGCGGGTTGGTAGTCTCTTCTTTAGCCAACTTTTCAAAATAACTCCTGCCCGTATTTATATCCCTAGCCACATAAGTAGAGATGAGGCCAACTTTATAATTTACCTCGTCAGCGCGGGGGGTTTGCGCAAAGCGCTTCAGTAAATCCAGATAGATATCTCTGGCCTGCAGGTATGCTTTACTTTTCTCTAAGTTGAAGGCGCGCAAATAGATTAAGTCCTCATTAAAAGCATCCGCTCCACCGATTTCCTCTATCTTCTTAAATATCTTTTCCGCATAAAGCGGGTCATTAAGGGCACCGTCTTTATAACTAAACTTTTGGGCAATATCTATTAAAGCCGCGAGTAACTTTTCTTTGGGCACACCCTTGGTAATCCTTTCAATATAGGCATCGTAGAGTGTCTGGGCTAATTCCAGGTTTCCTTCTTGATAAAAATCCGCGGCATATTTTCCCAAGGCCTCATCCTTGATGTCTGAGCGGAGTAATTTGTCTACGTAAACTTTGTATAACTCTCTGGATTTGCCCTTTTCGGCGTAGGCAGATAATCGATCCGCAACCTTTTTGATCAAGGAGGCATCGCCTGTGCCTGCGGCATATTCCTGCACTGCCTGCAGCAAATCCTCCAAGGCCTTATCCTTAAATGCGTCTTCCTGATCTTTATGAAACTTCCAGGAAAGCAGCCGGGCATAAATATTTAAGGGGTCTTGCGGCGCGGTAGAAGATATGGTTTTTTCTATACCGGCAGTTATCTGGTCGCGGTAGGTATTACCTTGCGCGAAATATTCGTCCCAACTCTGAGTCTCTTCTAGACGTTTCAACTGCGCATACCTCGCCTCGGCGATATAGTAATTGGTAAAGGGCTGCAGGGAGGGTTTCTTTTGCTCCAGAGACTGCAAAAATTCTACCAATTGCGAATATTTATTATCTTTATAATATAAATCCTTTAATTCTTTAAAGGGGGCATACAAATCCTGGCTGGTCTTGGCCTCAATAATCTGCTGGCTCAAAGTAACAAGTTTGTTATTATCTTGGGCAAACAAGGGAAAACCAAAAATCAAAAACCAAAAATCAAAAACACA
>CAZKSS010000012.1:0-18404 GCA_964555545.1 uncultured Planctomycetales bacterium
TCGTTGACGATAATAAACAGGGTTGCCGGTATATTATATTTTTTTAATATCGGAAAGGCGTTGGTATAGACGTTTTTATAACCGTCATCGAAAGTTATGGCGATAGCGCGGTAAGGAAGGCGCCTTTTCTCTCTCATCAACTCGGCTAATCTTCCCAGAGGCAGAATATGGTAATTATTTTCTTTTAGAAAAATCATCTGGCGCTGGAAAGCGCCCACTGATACCGCCAGCATATTTTTCGGCTCCGGCCTAGAGGTGATGGAGTGGTACATCAGGATGGGCACTACATACCGCTCCCGAAAAAAAATCACCAGACTCCAAATTACTGCCAGAACTACGATTAAACTTAGGCCGAATATTTTTCTTTTAGACATTCCAGATACTCCCTTTCCGTCTCCAAGACCATCTTTTCCTGCGAGAAATTCTGCGCGATAAATTCTTCTGCCTGCCTGCCCAGCATCTCCCTTTTCTCTCTACTCTCAAGCAAACTCAATATCTTTTCCGCCAAGTCTCTACTATCCGCGGGTTTTGCCAAGAGGCCATTTCTCCCGTCTTGGACCAGGCTCCTGATCCCGCCGATATCCGAAGCCACCACTGCCAAGCCCCAAGCCATCGCCTCCATTAAACTCAAACCCAGGCCCTCTTTCAGCGAAGGCATCACAAAAATATCCATCAGCGAAAGCACATCTTCTGTATCGCTGACTTCGGGATGAAAAATGACCTTTGTGCTTATCTCTAACTTATTCACTTGCTGAAGCAATGCCTCTTTCTCCCTGCCATCGCCGACGATGAACAACTTTGCCTGAGGGACTGCGCTTAAAATATATTTCATGGCCTCAATGAGATAAAGATGACCTTTCACATCGGAAAGTCTGGCCACAATCCCGATGACCGGCCCCTCTCCCAAACCCAAACTTTTCTTCCTCTGCCCTCTGTCTTCTGTCTTCTGCCCTCTGAATCTACCCACATCAATTCCATTATATATTATCACTATATTTTTCTCATCCACCCCAAAATCTTTTATTAAATGTTCCTTGACCTCTTCGCTGATGGCGATGACTCTCCTGCCCCAGCACGGGAAAAGCCGGCGTAAGAGCCTTCTTTTAAAAAACCCGTGGCAGGTGGCCAGATAAGGCACACCCAAAGACCGGCTCAATAGACAGGCCAAAACCTGCGTGGTGCGGGTATGCGCGTGGATAAGATCAAAATTATATTTCCTATTTTCGCTTTGCAATTTAAACAGGCTCACTAAAATTTTGGGGCTGATTTCTTTTTTGGTCCTTAGGGGTATAGGTATAAAGATAACTCCCGCACCTTGAAATTTCTGCTGCAACTGTCCGCTGCTGGAGGCCAGATAAATATGATGCCCTCTTTTTTTAAGGCCAGCGGCTAAGGTTAAGAGGTAGCTGGTGATACCGCCGATGTTGAGATGGTTGGTAAGGTAAAGGATATTCATTTCAATAATTTGTCAATCGTCTTTAATACTTCTTCGGGCGTAATCAGCTCCATACATTTCTTGGTCTTACACTTTGACTTATAACAGGGGCTGCAGGCCAAATCTTTTTTGAGCACCACAAAATCGTCTGCCGGCGGAAGATGCCGGCGAAAATCCGTCGGCCCGAAAAGGGCGATGAAAGGTACGCCTTGGCTAGCCGCGATATGCAAAGACGCCGAGTCCGGGGAGACATAAACAGAACACCTTTTAATCAGACAGGCGAGTTGGTTAACCGTAGTCTTGGCGCAGGCGTTAATCGGCTTTGTGCCTTTGAGCATATTCATCAGGGAATCGACTAGGCTTAAGTCCTTTTCCGTCCCGGTAAGCACGACCCGCAGGTCCCGCTGGCCTAATCTTTCGCAGAGTCTGGCAATATGCTCTAGGGGCCAGTTTTTCGTCAGCCACCGCGGGCTGGCGCTTAAGTTTATGCCGATGATCTTCTGGCTGGAACTGAGCCACTGGGAATTCAGGAATTCTTCTACATCACGACGGTCTTGGGGAGTAGGCCAAAGTTGAGGCCGCGCTTCTTTAGGCTCTATGCCCAACATCTTAATTATCCGGAACTGATGCGTCAAGGGATCGAGCAGAGATTTATCGTCCTTAATCCCGTGATTAAGTAGAAACCCCAATTTCTTATTGTGATATCCGTAGCGGTCTAAGGCCAGAGTCAAAAAGGCCAAGGCATGACTCTTGCGGTTATTCTGAAAATCGATTACGATATCAAAATTTTTCTTCCTGAGATTAGCGGCGAGTTTCAAAAATCCTTTTAACCCTTTATCTTTATTTTTAAAATCGCAGACCAGCAATTCGTCTATATAGGGGCACCTGAAAAGCACTTCCTTTGCCCCTTCGCCGACTAAGACGCTCACTTTATAATTCCTGCCAAACTTTTCTTTAACTGCCCTGATAGCCGCCGTGGACAAAATCACATCGCCCAGCGAGCTAAATTTGATAATCAGGATTTTAAAATTCTGCAAGGCATCCTGATAAACAGCCAAGGTATTTTTGACCATCAGTTCTACATTGTATTTTTCTTTTAGTTTCTCATAGGCATTTTCCGCCAAGGCACGCGCCAACTGCGGATCCTTGAATATCCTGATGATCGCCGCAGACATACTCGTAGGATCGGCCGGAGGCACCAGGAGTCCGGTCTTTTCCTCCTCTATTATATCGACTACCCCACCCACTTTAGTAGCCACTACCGGCACCCCGCTTGCCTGCGCTTCCACAATTACCCTTCCGAAGGCCTCGTGGGTAGTAGTGGCCAAGACCAGGAGGTCTAAATGCGCCAAGACCGCAGGGATATCCCGTTGGGTACCTAAAAATTGGGTGGCGTGAGTCAACCCCAACCGCTTGATCAATACTTCAATCTGTTCCTTATATGCCTCGCGCGTTGCCGGGGCGTCTCCCACTATCCAGATCTTAAGATGCGGGACGACCCTGGCTACCCGGGCCATGGCTTTAATAAAATGCAGGTGGCCTTTAATGGGGGTAATCCTACCGATGATCCCGACATTGAATTCCTTTCTTCTCTTTTTATCGGGGCTGAGATACTTGAATTTCTCCAGATCAACGCTACGCGGTATGAGTCTGATGCGCTCATGGGGTGTGCCGAAATCATCAATCATATGCCTGCCGATAACATTACTGATCACAATCACCCTTTTTGCCCAGCCCATGACATAACTAAAGGGGTGTTTTCTGTAATAACCATGACAAGTAGTAATGAATATAGTTTTGGTTTTCCGGGTGGCAAAGTAGGCAATCCAGGCCGGGACGCGCGAACGCGCGTGCACGATATCGATCTGTTCTTTTTTTATAATTTCTACCAGGCGGGGGACCATCTTCACTACGCCCAGGAGTGATTTTTTCTGCACCGGCAGTTGGTAGTGTAGGGCGCCGTAGGATTCTAGTTCATCGACCAGTTCGCCGCCGGCAGAAACCACCACTGCCTTATGACCGAGTTTAACCAAATGACGGGCCAAATCTAAGGTGCCGGTCTCTACTCCGCCGACATTTAGTTCCGGGACTATCTGCAAAACGTTCATAATATTTTCCCCACGGCTTCTTTTACTCGCAGGTTATCTCTTAAGGTATTTACTTGCGGTTTGCTCTCTAATATTCCAGCGATATCTGCGCTTAAGTCTACGGCACCAGTTAAAGATATGTATTTATTTCTGGCAAAGTAAGCCAGGAATTCCTCATGCTTGGCGTCAAGGCCTGCTACCTGGAAAGCGAAGACATATCTGCCGCTGGTGGCAGCCTCGGAAATCATAGAAATACTTTCTGGAGAGACAATCACTACTCTACTTAACCCCAAGATCCCGCCCACTGCCTCGGGGATATTCTTTTCATTGGCAATAATCAAAAGTTTACAAAGAGGATAATCCTGAAATTCCTGCTTGAGCAAATCCTCAATTTTCCCGGATGTCCGGCGGGAAGTAGTCAGGAGAATACCACCATTATACTTTTCTGCTACAGATTTAATTTGTTTTATAACTTCTAAGATAATTTCTCCAGGCAAATGGAAATTTCTGCTCTCCCCCCCGATTAACAAACCAATATAAAATTCTGCACGCTCTACACTGCACGCTGCACGCTGCAGTAATTTATCCGACTGCTCCCTTAAATACTGCTCATCTATCAGATTCAGCGCACCGTCAGTCACCACTACATTTTTCCTTAACGGCGGATGATCGTGCCGCGGCATAATTACTAAATCAAACCTTCTGGTGCTGAATAGAGACGGCCGCATAATCACAATAGACTTGCTTAAGTTTTCCCGGGTAAGAGCATAGTTGATAGCCGGCAATGACGAACCGCAAGAAATGACTACATCCGGTTTAATAGACCCGAGGCGATGGTAAGTATTCTCTTCCAAAAATGTCTTCAGGCACCAGAGACAACCCTGGCAATGGTATTTTCCTGCCAGGCAACTGCTTAAGGTCAAGGCGAGGCGGCTGAAGTTATTCTTGAATTTTATTTCTATAGTATCAATTTTGGGATTGAGGCCTCTATCCTGTAAACATGCGCTCGCTATCTTCGCCACTGCCTGGGCCTGGCGCAGATGCCCTGCCTTACCATCGTTTAAAATAAGGATTTTCCTGTCTTGGCCGTACTTCCAGATTTTATAGGTCCAGAGATATTCGTGAGGATATTTGCGTATATTTTTTTCGTATACCGGCATTAATTCCTGCAGGTTATCCCGCGTATCTTTTTCTATGTCCCCTGTTTTCTTTATCTGGAGAATCGGAGCAAAAATTACCTTTATCCTGGCATCCTTTAAGCGCGTATAATAAACAGGGACTATTGCCGCATCGTATTTGAGGGCGAACTTTATCGCACCCGAAGGCATGGATGCCTCTCTGTCGAAGAACCTAATAATCGTTCCTGACCTTCCGCCTTGGTCTGCCATCATCCCGATCGCCTCATTGTGGCGCAGGGCCTTGAGCAGTTCCCGCACGCCGCTCTCCTTCTCGATTATTTTATAACTCTTTTGGCTACGGTAGGCATTAAGGAGTCTATTCAAGCGGGGAAATCTCTGCTCGCGTACAAATAACACAAAAGGAAAACCGAAGTATGCACAAATAATATTAGAGAGTTCCCAGCAACCGGCATGCATACTTAAGAGGATTACGCCCCTGCCTCTTTTAAAGGCCTCTCCCACGTGGCTGTAGCCTTCAGCCAAGATATATTTATCCATATAGTTTTTATCCATTGCCGGGATAAGGAATATCTCAATGAGATTCTGGCCGAAGGCCTGATAAAATCTTCGGGTCAGGTGGCTTAATTCTGAAGGCGATAATTTATCGCCTAAGGCAGTCTTGATATTGGAATAGGCGAGTGTCTTATGCCTCAGGTCAAAATAATAGAATGCATCGCCTAATCTCCTGCCTAAGAAGAAACTGAAAGACAGAGGCAAAATTCTGATTAATGGCCCGCATACCCTAAAGAGAATACAGGCTATGCAGTCTATTGTGGAATCTCTGCTCATCTTTTATCTCTATGGCGATCTTTAATACCAAAAGTCCGCCACCCCCAACCTTAAGTTGCGGCCTCTGATAAATCCTGGCTGCGTCTTTTTCCGTGGTCATAATCGTCTCAATGCCTTTAGCGTGGGAATCCCGGTAAATATTCTCTAAATCCCTGGGTGTATAATTATGGTGGTCACGGAACCTAAAAGTTAGGCCTATTTTAATCCCCAGGCCACTGACTAGATTTTCAAACGAGAGGGGGTCGCCTATGCCGGAGAACAAAGTCACGGTCTTTCCTTTCAGGGATTCTGGCTTTAAGAATTCTAGCCGCCTAATGAATTTATAAAATCCTATTGCTTGATGTAGCGACTCCCAGATTTCTGCCCGGGGGTTTATCTTGGCCAAATACTGCCTTATCTGCGCGGTATTTCCTCCGAGGTTTGTTTTAGTCAAAATAAAAATATCGGCGCGTTTAAGCGACTTTAATGGCTCGCGCAAAATCCCCCGGGGGAGGAGTTGACGGTTGCCAAAGGGATTAGTCGCGTCAATAGTCACAATCTCTAGATCCTTAATCATGCCCCACTGCTGAAAGGCATCGTCCAGAATAACCGTATCCACGCCATATTCTTTGATTGCCCTTCCTGCCGCTTTCATCCTTTGGCTATCCACGATAACCGGGATATTGCCTAAATTTTTAGCCAGCATATACGGCTCATCGCCGCTTTTATATCCCCTACTCAATATTGCTACCTGATGGCCTTGCTCCTTTAAGTGCCGCGCCAGATACTCCACTAAAGAGGTTTTGCCGGTTCCGCCCAAGGTAATATTGCCTACGCTGATCACCTTGCAAGTGAGGCGGCGGGCCGTAAAGGAATACAATAAAATAAGTACTCTTACGGCTAAGCCGTATATCCAGGATAGAATGAAGAGTAAAAATTTGATTATCTCGGATATAGGCCCCTGGCTTTTATCCGTGGCTAAATTATAGAGATATTCCTGCATAGATCCCTTTGATTATCTCGCTATTGCGTGAGGTTGCACCCTGATTTTGCATAATCAGGTCCCTGGCACGCGCGGTGAGTTCCTTTGTGGCTGCGGGATTCTCCAATAAATATTTTATCTTCTCCTGGAGTTCTTCTGGATTATGGACTTGTATTGCTGCTTTCTCCTGCAGAAATAAATCCGCAATATCGCGGAAATTAAACATATGCGGTCCGAATATTACCGGCTTCTCCTGCCAGGCCGGCTCTAAAATATTATGCCCTCCGATTTTGGCGAGGCTACCGCCCACAAAAACAATATCGGCGATAGCATAATAACTGAAGAGTTGGCCGATAGTGTCGAGGATAAATACAGTCGTGGGTCGTTGCCTGCCTGCCGGCCAGGCAGGGTCGTTGGTCGTGGGGGGTAAGCGGGAAAGAAATATGGGTTGAAACCGATTCCGGAATACTATTCTTGCTATTTCGCTCGAGCGTTCCGGATGGCGCGGGGCAATCAATAATTTCAATTTCGGGAATTCAGCCAATAATCTTTTATAAACACCTAAAATCATTCCCTCTTCGCCGGAATGGGTTGAGCCGCAGACCAATAATTGTTCATCTTCAGAGAGCCTGATTTTTAAATCGCTAAAATTAAGCACATTGGGCTTTAGATCAAACTTCATATTGCCGCTGACGCGGACTCTGCCTCCTGCCAGCCCCAGTCTCTCTAGACGCTCTGCGTCTGCTTTTGACTGCACGCAGAAAAGGCTAATCTTATTTAATATCGGCCTGACCAAGAACTTAATGCTGAGGTATCCTCTAAAAGAGGCGGCCGAAATCCTGCCGTTAACCACGACTAACGGGATTTTATTTTTGTAAAGTTCGCTAATTAAATTCGGCCAGATCTCGGTCTCGGCTATGATAAATAAAGACGGCTCAATCCTCTTGATTACGCTTCTTACCAAAAATGAAAAATCTAAAGGCAGGTAAGTTATAAAATCATTGCCTTGGGTGAGACCCTTGGCAATGTGATTCCCTGTAGGCGTAACCGTAGAGAGCACGAATTGTTTACCGGGATAGCCTTCACGCAAAGACTCTAATAATCCCTTGATAGCCATGACTTCGCCCACGCTGACTGCGTGTATCCAGATAGGCCGCTCTAACTTAAGATCGTGAGGCAATACCCCTAAGCGCCGGATGAATCCCTGATGAAATTTTCTGCGGAATAAATACCGCGGCAGACTGATGAGCACAATCACCGAAAATATCAAATCATAAAGCATAAACATAATTACCAACGACTAATCATGCCCGGGGATGGGCCTTGTCATAAATACTCTTTAATTTATCCGTGGTCAGGTGAGTATAGATCTGCGTGGTAGAAAGGTTTGCGTGCCCCAATAATTCCTGGACGCTCCTTAAATCCGCGCCGCGGTTTAAAAGGTGCGTGGCGAAAGAATGCCTGAGGGTATGCGGCGATACGCCCTGCTTTATGCCGGCCAGGCGGATATATTTGCCCACAATATTCCTTATTCCCCGGGTGGTAATGCGCCTGCCGCTTTTATTTAAAAATACGGATGCGGAATCCTTTTTTCTTTTCTCCAGATAATCCCTGATCGCGGATATTGCCTTATCGCCTATAGGCACAATGCGCTCTTTTTTACCTTTACCCATCACCTTGACTACCCCGCCGATAAAATCTATGTCATCCCTGCTTAAGCCGGCTAATTCTGAAATCCGTATTCCCGTGGAATAAAAAGTCTCGATAACCGCTCGGTCGCGTAGGCCCCGTTCGTTTCTGGGAATCACTGCCTCGATTAGCCTGGTTACTTCCTCTTCGGTCAAAAATTGAGGCAGGTGCTTTTCCTGCTTGGGACTGGAGAGACTAAGTATGGGATTTGTCTTAATCAGCCCTTCGCGGTTAAGAAACCGGAAAAATGAACGCAGGGTGGATAAATGGCGGTTAACGCTCCTGTTACTTAGATTCTTCTCCTTTAAAAGAGCCAGATATTTCCTTAAAGCCAAGTAGTCAACCTTCTCCAGCGCTGTCTCACCCAAGAAATTCTTAAAATCTTCCAAATCCAGCCGATAGTTCAATATCGTATGCGCCGAATAATTTTTCTCTATTTCCATATACCGGCTGAATTTCTCTATATAGCGTTCCATTTCTATATCTGTAAGACCGGGTCTTGTAACTTATTAGCTAACAATATGTTTCAAGACCCGGTCTTGGTTTCCTTGGTTTCGGGGAGGTTCTTCGAGGTGAAGCGGCATTTCGGGAAGTTGGAGCAGCCGTAGAAGAAACCGCGCCGTGAGCGGCGCTCGATTAATTCTCCGCCGCAGCCGGGTTCAGGGCACTTGACGCCGGAGGTAATGGACTTGGAATTTTTACACTCAGGATATCCGGAGCAACTCAAGAATTTTCCCCTTCTACCCCATTTAATCACCATCGGCCTACCGCATTTATCGCAGACCTCGGTTGTGGTTATTACTTCCTTCTTAATATGCTTCTGCGCAAAATCCAGGCTCTTCTTAAAAGGCCCATAAAAATCTTTCAATACCTTGATTTTTCCCAGCCTTCCTTCTTCTATCTCATCTAATTCTTCCTCCATCAGGGCGGTAAATTTTACGTCCATAATCTTGGGGAAATACTCCAGCAGCATCTCGCAGACCTTAATCCCCAGTTCCGTAGGATGAAAATACCCTTTGAGCCTGCGTACATAGTCCCGAATCACCAGGGTCTGGATAATCGGCGCGTAAGTAGATGGCCGGCCGATACCTTCTTCTTCCAGGGCCTTGACCAGGGAACTGTCGGAAAATCTAGGGCGGGGCTTGGTAAAATGCTGCGAGGGCATTAATTTAACTAAATCCAGGACCTCGCCTTTAGTCAAGGGCGGGATAACATTCTTTTCTTTTTCTCCATTATTATTTTTATTATAGACCACCGTAAATCCGTCAAAGATAACATTGCTTCCGGAAGCAACGAATAAATATCTGGCAGCCAGGATATCCACCGCAGTCACCCGATAGCGCGCAGGAGTCATTTGGCTGGCGATAAAACGACTGTAGATGAGTTCGTATAATTTATATCCTTCCGGGCTTAGATATTCTTTCAGACTCTCGGGCGTACGCAAAATCAGCGTCGGTCGGATGGCCTCATGCGCGCCTTGCGCGTGTCTTCTTATTTTATAGACATTGGGTTTTTCCGGAAGGTAGGCTTTGCCAAAATTCTTGGCAATATAACTTCTGGCCTGCTTTATGGCCTCAGGCGCGACCTGCGGCGAGTCGGTACGCATATAAGTGATTAAACCTACGGGGCTAGTCTCTCCGATATCAATACCTTCATAAAGCTGCTGGGCTATAATCATGGTCTTGGTGGCGCTGAACCTCAATTTATTAAAGGCCTCTTGCTGTAGGGTACTGGTGATAAAAGGCGCATCGGGATAACGCTTCTTTTCAGTTTTTTTAATCTCCTGCACCATAAATTTTTTAGTTCTAATATCATTAACCAGCCTCTCCGCTATTTGCTTATTTTTTATCTCTACTTTTTTGTCCTCAAATTTTTCTAGTTTGGCTAAAAATGACGCTGGACGCTGAACGCTGCCTGCTTCCCGCTGACTCAATTCTGCCTCAATCTCCCAGTATTCCTGCGGGATAAAATTCGTAATCTCCTTTTCGCGCTCTACGACTAATTTCAAAGCCACGGATTGCACCCGACCTGCGCTTAAACCCCGGACAATCTTTTTCCAGAGCAAAGGGCTTAAGAAATAACCCACTATCCTATCCAGTATCCTGCGGCTGGCCTGGGCCTCGACCATCTTCTGATCAAAATCGCGCGGCTTTTTAAAGGCTTGGGAAACTGCCTCCGGGGTAATCTCGTGGAAGATGACCCGCAAAACTCTCTTCTCTTTAAAAAGCCAGTCCTTAATATGCCAACCAATGGCCTCTCCTTCTCTGTCCGGGTCAGTGGCAATATATATCTTATCTTTGTCTTTGGCCTCTTTCTTCAGGCCGCTTAAAACCTTTTGCCTTCCGGATAAAACAACGTAGGAGGGCAGAAACCCTTTCTCAATATCCACCCCGAGTTCTTTCTGGGGCAGGTCAATCAGGTGCCCCATAGAAGAAACGACCTGAAATTGGTTATCTAAAATTTTACCAATGGTCTTGGCCTTGGTCGGCGATTCTACGATGACTAAGTTTTTATCTTTCATGCTCGCTCCTCACGAATTGTTCTCCAGGTAACTGCTTAATCAATTTTTTTAAACGTAATCTCAAAAGTATATCGGACACCTCACCCACCTCCATATTTGTCCCGTCTATAATCTCATCTAAAGTAATCGGTTGCATGGAGATATAATCATAGAGAATCTTTTCCTGTTCAGTGACGGATAATTTAGTCCGGCGGCCAGGCCGGCTCATTTTTGGCTCAGGCCTGGCTACCAGATTAAATTCTTCCAAGATGTCGTCTAGGCAAGAGACTAATTTTGCTCCTTGCTTGATCAGTTCGTTGGTGCCGAAGGAATTCTCGGCATCCACTTTACCGGGCAAGGCAAAGACCTCCCGGCCCTGCTCCAAGGCAAAATCCGCAGTAATTAAGGCGCCACTATTCCTGGCGGCTTCTACTACTAATGTACCTTGCGACAAGCCGCTGATGATACGGTTGCGCCGGGGAAAATTCTGTTTTAAGGGCTGCGCATCGAGGGAGAATTCGGAAATTACTGCTCCGCTGCGAGCGATTTCTTCAGCCAATTCCATATTTTCTTCAGGATACATCTGGTTAAAACCGCTACCGATAACCGCGAGGGTGCGACCTTTACGCTTTAAGGCGCCTCTGTGCGCGGCAGTATCTATGCCCCGGGCCATCCCCGAGACAATAGTAAATCCCGCCTCGCACAAATCCGCGGCAAAATTTTCAGCGCAGGTTAATCCGTAAAAAGAAGCCCGGCGGCTGCCGACAATCGCGATACTAATTTTATCCTCTGCTTTCAATTCGCCCTTAATATAAAGCACAATCGGTGCTCCAGGAATCTGTTTGAGATTTTCAGGATAATCTTTATCCTCCCAGGTCATTATTTTTAAGCCCAATTTTTGAGCAAAACTCAGTTCCTCGCTTATTTTTTTATCATCCAACGCGCGAATGCGGCTGGCTATCTCATCTCCAATACCGAATATAGATTTTAATTTTTCCTCTGGTGCCTGAAGGATATTCTCCGGCTTACCGAAAAACTCCATCAATCTATCCAGCCGCACGCTGCCAATGCCGTCCACCATATTCAAAGCCACTAATGCTTCTAGTTGCGTCATTTCTTTTTTGCGCTCAATTCAACAATCTTATCTATGACTTCCTTTACCGACAACTTAGAAGTATCGATTATCTTATCCGCCTGGGCATAATACGGCGCGCGTAATTTCAAGAGCAACTCAATCTGCTTTTTAGGGTCTTTGACGTTGAGCAGCGGACGGTGCGCGTAACCTTGCGTTCTCTTCAGGATAACCTCTGGCTCTGCAGCCAGACAGATAATCTGGCCTGACTCCCGCATTACCTTTATATTATCAGGGTTGATCACGATCCCGCCGCCGCAGGCAACCACAAAACCTTTTTCCCGGGCTACCTCTTTTAAGACCTTGGCTTCTCTACGCCGGAAATAGGGTTCACCCTCGTGGGCAAAGATATCGGCAATGGTCCTTTTTTCCCTGAGTTCAATTAAGTCGTCCAGGTCAAGAAACTGCCGCTTCTTTTTCCTGGCTAATTCCTTGCCTACGCAGGTCTTGCCTGTGCCCATAAAGCCCACTAAATAGATATTATTCATATCTGTAATTCTAACATAGAGTTAAGAGCGTGTCAAATATAATTGCCCTCTAAAGGGAGCTAAGTACCTATATAGTGTACAAGGCGCCTACCCCCAGAAACCAGAAGTAGGCGCCCCTTTTCTAGCGCATCAATTATCTTCGTAGGCTGCCAAAACCACATCCATCAATTGCTGGCGCGCCTCCTTGGTCTTAGGGTAAAAGGAGTTATACCACTTGCCGTCCTTAGGAGATTTCTCCTGCGGCAGGCCTAAGAATAACCCGTTTTCACCCTGCACCAGGCGCAGGCCCTTAACCACGAAGTCGCCAATGGCTACATCTGCAAAGGCCTTGATTTTGGAATCGCCGTTGAAGCGGTAAAGACGCACTACCTCTAAATCCACTACTCTTTCCATCAGCCATCACCCCCTTCTGCTTCAATAGACGTAAGGGGCGTGACTATCTAACTTATTTTTTTATCCGCCTCAGATAATCTAGGTAGGCCTTTTTGGTATCTGCCAGGCAATCAGCGCCGAATTTTTCCAATAAACAATCGGCTAAGACAAAGGCCAGGGCCGACTCGGCAACTACGCCAGCAGCCTCTACTACGCAGATATCCGCGCGCTGTACACTTGCGGGGTGAGATTTTTTAGTGGCTATATTTACAGAAACCAGGGGCTGCATCAGAGTGCAAATCGGCTTCATACAGGCGCGCACAATGATATCTTCGCCGTTAGAAACTCCGCCTTCAATGCCTCCGGCATTATTGGTCTTGCGAAAATAACCCTGCCTGCCGGCAGGCAGGCCTTTGCCCCTGCTGTAAAAAATTTCATCGTGGACTTCGGAGCCAAAACTTACGGCATAACCTAAGCCCAACCCAATTTCTACTGCCTTAATTCCGGGGATAGACATTATCGCCTGGGCAATGCGGCCATCTAGGCGCCTGTCGGCTTGCGCATAACTTCCTAATCCCGGCGGAACACCTTTGGCCGTTAGCGCAAAAATTCCGCCCACCGTATCCTTATTCTCTGCCGCGGTAATAATTTTTTCTTTCATCCCACTAGGCGTATCTTCACCAGCGATAGACAATACCCTGCTTAAGACGGAGATTTCAAACTCCTGCAGGAATATCTTACAGATGGCGCCGATTCCCACTGTGGCTACTGTGCTTCTGGCTGAAGCGCGTTCTAAGACATTTCTGACGTCAGAAAATCCGTATTTCAAGATGCCGGCTAAATCCGCATGTCCAGGACGAGGGCACATTACTTTAGACAGCCTCTCAATGCTAAAATCTCTATTCTCTATTAATAAAGCGATGGGGCTAGCTAGAGTCCTATTTCCTTTAAGCCCGGATAAAATTTGCGCTTTGTCCTTCTCTATCTGCATGCGCCTGCCGCGGCCGAACCCGCCTTGGCGGCGTTTTAATTCCTGATTTATCTTATCTAAGCCTAATTTTAGACCAGCAGGCATACCTTCCAAGATGGCCAAAATTGCCTTTCCGTGCGACTCACCCGCAGTTAAATATCTCAACATCGTAGGCCTCCTACTATAAAATAATAAACCCCACCACCGCATACTCAAGCCACATCTCTTAAAAGTAAACTGGGCGTGGGGTTAATATTATCTGCGTTTTTATTTTACTTCGATTAAGCAGTTATTGCTTCCGAAGGCATTGGGAACATGCACGGTGCAGCGTGGGTCAGTCAGCCATGAGCCATCGACAAAAAATTTATATTCGTATCTTCCCGGCTTTAAGTTAACTTTCACCGCCCAATTTCCTCTGGAATCTTTCTTGGCCAAAAGTCTCCGCGTATTCCAGTTATTAAAAGTACCTGCGAGACTGACCCTCTTTGCCTGTGGCGCATAAAACCTAAACTCTGTCGTCCTTGCCGTTGAACTTGCGCAACAACTCATCCTTGCCATACTAACCTCCTTGTTATGTAAAAAATTATATTACAACAATTTATTATCTCTGTCAAGAATTTTTAAACCGCAACCAACCCCAGGCCTTTTCTATCTGCCAATCTTACGGCCTGCTGCTGGTCGAGGAAAAGGGTCTTACCGGATTCAATAGCCAGGCATCTGGCTTTGGCCTGGATGAGATTTTTTACGGTATTTAACCCCACTACCGGAATATCGAACCGTAGATCCTGCTTGGGCTTACTCACCTTGACTATGGTAAAGCCCTCGCGGCTTAATTTTCCTGCGCGCTTAATCAGGTTGTCCGTCCCCTCCAACGCCTCTATGGCCACAATGGCCTTATCCTTTACCGCCACGGTCTGGCCGATATCTAAGAAAGCAATTTCCTTGGCCAATTCCAGTCCGAAATATATATCTTCCCAACCCGCGAAATCCGGCTCTCTCTTGGAGAGCGTCCCTTTTCCAGGAAGCAGATCCTCTAGAAAAGTAGTGGAGTCCAATAGTTGTAGTCCGGCGTTATTTAGTTTTTCTGCGATGGCGCCAAAGATGGTATCTGCCTTTTTATCCTTTACCGCGGCGAGCATTTCTTTTAATTCCCCACTCTTAGTTATTTCTTTGCTGAATAAACGCTGGGGGCTGATCTGGCCAGCCATCACTACCTTGGTAATGCCTTCCTGCCTAAAAATTTCAAAGAGACGGCTGAATTCGCTTAAGCCGAGCCAGTAAATCTTATCCACGTATTTTTTTAATCCCGGAGAGGTATCGCCTTTAATGGCCACTGCGACCAGATGAGCACCCTTCTTTTTTGCGGCTTCAGAAAAGAGAATAGGAAACCTTCTGTTTCCGGCAATCAGGCCGATTTTTTCCATCTTAGTTTGTCTGCGAGTCCAGGCGGCAGGAACGAGAAATGCCTCTTTCGGATTTTTTGATGAAATCTAGGAGATAGGCCGTTTCCTTTCCAGGCTTTATTTCCTTTCCAATTTTAGCTAAGGCATGTTTGAGGGATAGTCCGGAATTAAAAAGTATCTTAAAGGCCAGATTCAATTCTTTAATGGCCTCTTTAGAAAATCCTTGGCGTCTTAGGCCGACGAGGTTTAAGCCGTATACGCGCGCCGGGTGACCGTCGCAGGTGGAATATGGTGGGATATCCTGCACTACCTTGGAGCAGCCGCCGATGATCGAGAGAACCCCTACTCTCACGAACTGATGTATCGCTACTAGCCCCCCGACCACTGCCTTATCCTCAATCGTGACGTGACCTGCCAACGTCCCATTATTGGCAATCACACAGTGGTTACCCACAAGGCAATCATGGGCGATATGTGCATAGGCCATAAAGAGATTATTATTCCCCACAATTGTCCTTCCGCCTTCTCCTGTGCCGGGATTAAAAGTGCAATACTCGCGGATGATATTATTGTCACCAATTTCCAAAAAATTCTTCTCTCCCTTGAATTTTAAATCCTGCGGACGGCTGCCGATTACCGTACCGGTAAAAATTTCGCAATTCTTTCCGATGGTAGTATTACCTTCAATTACGCAAAAGGCGCCTATTTTTGTGCCTGGACCGAGGCTGACATTATCGGCAATGACGGTGTATGGCCCGACCTCAATGTCACTGGCAAGTTTTGCCTTTTTAGAAATTATTGCCGTCGATTCTATTTTCATCGTCAACTTTCTACAAGGACAAACATTAAATCTGCCTCGGCGACTACTTTACCCTCCACTAATGCCCGGCCATGCACCTGGCCGGTCTTGGATTTGATGCGTACTGCCTCTACCTCCAAAACTAATTGATCGCCGGGGATGACGGTCTTCCTAAACTTTACCTTATCAATGGCCAGGAAAAATGCCAGTTTACCCCGGTTTCCTTCTGGGGCAAGCATCATCACCCCGCCCACCTGGGCCATGGCCTCCACGATTAAAACTCCGGGCATCACCGGCTTGCCGGGAAAATGGCCCTTAAAGAAATAATCGTTGATGGTGATATTCTTAATGCCGGTGGCGCGCTTTCCTTTTTCCAGGGCAACAATTTTATCTACAAAGAGGAAAGGGTCGCGGTGCGGCAAGATCTGCATAATTTCCGGCGTATCCAAGACTTTTCCTTCCGCAGGAATATATCCAGCATTGGCTATGCCGCCTAAGGAATATTTTTGCCTCTGCTCGTTTATCTTTTTTACCAGTTTAAGATTAAGAGAATGGCCGCTCTTTAAAGCAATAATATGTCCTTTTAGGGGTTGACCCAAGAGTGAGAGGTCTCCCATCAAATCTAAAATCTTATGCCGGATAAATTCATCGGGGAAACGTAATTTATTTTTTATCACGCCGCCCTTGCCTACCACCAAGGTATTCTCGTAATTTGCCCCCTTGCCGAAACCTAAGGCCTGTAATTCCTCGGCTTCGTCTTCCAGGCAAAATGTGCGCGCACTTGCCAATTCCCGGATAAAATTATCGGCGTTAATCTCCATTTCCATAAACTCCGCTTTCAGTAGAGGATGATTATAACTTAGGGTATAGGAGATCTTGAAGACGCTAGATGGTAAGGCAACAATGGAGGAACCATCCTCTTCCACAAATATCGGCTCTTTGAGCAGATAATATTGGCGTTCTTTTTCCTGTTCCACAATACCGCACTTTTCTAATATTGCCAAATAATCCATACTGCTTCCGTCTAGACCCGGTACCTCATTGTTGTCAATCTCAATATAAATGTTATCAATCCCCAAACCTCCCAGCGCAGCCATGAGATGTTCAATGGTCTGGATCTCAAAGGAATCCTTGCCTATAGAGGTGCGCCGGGGGGCGCGGGAAAAAGAAAGTATGGAATCAATGGAGGCTAAGACTCCAGGCCTAGCGGGTAGGTCCGTGCGCACGAAATTGATCCCACTATCCACGCCCGCAGGCTTAAAGGTTATCTTGGCGGCATTGCCCGTATGCAGACCGACGCCCTTAATGCTGGCTTCTTTTTGAATAGTCCTTTGCTTATCCATAATTATTCTTAAATCCTAAATACTAAACTCTAAATCCTAAACAAACTCAAAATTCAAAATTCTAAACTCAAAACATTTTTGTTTTGGATTTTGGGTTTGGGATTTTGGATTTGTTTAGAGTTTAGGGTTTCGGATTTAGGGTTTATCTGGTTTTTAATTTGGCCTCCAACTCTGCTATCTTCTTCTTCAGTTTATCCACTATTTTATAAAGCCGCGGTAGGTTCTGCACGCAGGCATTTACTCTTTTAGCCACCTGATGCGGCCTGGCCGGATAACCTGAAACTATGGTCTTGGCCGGTACGGATTTAGTTACTCCGCCCTGAGCCGCAACCACTGCCCCGTCTCCCACTGTGATATGCCCGACTAACCCTGCCTGTCCGGCTAGGATCACGTTCTTACCGATAATCGTGCTCCCGGAAATCCCGGCCTGGGCCACAATAATGGAATTCTCCCCGATGACGACGTTATGGGCAATCTGCACCAGGTTGTCTATTTTAGTGCCTTTGCCGATAATAGTTTTGTCAAAACGGGCGCGGTCAATAGTAACATTGGCGCCAATTTCCACGTCATCGCCTATCTCTACCGTCCCAATCTGGGGAATCTTATGGTGCGCGCCCTCAATGGTGGCAAAACCAAAACCATCCGCGCCGATTACCGTGCCGCTGTGAATAATTACCCGATTACCGATAGTGATGCGCTCGCGTATAGAAACATTGGCATAAACTAAGACATCGCTACCTATCCTGGTATGGTGGCCGATAAAACAACCGGAATAAATTACGCTGTTATCCCCTAAAGAAACATTATCCTCTATCACTACATAAGGCCCTATTGCGACATTACGGCCTAAAGATACGCCCTTAGCTAATATTGCCGTCGGGTGTATGCCTTCAGGATGCTTTACCTCCTCTGGCACAGCCCAAGACATAACTTTGGCAAAGGCCAAAGAGGGATTTTCCGTACGGATAATGGGCTTGGAAGTAGGCTGAATTTCGCGGGAGGTAATAATGGCTGAGGCCTGCGTCTTCTCTAGGAGAGGGGAATATTTAGGATTGGCCAGAAAGGTGATCTCCCCTTTTTGGGCCTCCTTGATCCCGGAAACACCCGTAATCACTATACTGCCATCGCCTACTACTTCGCCGTCAAGAAACGCGGCTATCTCTTTTAAGGTCTTGCGCATTACCTCTATCTTTTATAAGCCTTGTTTAGGATATCAATAATCTTATCCGTAATATCCATACTTTTGCTCTGATAGACC
>CAZKSS010000013.1:0-18364 GCA_964555545.1 uncultured Planctomycetales bacterium
GGCGCAAGGCGATGATTTCGGAAAGCCAATTGCTCCAATTCTAACTGGGTCACTGCCGAACTCCAAGGATCATTGGGGTTCCATCTTTGGAGTGCCTCTTTATATCTTTGCCGGTCCTGCGGATTAACTCTGTCTTCTTCTATTGATTTAGAGACCAACTTTGAACGCACTGATCGTCTTTTAGCCTGGACCTGCTGGGCATTATACACCCGCACCCTGGCTAATCGCCTGGCCCGCATTGCTGCGTTATAAGCGCGGGAAGCGCTGTCTAAACCCGCCTTGAAACTTTTCTGCGCGGCCTCAAAATCTTTAGCCAGGCTATTCATCTGCTTAGAAATCCGCGTAACTTTTTCGCTTTCGCTTAAGGATAAAGGTATATCTTTAGGATGGTTGACTAATACGGCATCCAGTTTAGACTTCAGGGCTTTTAACTCGGCAGCAATCTTCTGCATTCTACCGGAAGCAGCCATGGCCTGCCTACCGCCGCGATAACCTTTAAGCACAGAATACTTCCTTAAATACGAAGCGGATTGAGAGACTGCCTGCTGCACGCCCAAGAGAAAATGCGGGCTGTCATTAAACGCCTGCTTGGCTACCTGCAGGAACTGGATTCTTTCCGCAGCCAGAGAATTAAAGGTAGAGGATAAAGCATCTTCCTTTTCTTTAGCCAAGGTATAGGCGAGGTTATTCTGGGAGGCGCCGATATTCCACTGGGCCAAAAGATAACACTCGCTTGCGTCTTTAATTAAGTCTAAGAATTTCTTAGGTAGGGGTTTAGCGTTACTAGACTTTAAGGCATCAGGATTATTGAAGGTTTCTACGAAATCTTTTAACTGATAAAAGGCAAAGGCGGTATTGAGGAGGCCGTGGTATTGCTGGCTGTTAGAGGCTTCTTGCGCAGCCAGGCCAAGGAGTTCGTTTCTATATTGTGGGGAGGCGCGCGCCAGCACCAAGTATCTATAGGCAAACTCCGAAGAAGAAATTAGTTCTCGCACGCCATAGCCATAACCTAAGCCCTCCAATATTGTTAAGATATTTTCATAAGGCCGATCAATCAGATAAACTCCGTCCTTACTGTAAGAGCGGTGTACCGGATTACCCACGCCTGCCTTTATCACCTCCAAGGCCTGCCTGACCTTATCCTGGCTGGAAACAGGATGAGCAATAATATAACTGATACCCCTGGGCTCGGTCTGGGCCTTTTCCTCTTTAAGCAGACCGGACTGTTTCATCAGTTTGGCATATTCCGGGTAATAGCGCATCCTCCCGGTGATAATAAAGGTAGCTAATACTGATGCTTCGCTATGTAATGCCGGATATTCCAAGAAATTGCCGGCAATAGACTCGTATAATGCCTGGCTAATAAATAAAGGCGCTTCTTCCAAGCCAAGTTTTGTATCTGGGTGGCTACGCAAAACTTTAAGAAATAATGCCTGGCCCTTCTTTTCCGCGGCATAATCTTTGGGCGATGTTTCTTTTTCTTTTTTGGGTAGAGAGATAAGTCCTAATACCGTCATGCCGGCGCGTAAATCCGCTACCACAGAGCCGACCAGGCCTAAAATCTGGCTGACATCCGGGGTGAGATAGCCATTTTTCAGGAAGAAATCCTTTGCCCATTGAAATCTTGCCCTTAATCCCTGATAGGCAAGATCAGTGTATTTAGGTAGCGGCCGCTCTTCTTTCTTGGTATTATCTATGGAGAGGTTGGTAGAATTAACACTAAAGGCAGTGCTGACCATTTGCAGGATAGCAAAGGCATCGGTAATATTCTGGCCCGCGCTTATCTGGGCAAAGAATTTTTGCGGGTCTAGGCCTAGACCGTTAAAAATTGCCGAGAATTTTATCTCGCTGCCTGTAGAAGGAACGAGGCTGAGGATATTTTGGAAGAAAGTAAAATGCAAAGCCGCTTCAAATCCGTGGCTAGCCTTGGTTAGGTCTAGTTCCGAGAGCGCATGATAGAGAAAATCTATGCGTTCTTCTAATTCTTCCGGATTCTTCTGCTTCTGGCTGTGCAGGGTTTCTAAGGCCTCTCTCACCTTAGGGTCACTGGCTAAACCAAGTACATCTTCGGCTTTACCGCTCTTTAACCTGCCTAACCAATCCTTATTCCCGGTGGCTTCGGCAAGGGTAATCAGCAGGGACTCAAGCGCCCTCAATTCTACTTGCGGTAAATTTTCTATCGGCTGGGACAAAGGAATGAGGTTGCCATAGATATTCCTGAAGGCATAATCACTGCGTCCTTCGCCATTAATGGTTACTGCCCAGCCATCTTGATAACGTTGATAAGCATACTGCCTGCCGGCTGCCTCCAGCACAAAGTTCTCTCCGGAAGAATTTACTACCTGCACCGTGCGGTTCTGGCCTTCAATGCCCGGCGAGCGGCTGACCACCACCTGCATAATTTTCCCTAAATTATCCGGGAGTTTTCCGCTATATTTATTGGCTACAATAGTGACGAAATTATTAGTAGTATCCAGGGCAAAGCCGTAGTTGCGCAAAACTTGATATACGACTTCGGGATTAAGTTTGCCTGCCTCTGCCTGCGCCCGCAATTCTCGCTTAATTAAGTAATGACTGCGCTGCGTGGGAGTTAATAATGCCCAAACTGCCTGAAAAACATCAGCCCGACTAAACTTCTCGCCTCTCTGTAATTTCTCTTTAGCGGAATCTGCGTATTTCTGAAATTCTGCGGGGAGTTTGCTTAAATCCAGGTTGCGGATATCCACTTCTGTGTCCTGCAGAAATTGCGCAAAGACCCGCTCTGGGCCTATTCTGCCATAAGTAACCTGCAGGTCATCTAGGCCCTGCTCTGCGGAAATCTTCTGTCTGGTTTGGGTAAGCAGGTCTTGCAGGTCAGCCCTTCTCTTGCCCACAGATTCAAGATAACCTAAAATAAAATCCCGGCTGCCGCTGATGTTGTATTCCAGGCTTGGTTCAAAGGTAGTTCCCTTGAGGTATTTCTCGTATATCGGCTGGGCAAAGTCCGCTATCTCTTTATTGCTGAATTTTTCGCCGGTTCTTAGTTTTCTTAAGACCTCCGGCATAAATTGCTGGTATTTTTCAGGGAGGGATTTTTTTAGCGTGGCAATATCTAATTCATGCACCGTCACCCGAGTTTCTTTTCTCCAGCCCGTGTCCGCATCATAAGTATAAGTAATTTCCTGTTCAGAAACCGGATGCCGTCTTTCCCAGGGGCTACCATCTGCTTTGAGCGCCTCCTGGGAGAGGCTGAACAAAGTGCGCTCGGCATTCTCCTGAATTACTCTATAGGTATAGGAAGTAATTCCGGTTTTAATTTCTGCTTTATTCTTGGTATCAGTGCTTTTCTCGCGCAGAATCGTATCTCTGCCTTTTTCTTCTAAGGCTAACTGGGCAAACTCTTCTGCTCCCCACCTTCCCTCAGCATAGCGCGCCTGCCTGAGAGAATCCCAATGGTTAGGTTCTCCAGCTGTCAGCGCTTCATAACCGCCTTCTGCTACTGACACCAGTTTGCCTTTATCCGGGAATACCTTATTAATGCCATTGCCTAATACAATTTGGCCTGCTGGCGCATCTTTAGTAATTTTATAACTGCCGAAATAAGAAAATCCCCTGCCTTCCTTATCGCTATAAGTAAATTTTCCGCCTAAGCTTAAGGCCGGCCTAACAGTAAAATTATTTACGTCTAAATTCAGCAAAAACCCTTTACCTTGATGTCCGATAGTGGCTAAATCTCCGCCAAATTCAACTACCCCTTGCTGCAGTTCTAGATTTCTTACTGAGGTTTTATCAATGGTGTCGGGATTGGTCCCGCCCTTTGCACCCGCGCCAAAAACCTCATTGCGGAAAGACAAAACTTCTCCTTTGGCTGTGCGCAATAAAAACTGTCCGGCATATATCTCAGGTAATACTTCTGCCTTTGCCTTCTTTTCCGGCGCGCCGGAGAATTCCGAAGCCACAAAACTATCCTTATCCATAAAGAATAATTGCGGCCTCTCTAAGCCTGAGGGCGAGTCGCTTACCGTAAGGAAGTCTTTAAAGTGGAAGGTATAGGTAATGGCTTCATTAGAATATCCAGTGAGGTCGGCTTGATGCTCACGCTCAAAAATTTCAATATCCTTCCATTTCTCAGTGGCTGCCTGGGGATTGGCTTGTTTTAAAAACTCATCCCAAAGTTCATTGTATCTCTGCTGCAGTGTTTGGTTCTGGGAATACTGGCCCACAAATTCTGCCTTACGATGCACATAAGCCTTCTCTGCTTCAGGGATAGAGCGGGTAATCTCAGCAAAGCCTTCCTTGGCGCCGCTCTTGGTGTCTAAAGCAGCCTGTTTCTCTAATTGCACAGAATAAAAATAGGGGACCTCTTTGTCCCGGGAATCCAAAACTTTACCTACGGAAACAAACGGCTTTCCGTATTGATTATTTATCTCCCATCTTGCGCCATAATTTATATTTGGCGAGAAGGCAAATGACTGCGGGTCAAAACTCAAACCAGAGGTACCCCCGCTAATTACACCTAATCCTTCAGGCGTAACTTCAATTTTGCCCCTGGTGCCTTCTCCCGGTGACACCGGTATTTTCCGACCGAGATTATCTCTATCATCGGACTTTCCCAGATTGCTCGGCCTGCCAGCAAAAAATCCGCCTAAAGCCGCATCCGAAACATAAAGCGGCGCAAGGCCCGAGAATAATATCTCTGCGCGGTTATTCAGGACACGCGCAGATAAATCGCTGCGGGTAGTGGCAGTAAAACCGGTAATTCCATAAGGCGCCTGGGTAAAGGTTCCCTGCCTGAAGCCAAAATAATCTAAGGTGGGTTCTCCGCCTAAAGGCATTTGCTGACGGATGAGCAAATCTTCACCGCTTAAAACATTCAATATATATCTTTTTTCATCATATACTTTTTTGGACTCAACAGCCGCTGTCAATTTCCTTAATTGCTCTATCGCTGCCTTGGTCCCCTCTTTGACTTTTATTTTGCCAACCTCTTGCAGGAACTCTTCCTGATAAAAATAATCTCTTCCGCCCTTAACAAACTCCGGCATAAAGGTATCATAATCCCGCAAACCCTCGCGCTTGCCAGTGGCAGTATCAATCAGGCCTTTGGACTCTACATATGCGCTTCTTAAGAAAGCAAAGCGTTTACCTTCCTGGCCTTTCAGATCAGTTCCTACCTCGCCAAAGGAAACTAAGGGATGCTTATATCCTTCATTCACGGTTTCAAATTTAGCCCCATAATTTATATTGGCAGCAAAACCAAAATTATTGGGGTCAAAAGAAAGCCCGAATAAGCCGCCGGTAATCTTGGCCAGGCCTTCCGGAGATAAATTAATCCTGCCAACAAGCCCCTTGCCTAAATCTATAGACTTACTAGACGCTTTGAGAGGATCAAAAGTAGTAAGGTCAGGCTGGCCCAGATACATTCTGGCATAGGTGGCATCGCTGATATATAAAGGAGTTTTGGTATTGCTAAATAATATATGCGCCTGGTTATTTAAAACCACTGGCAGAAGGTCCTGACGGCTGGCTAAAGGAGTGACTTTTGCGCCCCGGTGTTCTGCCTGTTGCAAAGTAGAGCCTGCACCAAAGGAGAATAATTTAACCTGCGTATCTCCTTCCCAAGGATGCTCGCTATATAAAACTATCGGCCCGGTTAAATCCAAATCATTCTGGAGATAATGGTCTCTATCTAATTTCTCATCTTCGGGAAGACCCAAGATCCTCCTGTAAGCATCATTTAATAATAGCGAGTCGAGGAAATCGCCCAAAGGCAGTAATTTAGCAGAAGAAAAATTATCGGCTAATTCTACATCTAATAAAGGCCTGGGGCGCCAAGAGGCCAAAGAGATAGTAGGCACCTCAAAGTCTGATCTGCCCTTGCTTCTTAACCTTCTCTTTTCTTCGGCAATCCGCTCCTGAAGGAGCTTGTTTAAGAACCTGTCCTGAGAAGAAAGTGCCAAGTTTTGGGGCGAATAAATTAAATCCGTAAAACCTTTTAATTCTCCCCTGGTAGTCATCCTGGGGTAAGTATTATCGCTTGGCGGCTTTAGATGCATTACCCGCACATACGACCAGGATTTATCATTGCGGTCCTTGCTCTCTCCGAAATAAATAAACGGCCGGTCTTTATCCCAATTCTTTACTTGTATCTCCTTGCCATAGTCAGTCCTTAAATGCTGCAGACCCTGGCCTAAACTGATGCTGTCATTATCTAAGTTTAAGCCAATAGCCAAGGCATCGCTGGTCAGGGTGGCTAATCCTTTTTGGCCGCTGATCTCAATAGGCTTCCCCGGGTTTACGCTTCGGTTATCATCCACTTTCGCATTTGCCTTAAAACTTGCAGGCAAGGCAGCAAAAAGTCCGTGCACAAAATAATCCGAGACATGGAGGGTGGGATTATGATTAATAAACAAGTAGGTAGCGTCTTTTTCAAGGCGCGCGCTCAGCCTGCTGGCATTATAATGATACGGCTGGCCAGAGATTTTACCCTCCCTAAAAGCCACACTATCCACAAAAGGCTTATTTACGGAAACAAAGAGCGGCTTTGCCGTGGCGCTAGTATCATAATAGGTTTGAGAATGAATACTCTCTGCGCCTACCTGCAGCACAGCAAAACTATCCTTTTGGAAAATATCCTGGGGATTAACGTCTAGATGCCCTAAATCTTTTAAAGCCGCGCCTCGCGCAGCAATAAGATTCTGGGCGGCTAGATACATTTCTCTGTCTGTAGCGGCAAAGGGATTCTTTCCTTGCTCCACCGCAATTAAGATACCGCTTTGCTGGTCAGCAGGGACTCCTGTGACTTGTTGCTCAAATTCTCTCTGCCTGGCTGTCCAATCCCGCACTGATTGGAGATTGCTGAATACCTGAAAAATCTCGTGCTTTACCATCTGAAATTTCTCTTCATAGCGTGGCTCAAAAACGCTTTTAGTAATGGTAAAGTCGCTTAAGCGCTTTTGCGGGTCATCAAAATTTACCAGCGCCCGTGGCCCGGGCTGGGCAAACTTATATTCAGCGCGCTCAGGGGAAATTTGTTTTGCGGTCTTTAGCTCAGTTATCGGCTGGGGAATTTTATCAAAATTGTATATCGGGCCAGTGGCATAAACGTTATATTTTCCGCCTAAGGCAGAAATGGCTGAAGACACAGACATCTGCTGCTGGCTAAAAGGCTCTAAAACCGCGCCTAAACTTCCCTGGTCCATATTCCAAACTGCCCAATGCTGGTCAAAGACCAGCGCCCCGCTAATGCCGCTATCGCGCGCCGGGGGAGGTGCTCCGCTGCCGCTACCACCCAAGAAAGTGCTACTCACTGCTGTATGCGGCAATAAAATTGTGGATTCATTAAAACGCAAGATTGGCTGGGATTTAAAATAATCCACGGTTTTAAGCGTTAGGGGAAGTAATTGATTATCTTTTAAGTAAGATATACCTGTGAGGGACGAACTGATTTTACTCTGTAATACCTGCGGCAAATTGCTCGGCGATTTAAAACTATCATAACCAAACGGCCGCCAACCAGCTGTCGAGCCAAGACTAAACGTAGCAGTACTTTTTAGTCTTTCGCCTTGATTATTCCACTCTTCAGTAAATTTAAAATCTTTTAAAGTTGCGCGGACTAAAGTATAGCGCGTTAAATCCTGAGGCAGCCCTCCATACTCTCCTTGCCACTTGTTAATTATTGTCTGATACTGGTCCCAGTCCTTATCCTCCCAAGAGGGCTTAGCAAATAAAGGCTCTAATTGCTGCCTCAGCGCCGAAGGCAATTCCTTGCCTACCTCTAATGCCGCTACTTCAAAACTCTTTCCTTTGGGCACAGTAATTTCTCTGAATGCCTTCACATTCGCAGACGGTGAAGATAACTTTAAAGACCGGCCTGCGCCTAACTCAATTTGCGCAATATTCTGTAATCTGAGCGTCCAGTCAAAGGTCCTGTTTTCCTGATAACGCGGCAAAGGCACGATTAATTGCGATTTCCCCTGGTAGTTCCAATTTAAAGGCGTAGTATATTTTATATTCGCGCCAAAGGCCTGCATCGGTGTGACAAAATCCAGGGCATTGTTGGTCAGATCATGGCCGATGCGGAAATCTTTGGCACTGACAATGGTCTGATTACTGGAATTAATGGTTATCTCGGTAACAGGAGGTTTGGGGGTTTCAGGTAGAGTAGGCGTAGTTGAGACTACCTGCGCCCTCGGCGGTACGATGGGAATTAGCGCGGGAGGGACCAGAAATTGTGGAAGGTATCTCTCAAGGAAAAGTTTAAGGCCGGCAGGCATCCCAAAGGCGAGTTCATGTATGCCTTCATTTATAGGAGTCACTCCTGTTGAGGTAAGCCACTCCTTGGCGCCTAAATTTCTGACTTTCATCCATTCCTGGCCAGAGGTGTTAATATACCCAATGTTTCCCAAATAAAAATTAATGGGGGTATTTTTATAAAAGACGTCCCATTCATAATCCTTATCCCTGCCCAAGAGGTTCCCGCTGGCCAAGAAGTCTCCGTGCGGGACCCAGTTTTCAAAGGATAATGGTTGTATGCCTACGGTATACCAGCGTGCATCTAGACTGTTAGGAATATTATTCACGCCCAAAAATTTTCCCGCTCCCCCTTTGGAAAGATGGAAAAGGTCATCGCCAAAAATCTGCGTGTCTCTAAGGTGGGAAATGCCGTTTATCCGACGCATTGTCAAGTCGGTAATCGTACCTACTGCCCGGTAGTGCATCGCGGAAAAGTAGGTATTGGCTAAGGCGCCGAAAAATCCCAGACTCTCAGGCCGTTCAAAGTCCCTTTCTAATTTGGTGATTGTCGTCTTACCGGTTAAGGGATCTACCAGACGCTGTTCGTAAGTTTGTTTTGCCCCATAATACCCTAAGAAATTTTCCCGTGTCCAAGAAGTATTTGGCTGGCCCGTGGCACTGCGGTAGAAGTCAATCATCGTAGAGGCAAAAGAGGCATCCGGGGGTTTAAAATAATAAAGATTGCCTCTGGAATTAAGGGTGGCTAAATTGCCGCTGAAGAAACCGCCGATGGTCTGTTGGATATTCTCCTGCCACTTCTGCTTGGCCAAATCTATAGCCGAGCCTCCGCGCTCAATCCGGCTTAACCCGCCGTACAAGGCGCTGGAAAGGCCCAGTTCAAACACTGCGCCGGTGTAGCGGCCAAGGGGTAGAACCTCCTGGCTGAGTTGGCTCAGCCCTGCTGAGGCCAGGCCCGATACCGCCGCCGAGACAAAAACATTTCTGGCTGAACCGCCGCCTTTGACCAGGCCAGAAGTAAATGAACCCAAGGCCTTGGCATAACCGTGGTCAGAGAATTTGTCTTCTACATAAAGCCGCAGGCCCTCTGCCAGATAATCCTTATATTGAGGCATCTGCCAACGCTGGAAATTACTCATCTCGATTTGCGCCGGCAAACCATGGCCGATAAGGTTACTACCGGTAAAATAAGCCAGCCGGGATTCATCGCCAAACCTATAAAGGCCGAAATTATCGCCGCCTAATTTCTTAAAGGCGAAATCACCTACAATATTAGAAGCCAGGTTGGTCACGCCGGAAAAGAGCCGGGTATCCCATTTTTGGCTGTAGCCGTATTCCTGCACTGCCGAAGTCACGCCCCAAGTCACGGCCTGATTCAGCATTGCCTTCTGGTTCCATTTGAAATCAAAACCCGAGATGGCTGCGCCGGACAAAAATGCGCCGCCGATATTAGAGATGGTGCGGTTGCAGCCTAATTTATCCAGCACTTTGGGCATGGCATAGGTAATGGCGTAATTCCGGGCAAAGGTGGACCAAGACTGTCCGGAAATCGGGGTCTGGGTAAATAATAGACCACCAGCCACCAGACCAAAGGCATCCAGGCCCCGGTCGCGCCGGGAGCCCGCGCCCAAAATTGTCTTGGCTTCCTGGTCACTTAGAGGGACTGTCCCTGACGAGCCCTTGCTTTCGTCAGGCGAGGAAAGGGACTGTCCCTGAATTAATGCGTATCCAGAAAAATCCTGCAGAAATTTCTCTCGGGGCAGGAACTCCTCGCGGTGCTCATCCGCGAAATAAACTTTATCTTCAGTGATCTTAGTCACCAAAACATAGTGCTCGCCTTTTAAATGAGCAATAAACGGCATTGTAGGGACTGTCCCCAACGAGCCCTTGCTTTCGTCAGGCGAGGAAGGGGACTGTCCCTTCAGGTCTATTTTAACTGGATAAAGTTTGTGGCCGAAAAATTCTGAGGCCCGGGATAAAGCATATAAAGAGTTCTTGATAACTTTGGGGTCTCCTTCCGGCTTAACTACGCCATTTAATATATCTATGGTCAAGCTCATCACCGCGACATCCTGCTCTGTTATAGGGACTGTCCCCGCGAGGGGCATCTGTCCCTCATAAATTAGATAATCATAAAGGGCTTTGGAGCCGCAGGGTTTTCCTTTGAGCCAGTTATAGATCTCATCAATTCTCTGCCGGGAAATATTTAAGGGTTTTTCTAATTCTATGGTTAAGGTGGGTGAAATTTTTATGGCGTTAACCGGCTTGCCGGAGATATCTTTGAGGATGTTCCTGACGGCTAAGGGAATGTCTAATTGGCGGGTATCTTGAAGGTAAGACGGGCTAAAGACACTGCCCACTGCTGGCTTTTGCCAGAGCACGCGCCAGTCATATTCCATGGCCTGGGCTGCCTGCTCGGGTAAAAAAACAGCCACAACAACAAAAGCCACTATCCTAATCCAAACCTTAAAACTGGATTGGAAACGTGGCTTTTCTGTCGCAGCTAGTAATTCTTCTTCCCGTGGCTTTGGGTTTTCTTTGTCTTCCCCAGTCATTTCTCCTTACCTATATAGAAAAGAGAAAAATGAAATTTCCCCCTTACCCCCAAAATCTTTATTTCCCTTGTTTCAACTGGTATCATCTTTGTTTTACAAACTATTTGTAAAACTTCTTATGAAGCCGATAAATAAAAACCGGGCTGTCAAATACTGACTCTTCTGTCCCTCGACTTCGCTCGGGACTCGTTTCACTCGTCGGTATTCGGCAACCCGGCTATCTATTAATAAGACCCGTGGCTTTGCGTCCCCCAATTACTTGGGGTTTGCCTTTTCGCTCCGTGGCTTAACTTATTTGCGCTCAAAGTATAACACATAAAAAATATCTTTGTCAAGTAGATTTTTAGCCCTAAAAGAGAGCGTTTTCTTTCACTTACCTATTGAATTTAAAAAAGTTTTAACTCTGCTCTAAATACCTTAATCCAGTTAAAAATCCTGCTTCCATACTTGAGAAATTAATAAAAGAAGGGGCCTTTTTTGGCGGCAACCTTGGCCTATGCCATAGGACCTTACCTGGCCCCTCCTTATTTCAGGGATACCTTAATTAGCCATCGGGAGGCATCCCTGGCTCGGTATCCCTAAATCAGATTGGACATTTCTAAGTTAAACAAAGAGCAGATTGGACATTTATAAATAGGGTTTAGTGTTCCCTAATTAAAATTTCTGTGGTCTTATCCGTGCCTAAATCCTTAGTTCCCTTAAAGAGATAAGTAGGACCCCTTTGCCGCCAGCTTAATCTACCTGCAGAAACATCTACCCTCCTACCGGTATCCAACCAGACCTCTTTTCCATCTTTAATCGCCTTTATTTCTACGCGGGCTCTATTTGGACCGTCTATATTCACGAATCTTCCCTCCCCTTGGGAGATTACCTGTTTAACTAACCTGTATTCAGGAAGGGGCGCTATTTTACCACCCCTCTCGGCATAATAATTACTTCCCATGGCTGCGTCTTGACTATACTGAGGAAACTGCGTCCAGTGGTCTAAAACCCAGACCCTGGGCTGAAGTTGTGCCGGTTTTGACAGGGGTTCTGGCTGAGGCGCGGCCTTCTCAACCTCTGGAATAAGCCGTTGTGCCTGAGGCAGGCTGCTACGAGCAAGAGGCGCGGGTAGAGTGATTGCGTATTTTGGCTGCGGTAGATTCGCTTTCGGCGGCAGAGGTTTAATCTCTCCCTCCCTAGCCACGGGAGGCTGCGTCTTGGCCCATCCGGCCATATATACTGGGCTACGGCCAGGCAAATGCCGAAAGATATCTAGACGCACCATCTCATTCCCTGCTGGCTGCGGATTCTCTTCCTGAATGTTTCTGGATAGTTCTTTCACCTGGGGACTGGGATGGGCGAGTTCCTGGCGGCCGTAACTGGTCTCTAAAATCATCCAGCGCGCCTGTCCTGGACTTGACCAAGCCACTACATCCCGTTGATAAACCTTGAGTAAGTTCTGGATGTCCTGCTGGAGTTTTTCCTCCTGAGGAGTAAGCGGCCCTGCTTTCTCTTTTTCCGCTAGTTCTGCCAAGACCTGCCGGCTGGCTTTATAAGGATCCCTAAAAGGATCCAGGTAATTCTTAGGTTGGCTATCTTCCTTAATTTTATCTGCGTAAGCAGTATAGGCAGCTGTCTGCTCTACTTCTGCCAGTGCTTTCTGCTGGGCCTGGCAACCCGGCCGCTCTAAGGTCTTGACATAACGCGCCTGGATGTCTCCGGAAAGCATATCCCTGACATTAACCACAGACTGGTAATGTATGCTACTGACAAACTGGTCCATCATCCCGCTCACCATGGCACTGGTCAAAGATTTATCATTCACGGATTTGACATATTGATGGTAGCGGCTAATGAAAAAGATATCGTCGGGATTATTCCAGTTAAAACTGAAGGTGCCGTCAGGGTTAATCCAGGGCGTGGCATTACCCATTGACCAGGCATCCACCTGGGCCTGGGTAAGAGAAGCGCCGACAACGGCATTAAAGAAACTTAAGTCCTTACTTGTCCGGACCAGATAATCTTTTGCCGGTCCAGGTAGCTCTTCTGCGGCCTGATGGTCTTTTAGGGCAAAGACATTCTCATCTTTAATCAGTAAAAACTTGGCCAGAGAAGTCAAAAAGAGGTTAAAATATGCGCCGTGCACCGGCGACTTGGTAGCCAGACTGGCCTTCTGCAGCAGCGCAGAGATGAGTCCAAATTTCACTCCTCCCAGGAAGTCGCCCTGCGTTAAAAGCTGGCTGATGCCGGCGCTAAAGATAATCCCCACTTCTTTCCAACCCGCCATGGCGGCTAAGGTCTGCACAGCATTGCTGGCAGTAGAGACCTTGAAGGTGCGCCAGAAATCCGACGCTGTCTCTGTTTCCAGGTCAAATTTTCCTAACTTAAGCGTGCCGTCATCCTCGGAGATCTTCCCTAATTCATCGCCTCCCAATCTTAAGGCCACCGGGCTCAGACCGTGACCCTGCCAATCGCGCACTATGCCAAAGGTAATGCCTTTATTCTGCATCAGGCTTAAGCCGACATACTCGCCGGCAAGCGTGCCGCCTACTCCGCCCAAGAAAGAGGCCAAGTATTTGTTCTGTGGAGCCAGACTCTGATAAAGCCATTCCCGGGTTAAACCATAAGTAAAGCCCTGTGCGGCCCTGATGCTGGCTGCCTCCAGCGGAGACGCTGCCCTCTGCCATAAGGAAGCAGCGCTGAAGTTAACTGCTGCTTTTTGTGCGGCGGTATTGAGCGCTAACTGCTCAGTGGCAACCTTGGCAGTATTTAAACCTATGCCTGCATTGACTAAAGTATTTGACTGACCAGCAGCTACTGCTGTTAAATCACCTTTGACCTTTGCGTTCTGCTCTATATTTTCTAATTTATCCGTCAGTTTTAAATCAAAATAGGTCTTCAGGCCAGTAGAGAGAGCGGTTTCAATACCGGCTTTTAAAATCGGATTTTCAATACCCAAGGTATTGGTTACCATCTGGGTGGCCTTGGGGATAGCATAGGTATAAATAAATATCTGCGAGGCCTGCCAACTCGGGCTTACTGCCTGCGCCTGCATATAACCCGAAAGCACAGCCAGCAGGATATCGCTGCCGCCTAAGTCGCCTTCTTCGCGCAGGTCAATCACCTTGGCCAGGCCAGTTTGTTGGCTAGCGAAGATAAGCATCACTGCCAACGCCGCCGCCCGCATAAATTTTCTTTTGCCTAAACTTTTCATTGCCCGAATCCTTTGAATAAACCGCCTTGGCTAAACTGTAAAAATATCGGCCCGCCGATAACGATGGCAATCACCGGCAAGATGCAAAAAATCAAGGGGATGAGAATCTTTATCGGGGCCTGCATCGCCACTCTTTCTCCCCGATGAAAACGCTGTAACCTCGTGTCTTCAGAAAGGATAGTAAAGGCCTCCGACACCGGTGTACCCATGCGCTCTGCCTGCACCAAGGTCTGCACAAAAGAACTTATCTCTGGAATATTCAGCCGCTTAGACATATCCTTTAAGGCCTGGGTGCGGGATTTACCCCACTTGATCTCTTCCAGGACAAAACCTAATTCCTCTAACAAAGGATTGGTGGGGACTTTCTCAATCAGCCACTTCACCGAAACCGTAAAATCTAGACCTGCCTCCACGCACAGACCCAAGAGATCCACGGTTTCCGGCAGGAGTCTGGCAATGGTATATTTGCGCTGGGCTATTTTTCTCCTCAGCCAGAAGTCCGGGATAAGATACCCTGCGACCAGGCTCGCCGCGAGAACCAGCGGATTAAATTTTCCGATGGCAAAATAAACCACGACTGCCGTAGCGAGCATAATTAAGACTTTCAGGTTAAAAAATTCTACTGGCGTAAAACGCAGGTGCGCGGCCTCCAGATTATGCTTTAACTTCTCTGCCACTTTAAGTTTTCCTAAGAGTTTTCCGCTGAAAGGCAAGGCCTTCTCCAAATAGGAACGCATCTTAAACCTATACCCGAGGTTTTTCTCTTCTTCAACAGGAGGCGGCAAAGGGCGCATCCGGTGTTGGTAAGGACGCATCAACCCCACGGCAATGAGTACCACCCCCGCAATGATAAATAGATAAATTAGGGTCAACATCCCTCCTCCTTTATATCTTTATCGTGCTAAACCTACGGATGAGAATCATCCCGACTACCTGTAAAACCGCTGCCAAAATCAAAAGGAACCTGCCGGTCTGGGTCTCTAGCATAATGTCAAAGTGGTGGCGGTTAAAACTGACTACCCAAAAAATAAATAAAAACGGCAGCATTGACATAATTATCCCCTGCAACCTTCCCTGCATGGTCAGGGTGCGGATACTGTCTTTGAGTTTGCGGTTATCGCGCACAGTGGTAGAAAGCCGGCCTAAGACTTTGGTCAAATCTCCGCCGGTTTCCCGCGCCACTAGGATGGAATTTACGACGAGATTCAATTCATCAGAGGCCATGCGTTTTTTAAAGTTCTTCAGGGATTCCTCTAAACTCACGCCCATACGGTTCTCCCTCACCAGCAGCCCGACTTCCTGATTCATCGGCGCAGGCATCTCCTCCATCACTACCTCCAAGGCCTGTAAAAGCGACAGGCCCCCTTTCAGGGAACTGGAGACAATCATAATCATGTCCAGGATCTGCTGATGGAATTTTTTCCTGCGCTGGATATCCCGGATTTTCAAGGTCAGGTTGGGGATAGCCAGACCCAGCAATGCGCCGGCCAGGGCAAAGATTGCCGACTCGAGCAATAAAAATCCTGCCAGGGCCAAAAGCGGCGGGAGGATAAAATAAAGCCGGACAATCTGCTGGGGGGTCTTATCGTAAAATAAATTGTCCAGTTCCTTTTCCAGGCTCTTTTCCTTCCTCCCCTTCCAGATGGCCAGGCGCTCACCAATTAAAGGAAAGAGGCTTGAGGTAATCAGGATTATTGCGCCACCCATTAAAATAATAATCAGGAGCGATAAGAGTGTTAACATCTATTCCTCCTTAGAACCACTAAATTCTTTTTCTATGTCTCTAGAGATAATAATAAAACTGCGTTTGGCCTTGGCCTTTTCCTCGCCGGGAAAATTTTTCGGCGCCTTGGTAATATTAATGATCAAGGTGTTGTCACCGTGCGAGAAAATCAGCAGACCTTGGTCAGTGAGACTATTTAAGAGATTCTGCACCGCCGGCCGGCTGAAAATCGCTTCTTCTTGCCAACCCGCCATCTGAAGGTTCTTACGGAAAAATTCCGCAATCTCTTTTGGCCTGGCCTCAGACTCATAAACAAAAACCGAGCCTTCGCCATAGGCGCTCACCGCCAGCCTCCTTTTGCTGCCAGGATAACGCGCCATATCCGCAGGCTCTCTTCCCGGCGCATCCTGGGCGATCTCTTCCTTTAAGAAATACGGCTCTAAGGAGCGGCAGATGGCCAGGCTCACCGGGCTACTCACCAAATAGACATCGCAGGGCATACCCTTAGCGTTTTCCTGGATGGCCACATAGAGAAATCTCTGCTCTTTTTTAAAGGTAGAGATGATATCCGCAAGATTCCCGACAAACTCCCAGCCCATTTTATCTAAGGCCCCTTTATAAAAATTAAGTATCTCTTGAGCCTTCAGCCCGCAACGTAGGTGCGTGGCCCGGCCGCGGATCTGATTAATCTCAATCATACGGTCTTCCCAGACCACCTGGCTTTGGGGAAGATGCGGCAATTGCCACAAATCCGCATCCATTGCCCAAAGCGGGGAGAGGCAAAAGATAAACAAAATAACTAAGATTGCCTTTTTCATCTTTACTCCACGACAAAATCGTAGCCCCGGTAAAGGCTACCTTTAATCCTGATATTTGTGGTGTGCGTCTGGGTTACCCTCCCGCCATATAAGTCGCTGGTATCAGACTTGCTTACCTTGAGGCTAAAATTATCGCTATTCAGGTCTATCCTTCTAATCCAGGCATAAGGATGGGGGATAATCCCCGGGGTCCAGCAACCTGAAGGGGTGCAATAAAAGAAAAATAAAACCAGCCGCTGCGGGTCTACCGAAACCTGAGACGGTGTGCCGGCAAGCTCTGTTCTCAAGTAAGAGGCATAAGCGGTATCCGGCTCTTCTCCCGGACTTAATTTCCCTGGCCGATTCAGGACATCTGCCTTTTTTTTATTAAAAGAATAGGAAATCTTGTCTTGCTTCCACCATTCGTCTTTGCCGCCGGTGGTGACGTAATCCCCTGCGCCATTTTTGAAGTTGAGGTATTCATCCTCAAAATGGTAATGGCGCTGGATATACTTATTATAGTCAATGCTCACTATCTTGCCGCTGGCATCCCTGGTGATTTCATCCAGATTAAAGGGCTTAGGTTCATCAATCAAAGCCGCGCCAAAAATTGAATCGTAAAGGTTGGCGCGTAAATTTTTACCCAAATCTTTGGCGATATTGTCTGCCTGGTCAAAGAGGTCTTTATTGGATTCTATCCCGATCAGGCTCCAGCCCAGGGCCGCACTATAGCCGGCGGCCTTGGAAGGCCAAGGGCTCTTGGCTAAGAGTTGGACCTGCAGCCGAATATAACTTAAGAGCATCTGGGTATTGGAAACGCGGATCTGGTTTAAGCCGCGGCAGAAGGCTGAGGCCGCAGAAATCGCTCCGGAGTCGGTAATATTGGCCAGGCGCAGGCGCCTAAAGGTGGCCTCTCCGATTAAAGAAGTAGCGATAATCGCCAAGACTAAAATTGCCGCAATGAGCACCAGGAAAGGCGCGACCTGTGCTTTCTGGTTGTCTTTAATCCGGCGATAAATAAAAAACATTACCCCTCCTTTAGGACTCTTCTGATACAGGTCACTATTGATGAAACTCGCTAATCTTATAAAGCGCCCAGGCATAGACCTGGCTAAACCTGAGGTACTGGTAACGTATGCAGTTACCATCGGCATCCTTTTCCTCCCACGAAGATTCTGCATGCGCTAATTCCTGACTTAATAAACTGACTAAATTATGCAAGGCGCTGCTGGCCTCTACCTGGCTATCTGTAAGCATACTGGCAACTATATCTTTTGCCCCTGCCAGGTCGTCTGAAGAAATAACTACAACATCATTGCTCGTGGGCACTTTTTCATAACTATAGTTTTTTACCCTCAGCCGCTGATAAAGGTTTTGGATCTTCTGCGCTAAGGAAGGAGTTAATAAGGCCGCGCCTAGGCCCTGGGCCTGCGCCTGGGCATAATTATATAAAGCCAAATTATCCGCCTGGGCCTGGCTTAGGTATTCCACTTCCTTCCTCTGACCTTGGCTATCCACCTCGCCCCAATGGATAATGGCCTGACTAAGATTATGCACTAAACTATCCCCTGCCTCTCTGAGACGTTCTAGGGTATCTAGATTTCCGCTAAATAGTCCATCCAGCCCCGGGCTAGCCAAAGCACCTTTTATCTCTGTGGCTCTTGGCTGAGCCGCGACGACCTGGTCTTTCACCTGCGCTTCAGTCAGCGTTCCTTGAAGATACGCGCCTAAGAGGTCCCGAAGGATATGTTCATAAAGGTATTTGATCTTACTGGCTAAGTCTGCTGGCAGAGCCGGAGGAGCCTCTATACTCCCGATAAAATCTAGGAGTTCCTGTAATTTACCTAAAGCCTGTCTCTTA
>CAZKSS010000014.1:0-18294 GCA_964555545.1 uncultured Planctomycetales bacterium
GCATCATAGGTAATCCCGAAATCGCCCCTGACCCTGCCCTTTTCAATATCCCCGGCGTAAATACACAGGACGATATCAATCTTGTCTTTGAGTTCCTGCAGTAGCCTTAATTTTACGTTGGGGTCGTATCCAGGAAGGACGCGCGCGGCATGGTAGTCAAAGCAGAGTTTTCCGCCGAATTCCAGGTAAAGTTTATTGCCGAATTTCTTGACCCGGTCCAGAATCGCTGCGCTCTGTTCCTTAAGGTACTTCTCGTTATCAAAACCGATTTTTCTCGCCATCGCTTCTGCCTAATGCTTAAACGTATGCATATTATAATATAGAAGCGATTATTTGTAAAATGAAATGATGGGATTGAAGAGACGGGATAACTTATTTCTCCAGGGCTAAGGCTGCTTTGATAAACTCTCTGAAGAGGGGATGCGCCTCATCCGGGTGGGATTTAAATTCCGGATGGAATTGTACGGCTAGAAAATAGGGGTGATTTTTCAACTCAATTATCTCCACCAGGTTTTTCTGGACGTATGTCCCTGAAAAAACCAGGCCCTTTCTCTCTAATAATTTCTTGTACTTGTTATTGAATTCATACCTGTGGCGGTGGCGTTCCTGAATTAGGGATTGATGATATGCCTTAAATGCCAAGGTACCTTTCTTAATCTTACAAGGATAAGCCCCTAAACGCATGGTGCCGCCTAAGTCCTTTATCTTCTGCTGCTCTTCTAATAAACTAATTACCGGATGCTTAGTTTTGGGTTTAAACTCCGTAGAATTGGCTTCCTTTAATCCGCAGACATCACGTGCAAATTCAATCACCGCGCACTGCATCCCCAGGCATAAGCCCAAAAAAGGAATTTTATGCTCCCGGCTAAATTTAATGGCCTTGATTTTTCCTTCAATACCCCGATAACCAAAACCGCCGGGGACAAGAACTCCTGAAACATCTGCGAGGAATTTCTCCGGAGCGAATTTCTCAATATCTTCAGAATCAACTTTTTTAATCTCTACCCTGGCGTCATTGGCAATGCCGGCGTGAATCAGTGATTCGTAGATGGATTTATAGGCATCCTGAAGAGTAGTATATTTACCTACCAGGGCAATAGTAACTTTGTGTTTTGGGTTAACCGCCTTCTCCACCACATTTCTCTCCCAATCCTTAAGGTCAGAGAATTTGCAGATTAATTTAAAGTGGCTTAAGATAATCTCATCTAAGATCTGATTCTTAAATACCAGGGGAATCTGGTAAATTGAATCCACATCCTTGTTCTCAATCACTGCCTCTTTCTGGATGCTACAGAAGAGGGAAATCTTGTCTTTCAATTCGTTAGAGAGCGTCTTTTCGGTGCGACAGATTAATATATCCGGCTGAATACCGATTTCGCGTAGCCTCCCCACGCTGTGCTGGGTGGGCTTAGTCTTAATCTCATCGGCGCATTTGATATAAGGCACCAGGGTCAGGTGGATATATAAAACATTATCCTTGCCCATATCCCGTCCGAATTGCCGGGCTGCCTCTAGAAACGGCAGGCTCTCAATATCGCCGACCGTCCCTCCGATTTCTACGATAACCACGTCCGCCCCAGAAACTTCAGCGACTTTTTTAACCCTCTCTTTAATCTCATTCGTGATATGGGGGATGACCTGGATGGTCTTTCCTAAATAATCCCCCCGCCTTTCGCGCGAGATCACCGCATGATAAACCTGGCCAGTAGTAACATTATTAAACTTGGTCGTCTGGGTGCTGACGAATCTTTCGTAATGGCCTAAGTCTAGGTCTGTTTCTGCGCCGTCTTCGGTGACATAAACCTCGCCGTGCTGATAAGGGTTCATCGTGCCAGGGTCCACATTAATATAGGGGTCGAATTTCATCAAGGTAACTTTTAGGCCCCGCGACTCCAGGATTTTTCCGATTGAGGCAGAAGTAATGCCTTTGCCTAAACTGGAAATTACACCGCCGGTGATAAAAATGTACTTTGCCATTAAGTTTCTCTTGCAGGGACAGTTCTCGCTTTGAGTCAAGAACCGTCCCCCGATTGTCTGAAGAACCGTCCCTAAAAAAATTTGGGCGTTTAGCGCCGACACCCCGGCCTCTAAACGCCTTTGTTTTCCTTTAAGTAGTTCTACTTTGGACTACATTTAAATATAGCATAATTTGAGTGTATGTCAATTAAATTACAGGCAGGTAGCTTTCGCCCATCAGATACCTATCTATAAAATGCGCCGCACGCCGGCCTTCGGAGATAGCCGAGACGACTAAAGACTGCCCCCGCTGCATATCTCCGCAGGAAAATACGCCTTTTTTAGAAGTCATAAAATTGGCATCGGTTTTGACGTTGCCGCGCGGGTCTAATTCAAGGGCTAAATCCTCAACTAGGCCTTGGCGTTGAGGATACAAAAATCCTAAGGCCAGGATCACCAGGTCCGCTTCTATCTCAAATTCGCTTCCTGTTATTTCTCTCTGGAATTCCACTTTTACGCAAGAGAGTTTTTTGACTTTGCCATTTTCTCCGCTGAACTTTTTGGTCAGGATAGACCATTGACGCTCGCCGCCTTCTTCGTGACTGGTGGAAGTCTTTAAAATTAAAGGATACTTTGGCCAGGGAAAATCCGAGGTACGGCATTCAGCTGGCTTAGACAAAAGTTCTATCTGCACAACGCAGGTTGCGCCCTGCCTGTGTGCTACGCCTAGGCAATCCGCTCCGGTATCTCCGCCGCCGATAATCACGACGCGTTTTGCCTGAGCATCTATAAGTTTATCTCCGGATATTTTTTCTCCTGCAGCCCGGCGGTTTGCCTGCGTCAGGTAATCCATGGCAAAATGAATGCCGCCTAAGTTTCTTCCTTCGATATTCAAATCCCGCGGCACACTAGAGCCGCCGGCCAGACAAAGCGCGTCAAACTCTTCTCTGAGGTCTTTAATTCTTATATCCTTACCTATATTAGTACGGGTAATAAAAACAATTCCTTGCTCTTTAAGTAATTTTATCCTACGCTCTAAAACCCATTTTTCCAATTTAAAATCCGGGATGCCGTATCTTAAGATACCGCCGGGTTTATCTGCCTTTTCAAAAACCACCACTACGTGTCCGGCCTTATTCAACTGGTCGGCACAGGCAAGGCCTGAAGGACCAGAACCCACCACCGCTACTTTTTTCCCGCTACGTTTTTCAGGAGGCCGGGGCCTAATCAGGCCATTTTTAAAGGCATATTCAATAATCGCTAATTCATTTTCGCGGATAGTCACTGGGTCGTCATTTATTCCCAGGACACAGGAATATTCACATTGTGCCGGACAAATCCTTCCGGTGATTTCCGGAAAATTATTAGTTGCTGCCAAAAGTTGAAATGCCTTCTGCCAATTCCCGCGAAAAACTAAATCATTCCATTCAGGGATATAATTACCTGTGGGACAACCCCAGTGGCAGAAAGGCGTACCGCAGTCCATGCAACGTCCGGCCTGCTCCTGAGATTGCATCTGAGATGGCGGCGTGCAAACTTCGCAAAAATCCTTTAGCCGCTCGCACACCGGCCGATACAATGAAGGCTGTCGTTTTACTTTTAGGAACCCTTTGATATCGCCCATAAAATTTCCTCTACAGGGACTGTCCCTGCTACCCATCGGAGACCTCGGCTAAATCTAATTTTTTCTCTACGTCATTCTCTTCTAAAATTCGCTTGTATTCCAAAGGCACAACCCGCACAAACCTCCTGACTTTATTCGCAAAATCATCCAACACCTTTTGCGCTACGCTGCTTGCGGTATATTTATAATGCTTAGCCAATAAAAGTTTAAGCGTCTCTATGTCCTGGGCAGTAACTTCTTCTAACTGCACCATATCGGTATTGCACCTCTCTTTAAACTTGCCGTCTCTATCGTAAACATAGGCCAGGCCTCCGGACATGCCTGCGGCAAAATTCCTGCCGGTTTTACCCAAGACGACCACCCTGCCGCCGGTCATATATTCGCAACCGTGATCCCCTACCCCTTCCACCACCGCATTTAACCCGGAATTCCGGATACAGAATCTTTCTCCGGCTACTCCCCTGATATACGCCTCGCCGTTTATGGCGCCGTAAAAAGCGGTATTACCTATAATAATATTTTCTTCGGGCAGATAATCCGCCTTTTTATCCGGATAGATAATAATTTTTCCTCCGGAAATACCCTTACCCACATAATCGTTGCTTGGGCCTTCCAGCTCAAAAGTTATTCCCCTGGCCAGCCACGCGCCGAAACTCTGGCCAGCAACACCCTTAAACTTAAAATGAATGGTCTCTTCAGGCAAGCCGGCTGCGGCGTAAATTTTACAAACCCTGCCGCTCAGCATGGCCCCAGTAGCCCGGTCAGTATTATTAATGCTCAATTCTACGGCCACTGGTTTGGCTTTCTCCAATGCCTCTTGGGCCAAGGCTATAAGTTTTAAATCCAGAATATTATTGAGTTGATGTTCTTGTTTAATGGTACAGTATCTAGCAACGCGGGGAGAAACTTTGGGCTGATAAACAATGCGGGAAAGATCCAGGCCTTTTGCCTTCCAGGGTAGAACCGCAGCGTTGATTTCCAAAAGGTCGGTCCTGCCGACCATCTCCTCAACTCTACGTATCCCCAAGTCTGCCATAATCCGGCGTAATTCCTCAGCCACAAAATAAAAATAGTTCACCAGATGTTCGGGCCTGCCGGTAAATCTTTTTTCCAAGAGTTCGTCCTGGCAGGCAATGCCCACCGAACAGTTATTCAGATGGCAATGCCGAAGCATCACGCAGCCTAAGACAATCAAGGCCGCAGTTGCAAATCCAAATTCTTCCGCGCCCAATAACGCGGCGATAGCCACGTCCCGTCCGGTGCGCATCTGTCCGTCGGTTTGCAGGCGCACCCTGCTCCTTAAGTCATTCAAAACCAAGGTCTGATGGGTCTCGCTTATTCCCAATTCCCAGGGCAGGCCCGCGTTTCTTATAGAGCTTAAAGGCGATGCCCCGGTGCCGCCGTCTCCGCCGGAGATTAAAATCATATCCGCATGTCCCTTGGCCACTCCTGCGGCAACCGTGCCTACGCCGACCTCCGAAACCAGTTTTACGCTGATGCGCGCCTCGGGGTTGGCATTCTTTAAATCAAAGATTAATTGCGCCAGGTCTTCAATAGAATAAATATCGTGGTGCGGCGGCGGGGAAATGAGGGTAACGCCTGGCGTAGTGTAACGCGTCTGGGCAATAGTTACGCTGACCTTATGGCCGGGCAGCTGCCCGCCTTCGCCGGGCTTGGCGCCCTGGGCAATTTTTATCTGCAGCTCATCGGCATTGACCAGATAATTTGTGGTTACGCCGAAACGGCCAGAGGCAACCTGTTTTATCGCGCTCCTTGCGGAATCGCCATTGGCTAAAGGTATAAACCGCGCAGGGTCTTCTCCTCCTTCGCCGCTATTGGATTTGGCCTTCAGCCGGTTCATGGCGATAGCAATGGTCTCGTGGGCTGACCTGCTCAGAGACCCGAAACTCATCGCCCCGGTGGCAAAACGCCTGACAATCTCAGAGGCCGGCTCAACTTCTTCAAGAGGGATGCCTTTGCCTTTTTTAAATTTAAAGAGACTACGTAAAGTAGTGGGATTTTTTGCTTGATTGTTGATTAAACTCGCAAATTCTTGATATTTTTTATAGTCATTGTTCCTGGCGGCATCCTGTAACGCCGCAATACTATCCGGATTCCAGAGATGGAATTCCCCGTCTCTCTTCCACTGATATACGCCGCCGGCGGAGAGATATCCGGTTTGTGCATCCTGATAGGCATTCTTGTGCCTTAAGTTTGTTTCCCGGGCGATAATATCCAGGCCTGCGCCGCCAATGCGCGAAACTGTGCCGGTAAAATAACGAGCGATTACTTCATCGTTTAAGCCTAGGGCCTCAAATATCTGCGCCCCGCGGTAACTCTGCAAGGTAGAAATTCCCATTTTAGAAATGATCTTTAAGATCCCTTTCTGCACTGCCTTGATATAATTATGGCGCGCGCTTTCTAAGCTTGAATCCAATTCTTTTTCTTGCACAAGATAATTAACTGCCGCATAGGCAAGATAGGGATTAATGCAGTCAGCGCCGTATCCGAAAAGAAGCGCAAAATGATGCACTTCCCGGCAGTCCGCAGTCTCGGCAATAATACTCAGGCGGGTCCTTAGGGCTTTCCTAATTAGATAATGGTGCACTGCGGCCACTGCCAAAAGAGTGGGTAGGCAATTGTATTTTGCATTTACCCCGCGGTCGCTTAAAATAATAAAAGCGTAACCCTGTTTGATGGCTAAACCTGCCTGGCGGCAGATCCTCTCCAAGGCTTTTGGGAAACCATTTTTTTCCTGAACCGCAAAAAGCAAGGAAATGGTTTTAGTCCGGAAACCATGCTTATGAATGCGACGTATCTTTGCCAACTCTTCATTGGTCAAGATGGGATTCTCTATCCTTAATTTATGGCAATGTTTCGGCGTAGGCCTTAAAAGATTACCCTCAGGACCCAGATACGTCTCCAAACTCATCACCAGTTCCTCCCGGATGGGATCAATGGCCGGGTTAGTCACCTGCGCAAATAACTGCTTAAAATAATTATAAACAAGCTGCGGCTCTTGGGATAAGACCGCGTGCGGGGTATCAGACCCCATTGAGCCCACCGGCTCTGCGGAATTTTGCGCCATGGGCTTGAGGATAAATTTTAAATCTTCCCGCGTATAGCCGAATGCCTTTAAGAGGGGAATTAATTCGTCTGGTGAATTACCACTTGTGCCGGCTAACGCCGCAGGAGGCAATCTCTCAAACTCCTGCATATTCTCTAGTAACCATTTACCGTAAGGTTGCTTCCTGGCTACTATCTCTTTCAACTCGCCATCAGTCATTACCCTCCCCAGTTCAGTATTAATGAAAAATATTTTCCCAGGCTCAAGCCGTCCAGAAACCAGAATATCTTCCGGAGCAATATCTAAAACTCCTACTTCCGAAGCCATCACTACCAGGTTATCCTTGGTAATGAGATATCTTGCCGGCCGCAGGCCGTTACGGTCTAATACTGCGCCGACGCGGGTACCGTCGGTAAAGGCGACTGCCGCTGGCCCATCCCAGGGCTCCATCAGGCAGGCAAGATACCGGTAAAAATCCCTGACCTCTCGGCTTAATTCTTTTTTCTGCTGCCAGGCCTCGGGAATAAGCAACATAACTGCCTCAGCCAAAGACCATCCGGATAAAACCAAAAGTTCAAAAAGATTATCTAGGCTAGCGGAGTCGCTTCCCCCCGGCACAACTACCGGCATAAGTTTTTTTAAATCCCTGCCAAAGGCCTTGCTCTTGAGTAGCCCTTCTCTAGCCTGCATCCAATTTATATTTCCGCGCAGGGTATTTATCTCTCCATTGTGCGCTAAAAATCTAAACGGTTGGGACAAGTCCCAAGAGGGAAAGGTATTGGTGGAATAGCGCGAATGCACGACGCAGACGGCGCTTTTTAAATCCTCATTTTTTAAATCCAGGAAATAATCCCCTAACTGCGCAGGCATTAAGAGCCCTTTATAGGAAATTGTCCGGCAGGATAGATTAGTGATATAGAAAGATGCTTTGTGTTTTAAACGCGATTCCCGGATCATATTTTCCGCCTGTTTACGGATCAGATATAACTTACGCTCAAAGCCTAATTCATCTTTGAGGTATTTATTTCTGGCAATAAAGACCTGCTCCATCAGCGGCTCGGTCTCCAAGGCCGTCTTACCTATATTCGTATGGTCAACAGGGACCCTGCGCCAGCCTAAAAGGCGTTGCCCTTCTCTTTTAATCAGGGCGTTGAGTTTGGCTTTGCAAAATTTATATTCTCTATCCTTACGCGGAAAAAATACCAGGCCTGTCCCGTATTCTCCCTGGGCTGGCAAGGTGATCCCTTCTCTCTGACAGGCCTCCGCCAGAAAATCGTGGGGGAGCTGAATTAATATCCCTGCGCCGTCTCCGGTCTTGGGGTCAGCGCCGGTTGCCCCGCGATGGCTCAACCGCCGCAGGACCTCTAATCCCTGGCGGATAATCTCGTGGGATTTTTTCCCTTTTACGTCACAGACAAAACCTACCCCGCAGGAATCATGTTCAAAGGCAGAATCGTATAAACCCTGTTTTTCAGGATAGTGTTTAAATTGCATTTTTATAACGCACTTTCTTTTTTTAATATACGGGAAGATATTTTTCTAACTCGTATTCAGAGACCTGGATACGGTAATCGTCCCATTCTTTCTTTTTAATCTCAATAAATCGCGGGAATATGTGTTCTCCTAAAATCTTTTTTACCAGCGCGCTATCCTCTGCTAATGCTATGGCATGCCCAAGGCTATCCGGGAGTGTTTCTATTCCTTTTTCTTTTCTCTCTGCATCTGTGAGATGGTAGAGATTTTTTTCCATCGGATGAGGCACTTTATATTTTTTCTCTATGCCTTCCAGGCCCGCATGGAGCATTGCCGCAAAGGTAAGATAAGGGTTGCAGGCCGGATCACAAGCCCTGAATTCACAGCGTGTCGCCTTTTCTTGTCCAGGATGATAATATGGGACTCTGATCAGCGCACTTCTGTTCCTGCGGCTCCAGGCAATATATACCGGTGCCTCATAACCCGGGACTAACCTTTTGTAAGAATTTACAGTTTGGGCAAAAATTAGACTGATCTCTTTTGCGTGTTTTAAAAGCCCGGCTATATACTGACGCGCAACCTCAGAAAGATTATCTTTAGAGTCGGCAGCAAAAAATGCATTCTTATCGCCTTTAAAGAGCGACTGATGCGTATGCATGCCAGAGCCATTCTGACCGAAGATAGGTTTAGGCATAAAGGTGGCATATACGCCAAACTTGTTAGCGATTTCTTTCACTGCTACCCTATAGGTAATGACGCTATCTGCCATCTGTAAAGCATCTTTATAGCACATATCTACCTCATGCTGCGAAGGGGCAACTTCGTGATGGGAATATTCGATTTGTACGCCCATCTGCTCCAAGGCTAAAATTGTTTCCCGCCTTAAATCGCTGGCAACATCCAAAGTAGTTAAATCAAAATAGCCTCCTTTATCCAATATTTCTGGAACCTGATCATTCTTAAAATAAAAATATTCAAGCTCCGGCCCTACGTAATAATGGTCAAACCCCATTCTTTTTGCCCTCTCCAAGGCTTTCTTTAAGACATAGCGGGGGTCTCCCTCATAGGGGGTTTTGTCAGGGTTAAATATATTGCAGATCATCCTGGCCACTGCTTTTTCTTTCGGCCTCCAGGGAACCAGCGTAAAGGTATCCGGATCAGGCAGAGCAATCATATCCGATTCCTCAATATCCTGATAGCCGGTAATAGATGAACCGTCAAAACCCATACCTCTTTCCAAGGCGCCCTTTAATTCACTATCGGTGATAGCAAAACTTTTTACTTGCCCTAATACATCGGTAAACCATAACCTGATAAACTTCACATCTTTATCTTTTACCAGCTTTAAAATATCCTCTTTTGTCCGCTTTGACATCTTTTCCTCCTTTTTCATCCTATCGCCACACCGCCTGTCTCGCCTGTCCTGATTCTTATACATTGCGGCAAATCCAAAACAAATATCTTGCCGTCGCCGGTCTCGCCGGTCTTGGCGCCTTTGATAATGGCTTTTATCGTAGGTTCAACGAAATTATCGTTAACCGCAATCTCAAGACGCACCTTCCTTAACAGATTTCCTGTCTCCTTGGCCCCGCGGTAAATCTCGGTAACGCCTTTTTGCCTACCGTGGCCTAAGACTTCGCTTACCGTCAAAAGATTTACCTCTTGCTTATAAAGCTCTTCTTTCACATCTTCCAGTTTATACGGCTGAATAATGGCGATTATTAATTTCATATAGACCTCCCAAATTTGTGAAACAAATTTGATCCCGAGTAGCCCTGTCTTAATTCAGGCTACGAGGGACTATTCTAAAATGGTATAAGCCCGCTCGCGGTGCTGGGTAAGGTCAAGGCCTATCAGTTCATCCTTTTGGCTGACCCTGACGCCGATGACTAAATCCACAAGTTTATAGATAGCTGTAGTTACTATAAAAGTATAAATTACAGTCGCCAGTACCGCCGTCAACTGGATGAGAAATTGTTTGGGGTTGCCAAAGAATAATCCGTCAGCTCCGCCAGGGTTTACCAGTTTTGAGGCAAATAGCCCTGTGGCAAGCGCTCCCCAGATACCGCCTACACAGTGCACGCCAAAGGCATCCAGAGAATCATCGTAAGCCAACCTCGGCTTAATTACAGCTACAGTCGTAAAACAAAAAACGCTTACCAACAGCCCGATGATAATCGCAGGCACAACACTGACAAACCCGGCAGCCGGGGTGATGGCGACTAAGCCCGCGACCGCGCCGGATGCCGTACCGAAGATAGTCGGCTTCCCATTACGCAGCCATTCAATTAAGGCCCAACTTAAACCCGCGGCTGCAGCAGCAGTATTAGTTACTACAAAGGCATTTACTGCCAGGCCATTTGCTGCCAGTGCGCTTCCGGCATTAAAACCAAACCAGCCAAACCCGCCCCAAAAAGCTTTTGCCGGGGCGAAAGAAAGGCTGTAGCCAAAAAGCACCCATTGTAGGGTCAATACGCACATAATCATAAAACACTGCATAAGGACACTGAGCATGTTCTTTTTCCTGACCATACCTCCGTAAAAAAAGGCCAGGGCTGGGGTCATCAGTAAGACCAGGGCGGATGAGATTAAAACCCACGCCGTATCGCCTGCGTTTATCATTAGCTATCCTCCGTTAGCCAACTTATCCCTCGCCAAGTTCTAGTATAAACAGGTTGCTCGGGATTATTTTGCCTGTCGTAAACAAGGGCAAAATAAAAGGCGGCCCTTACCCCTGCCTCGGGGCGAACGGACCGCCTTTAGTCCTTGAAACTTCTAATTTATCCTAAATTTATTCAGCCTCAGTTGCTTCTTCGCAAGCGAGCCTTATTTTTGGCCTGGGGCGTTTTGCTGACGCAGGCCGATAGACACCATCCTGAAACTCCTCACATTCCAACACCGGAAAGGTGCGCGAAAAACAGCAGGTCTTATCGTCCCTGCAGGTTGAACATAACCCTTTGTTCACCATCCTTACCTCCCCACCGCTACCTTGTTCCGACGGTGATTCAAGCTGGCCTTAGCCTTGCCGTTACCGTTAAGTATGCTTTCTGCTTCCTTACGATACGCCTCCATGACATAAGGAATACCCGAAACGGCTGCCGCATCTTCAGTCAAGGCCATCAGGTCATGGCGCGAGATAGTGGCAAGCCTGAAGTTCCTGCTTCCGGCCATTAACTGCTGCAGGCCGACTTTTATCTTCTGGGCAAAAGAATATACGCCTATGGCTCCCAAGGTGATATCTTTCATATCGTTACCATATTTCTCTGCTAATTCTTCGTAGCAGACAAAGATTTCTTTTTCGGTCTTGCCGAAATCCGAGACCGTGGGTGGCAAATTCCCTTCTTTAAGCCAGTTGCCGATATTTTTCCCGACCATCCCGGGAATCATCAGGGCTCTGCCCATACAAACTGCCTTGACAAAAGGAGCACCCATGGCAATGGCCTTAAACACATGGTCTTCGTTAGAGAATCCACCGGCAATGGCAATATCCGGAATACGCAGGCCTTTCTTTCTTAGCTTCTGGCAGAATTCATAGGTCAGCGCCTCCAGATAGAAAGTGGGAATCCCCCACTCCTCCATCATCCTCCAGGGGCTCATTCCGGTTCCGCCCGGAGCGCCGTCAATGGTCAAAAGGTCAATCTCAGCCAGCGACGCATATTTAATGGCCATAGCCAGCTCGCGCATAGCATAAGCGCCGGTCTTTAAGGTAACGCGCTTAAAACCTAAGTCTCTTAAACGCTTGACCTCGGCTAAAAACGACTCTTCAGAAACAAAACCCAGACGAGAGTGGCGCTCAAATTCTTTGATTGCCCCCTCCTTAAAGGCCTTTTGAATTGCCTCTAGCGAGGGGTCGGGTGTTACGATATAGCCGCGTTTTTGCAACTCCAGCGCCCGCTCTAAACTTTTAACCTTTATTTCTCCGCCGATGCACTTAGCGCCCTGGCCCCATTTCAGTTCAATGGCTTCCAGTTTGTGTTTCTTGCGGATATATTCGGCAACACCCAGGCGCGTATCTTCCACGTTCATCTGCACCAGGATTTCGCCGAAGCCTTCCTGGAACCTTTTATAAATTTCGATGCGCCGGTCCATATCCGGTGCGCTGGTAATCTTACCCTTATTATCCAACTCCAGTTTAGGGTCAATGCCGCAGACATTTTCGCCGCAGATAAGGGTAATCCCTGATATCGCCGCCCCAACAGCAAAATGCTCCCAGTTCTTGCGGGCAATCTCGGTAGAACCCAAGGCACCGGTAAAGATAGGCAGCTTCATTTTTACTTTGGAATTCCAGCCGTATTCAGTTTCGGTATTTACATCCGGAAATTTGGTATTGTCAGGGTTTCCTTCGGCATCGCGGGGCAGCCCCTTAGCGCCCAAGGCATAACCCTGAATATTCAGATGCGAATAATCCACCGGATAATCCTTATCCGCTCCGGCAGTAATCTCGCCGAACGGCCCCGGATAAATTACTTCGCGGCTGCGGAAACTGGCCTTAAAAATTTCACAATTACCCCTGCAGCCGTCGATACAACGAGAGCAGATACCCGAACCCGGTACCACGCTCTTGGAACGGTTAAACGTGCCAGTGGCGTCATTGGCGTTTGGCCTCTGTAAATTCATTACTCCCTCCCCTTTCTTGTTTGCCCATATGCTTAATCCCGACCTCGGAACTAAGACGCTTTGGTTAATTTTTTCATATCCGCAGTCAAAATAATTGCCTCGGCTACCTCACGGATGGTCTTACGGTTATCCATACTGTATTTACGGATCTTCAGATACGCCTCTTCTTCGCTTAAGCCCTCCTCTCGCATCAAAATCCCTTTGGCGCGCTCCACCCTTTTGCGCGCCTCCAGTTCTTCCTGAATTACCTTACTCTTTACCAATAATTCCGTATTCTCAATGGCCACTGCTGCTTGGCTGGCGATAGAAGACAAAATTTCAATCTCAGTCTCGCTGAAATCATGGGGAACCGAGGTATAACAATTAATTACCCCGATGACCTTTCCTTTCACTGCCAAAGGCACACACAATAAAGAACGCAAGCCTTCCTTTTTGGCGATATCGCGGTATTTATATTCCTTCTCCTGGGTCACATCTTTAACTGCTATCGGCTTATTGGACTCGGCGACTTTTCCCGCGATACCTTCGCCGATTTTTAAAGCCGGCTTCTTATTGTATTCATCGCTCATACTCTGGGTGGCCCGGATTACCAGTTCTTTTGTTCTATCGTCCACCAGCATCAAGGAACAGATGTTGGAATCCATTACTTCCGCGGTCACGCTGACGATAAGTTTTAAGATGTCCTCTAGATAGAGGTCAGAGGCAATGGCCTTGCTGATCTTGGAGAGTGCTTTTATCTGCTCTTGAAAATCCGCTACTTTTGGCATAAATAAAAAAGGCGCTTTACGCGCATTGAAAAATTATGCGCATAAAACGCCGTTGTTTTAAAAAGAATTTTCCTTACCTTATGTTAGCTAAACCTTGCTAACTTGTAAGGAAACATTCCTTATATTTTTTCTAGACGTTGAAAATGAAGGGCTATGTTAAAGAAAAAGGCGTTCTCGCGAACGCCTACGTCCCTTCTTTTCGGCACACACCCTGTGCCAATTACATCTAAAGAATAACACAATGTAGCGCTTTTGTCAAGGCTTAATTTTTTTTATACCAGACCCTGATCCAGCATGGCATCAGCTACCTTGACAAAGCCGGCGATATTGGCTCCGTTGACATAGTTAGTGTAATTGCCAACTTTCCCGTATCTGACGCACTGTTCATGGATGGCAATCATAATATCATGCAGCCTCTTGTCCACTTCCTCCCTAGTCCAGGAAAGCCGCAGGCTATTCTGACTCATCTCCAGGCCTGAAGTAGCCACGCCGCCGGCATTGGAGGCTTTTCCAGGTGCATATAAAATCTTGGCCTTCTGAAATACCTCTACGCCTTCGGGAGTGGTGGGCATATTCGCGCCTTCGCCGACAGCGATGCAGCCGTTCTTCACCAGCGTCAAGGCATCTTTTTCATCAATCTCATTCTGGGTGGCGCTGGGAAAAGCAATATCGCATTTTACGCTCCAAGGTTTCTTGCCTTCATAATATTTACAATTAAATTCCTTAGCGCATTCCTTAATCCGGCCGCGGTGCACGTTCTTTAATTCCATAATATACTTCAACTCTTTGCTGTCAATACCTCCCTCATCGTGAATAAACCCGTTAGAATCAGACATCGTCACTACTTTCGCGCCTAATTGAATCAATTTTTCTACGGTGTACTGCGCGACATTGCCCGAACCGGAAACTAGACAGACCTTACCTTTTAAGGATTCGCCCCTGGTCTTGAGCATCTCCTGCACAAAATAGACGCAGCCATAACCAGTGGCCTCAGGCCGGATGAGACTTCCGCCCCAATTTAAGGCCTTGCCGGTAAGGACGCCGCTAAATTCATTGCGTAGTCTCTTATACTGGCCGAACAGATATCCAATTTCACGTGCACCTACGCCGATGTCTCCGGCAGGCACATCCGTATCCGGGCCGATATGCCGGAACAACTCGGTCATAAAACTCTGACAAAACCGCATTACTTCATTATCCGACTTTCCCTTGGGGTCAAAATCCGAGCCGCCTTTAGCACCGCCCATGGGAAGCGTGGTGAGGGCATTCTTAAAGACCTGCTCAAAAGCCAGAAATTTTAAAATCCCTAAGTTCACGCTGGGGTGAAAACGCAAGCCCCCTTTATAAGGACCGATGGCGCTATTCATCTGGATGCGAAAACCGCGGTTGACCTGAATTTCACCTTTATCATCTATCCAGGGCAGGCGAAACATAATTACCCTTTCCGGTTCAACCATGCGCTCCAGAATTTTTGCTTCCTGATATTTAGGATTTTTTTCAATGAACGGCATTACTGATTCTACTACTTCCTGCACTGCCTGGTGAAACTCCGGCTCGCCCGGATCCCTCTCTCTTACCTTAGCCATAAACGCTTCTGTCTTCTTTGACATCTCTTCCTCCTTCAGGCAAACTTTGTCTGGTTATTGCTTACTCACACCTTGAGTAAGCTATTCATAATCGCTTGGGCCGCTTTTTTGGCCATGCCCATTGCCTCAATTACCGTTCCTTCACCCCCTACAATATCTCCGCCGGCAAAAACCTTGTCGATGGATGTCTCCATAGTTTGCGGAGCTACTTTCACATCGCTGTATTCATCAGTCTTTAATTCAGGCGTTGCCTTGCTTAAAACCTGGTTTGCCCTTAATCCTATTGCCTCAATTGCGACATCGCAATCCATTTCAAAATCGCTTCCCTTGATAGGCACCGGCCTTCTCCTGCCGGAAGCATCCGGCTCGCCTAATTCGCATTGCAGGCACTTTATTTTTTTCACAAAACCCTTATCGTCACCGAGAAATTCTAAAGGCTGGACTAAAAATTTAAAATTTATCCCTTCTTCCCGGGCATGCTCTATCTCTAAACGCCGCGCCGGCATCTCTACCTCCGTGCGCCGGTAGACTACTGTCGTATTAGCGGGCATGCCATTTATCTTTTGTAGGCGTAGAGCAGCCCTTGCCGCATCCATAGCCGTATTTCCGCCGCCGATGACCAGAACCTTTTTACCTATATTTACCGGAGTATGGAATTCCGGGAATTTATACGCGGACATCAAGTTAACCCGGGTTAAAAATTCATTTGCCGAATAAATATTGCACAGGTTTTCTCCCGCTATGCCTAAGAAAGTGGGGATACCCGCGCCTAGACCTAAAAATACCGCAGCATAACCTGCGTTGAAAAGTTCATCTAGAGATTTTAACTTACCGATGATAAAATTAGTGACAAACTCTACCCCCATTTTTTTTAAATCGCCAATTTCAAAATCCAGGATGTCCCGAGGAAGCCTAAACGATGGAATCCCATACCTTAATACTCCTCCAGTCTTATGCAGACCTTCGTAAACCACTACCTTTATTCCTTTACGTGCGAGTTCTCCTGCACAACATAAACCCGCAGGCCCAGAGCCTACTACCGCTACCTTAAAACTCTTATTGGTCGTTGGTCGAAGGTCCTTGGTCGTTGGTGACTCACCAGATAAATTCTTTATTCCGTAATCGCCGACAAACCTCTCCAGAAAATGGATATTGATGCTTAAGGCAGAGGCATAAGGGGAATCTTTTTTGGTTAAGACGCAGGCCTGGCGACACTGGTATTCTGCGGGACACACCCGGCCGCAGATAGAAGGAAAATTATTTTTTTCTCTGATGGTAAAATAAGCGCCCTGATAATTTCTTTGGGTAATCTCGAAGATAAACTTTTTGATATCTATGCCTACGGGGCAGCCGGAAATACAGGTAGGGTTTTTACACTGCAGGCACCTGCCGGCTTCTTTTAAGGCCTCATCTTCGCTATAACCTAAAACTACTTCCTCAAAAGAAGTAGCCCTTCTTTCGGTCTCGAGTTCTTTGGCTTTTTGGGGTAAAGTTTCCAGATTAGCGTTCATTTTATGCCTGAGAGATTACAAATGTGCTTTTCTTTATCCGAATAAATCTTGTTTCTTTTTTCCAGTTCCTCCCAATCCACCTGGTGCGCGTCAAACTCCGGGCCATCCACGCAGCTGAACTTGGTTTCGCCCCCAACAGTAACGCGGCAGCATCCGCACATGCCGGTAGCATCCACCATCAAGGCATTCAAAGAAACTATAGTTTTGACGCCGGAGGCCTTGGTTACCTCTGCCACTTTACGCATCATCGGGATAGGGCCGACGGCATAAATTAGTCGTTGGTCGAAAGTCCTTGGTCGTTGGTCTAATATCTCTTGCAGAATATCGGTGGTAAAACCTTTTCTGCCGTAAGAGCCGTCGTCAGTAGTAATCTGAATTTCGTCGCAGACGCTTCTTAATTCTTTTTCCAGAATTAATAAATCTTTGGTCCGGGCTCCCAGGATGGCAGTAATCTGGTTTCCCGCCTCTTTCAGGGCCTTGGCCACGGGATAAATCTCGGCAATGCCTACGCCGCCGCCCACCAAGATTACCTTGCCGTAGTTTTTTATTTCCGTGGGATGCCCTAAAGGTCCAACCAAAGTATATAAAGAATTCCCGACTTCCAACTTCCCTAAAAATTTTGTGGTTAGACCCACCTCCTGAAAAATTAGGGTAATGGATTCCTTATTCTTATCTACAATCGTCAAAGGAATCCTTTCCCCTTTTTCGCTGACCATCAGGACTACAAACTGACCTGGGAGGGCTTTCCGGGCGATATCAGGGGAAAGAATCTCTAAGCCGGTAATTCTGGCACTTGGATTAGCGGATAAAACCCATTTTTTCAGTATTTTCATAAAATAAAAAAGACGTCTTCCCTCTAAATTCTCCGGGAAGGACGTCTTTGTCCTAGGCTAATTTTTATATCATAACAACAGTGATTGTCAAGAATTTTTAAGTCTTTTTGCCCTTGATGTCCTTGGTTAGGATTATGGCTTCGGCGATTTCACGCATGGTCTTACGGCTGTCCATACTCTGTTTTTGAATCAAGCGATAGGCCTCAGAAGGCAGGATATTTGCTTCCTGAGCGAGAATTTCTTTTGCCCGCTCGATGACTTTGCGGGTAGTCAAGGCCTCCTCTGCTGAACGCGCCCGCAAATCCAATTCTGCGTTTTCAATGGCTAAGGCTGCCTGATTAGCCAGGGCGGTAAGGACTGCCATCTCTTCTTTACTGAACTCGTGTTTTTTAGAGGTGTAGCAATTTAGCACGCCGATGACCCTGCCTTTAACTGCCAGAGGAACGCTGGCTAAAGACACCAGACCTTCTTTTACGGCAATTTCCCTGTTCTTATAGCGGGGGTCCTCTTTCACATCCAGCGCGCAGATGGACTTATTCTGCTGGGCGACCAGTCCGGAAATGCCTTCTCCTAATTTTACGTTGGGCTTTTTGTTATAGGCCTCGGAAACTGACTGTGTCGCCCGAATCACCAACTCTTTCCTGTCTGGATCCAACAACATCAACGAACAAATCTTGGAGTTCATAATCTCTGCGGTTACGCTGACGACTAGGCGTAAGAGCTCTTCCAGATATAGCCCGGAGGTAATCAGATTTGCCACCTTAGCCAGGGCCTCAATCTGTCTTAAATAAACCTCGTATGTTTTCTTTGACTTAGGCATATACCGTTAAACTCTAAACACTAAACTCTAAATCCTAAAC
>CAZKSS010000015.1:0-16408 GCA_964555545.1 uncultured Planctomycetales bacterium
ACCCCGACCATTTATGAAAAAACAGATACGCGCCTTTTATAGCGGGAGAGTCCAGGGGGTAGGGTTTCGTTTTACCGCCCAGGATTTGGGCCGCGATTTAGGCGTTTGTGGCTGGGTGAGAAATTTGGGTGATGGCAGGGTTGAGGTGGTGGCTGAAGCCGAGGAAGAATTATTAAAAGAGTTCCTCACTCGGCTGAAGCAGTATTTTTCCCGCTATATTCAGGATGTAGATGTAGAATGGCATGCGGCAACCGGCGAGTTCAAGGATTTTTCAATCGCATATTGATGGTTCGACTACGCTCACCATCAACGTCAAGTGAGTGTAGCGAGTTGAAGGGTTATGCGTTATGGAATTTTTTCCGATATCCATTCTAACCTAGAGGCCTTGGAGGCAGTTATCGCGGCCTACAAGCATGACTCCATAGATGAATATCTCTGCGTCGGCGATGTAGTAGGTTATGCGGCAAATCCCAAAGAATGTATCCAGACGACAAAGTCGCTCTGTATGATTACCGTTGCCGGTAACCATGATTGGGCAAGCCCAGGTTTAATTTCCCTGGAATATTTTAATCCCTTGGCCAGGGAAGCCGTGCTTTGGACTAGGCATAACCTTGATGACGAGGAGAGATATTTTTTGGAAACGCTAAAGCCCGTTTATCAAAACCCAGATTTAACCCTGGTCCACGCAACCTTAGATAACCCGCAAGATTTTAATTATCTGACCGACGCTTATCTTGCCGGGGAGACATTTAGGTTAATGCAGACACATATCTGCTTTGTGGGCCATACCCATGTTGGCGGTTTTTTTGTGCAGGAAAAAGAAGACAAGGTTTCTTATTACGAGGATAATCATCTGGCTATTGAAAAGGGCAAAAAATATATCGTGAATGTCGGCAGCGTAGGTCAACCCCGCGACAGTAATCCTTTAAGTGCCTACTGCATCTATGATACTAATGAGCAAAAAGTTTCTCTGAAGAGGGTAAGTTACGATATGCAAACTACACGGGACAAGATTATAGCGGCAGGCCTGCCGCGGTTTTTGGGCGATAGGCTTCTGGTGGGTAGATAAAATGTCAGCCGAGATAAAGAAGAAGATAGCGAACTTAAGAGAGAAGATTAGGCATCACGATTACCGCTATTATGTTTTATCGGAGCCGGAGATTTCGGATAAGGAATACGATGATTTAATGCGGGAACTAAAATCATGGGAGGATAAATACCCGCAATATAAAAGCGAGGATTCCCCTACCGTCCGCTTAAGTGGTGGGATCCTGGAGGGGTTTAAATCTGTAAAACATAGACAAAAGATGCTTTCCTTGGATAACACCTATTCTTTCGCGGAATTAAAGGAGTGGGCCGAGCGGGTGCAGAAGGGATTAAGAGGCGAAAAAGTGGAATATGTAGTTGAACTGAAGATTGATGGCCTCAGCGCAAATATCACCTATAAACAAGGCAGGTTAGCCATCGGCGCAACCAGGGGTGACGGCGAGACAGGAGAGGATGTCACCGGCAATATCAAGACCATTCGGGCTATCCCTTTAAGTTTACTGGGAAATGATCCCCCCGCACTCATTGAGATACGCGGTGAGGTTTATATGGATAGGCAGGATTTCACCGCCCTGAATAAAGAGAAAGAAAAGGCAGGAGAGGTATTGTTCGCCAATCCGCGCAATGCCGCCAGCGGCTCTTTAAAACTCTTGGACACCAACATCGTGGCCAAGAGGAGGCTGAATTTCTTCGCCCATTCTTTAGGAGATTATCAGGGGACAGAGATCAAGAGCCAATGGGAATTTCTAGAGAAATTAAAGGTCTGGGGAGTGCGGACTAACCCCCATTCTAAACTTTGTAAAGATTTGGATGAGGTAATTGCATATTGTAAGTCCTGGCAGGAGAAAAGAGAGAAATTAAGTTACGCTATGGACGGTATGGTAGTGAAGGTAAATAGTCTGCTTCAACAGAAAAAATTGGGTTTTACCTTAAAGAGTCCGCGCTGGGCAGTGGCCTACAAGTTTCCTGCCCAGCAGGCCACTACGACGGTGAAAAATATCGCGGTGCAAGTAGGCCGCACCGGTGTGCTTACGCCGGTTGCCGAATTAGAGCCGGTAGAGTGCGCAGGCGTAGTTATCTCGCGCGCTACCCTGCATAATTTTGACGAAATAAAGCGCTTGGGCGTAAAAGTCGGCGACCGAGTAGTCATTGAGCGCGCCGGAGAAGTTATCCCTAAAGTCGTTAAAGTCGTAGCGTCTGCGCGCACAGGAAAAGAAAAGGCCTTTCGGATTCCCCAGGTTTGTCCTGTCTGCAATTCCAAAGTTACCAAAGAAAAAGAAGAAGAGGTGGCTTACCGTTGTATAAATCCCTCTTGCCCCGCGCAGATTGAGCGGGGATTAATTCATTTTGCCTCGCGCCAGGCAATGGATATAGAAGGGATGGGTGAGGCAGTGGTAGTACAGTTAGTAAAGAAGGGACAGGTTTTAGACTTTGCCGATATTTATAATTTAAAGAAAGTTGACCTCCTGCAACTGGAATTATTTAAAGATAAGAAGGCCGAAAATTTATTAGCCGCCATAGAAAAGAGCAAGAGACAGCCTTTGTCCCGGTTGATCTACGGCTTAGGGATAAGGCACGTCGGAGAAAAAGCAGCTTATGTCTTGGCACAAAACTTCAGGAGCATGGACAGACTTTTAGAAGCAAACCGAGGAGACCTTGACGCCATTTATGAAGTAGGAGAGGTGATGGCTAAGTCCAGCGTTGATTTCTTTAAGCAGGAGGCAACAAAAAAACTGATCAGAAAACTAAAGGCTGCCGGCCTAAATATGCAGGAAAAAGTTACGGCGATAAAGAAATCTGTCTTCACCGGAAAAACGGTCGTATTTACGGGCGAATTGAAAGAATTCAGCCGTACGCAGGCCGAGAATATAGTGCGCGAATTTGGGGGAAGCATCTCTTCCAGCATCAGTAAAAATACGGATTTTGTAGTAAGAGGAGAGAATCCCGGATCAAAATATGCTAAGGCAAAAAAGTTGGGAATTAAAATTATTGATGAAGGAAAATTCAAGGAGATGATAAAGTGAAAATCAAAAAATTTATTTTGGTCTTTAGTCTTTGGTCTTTAGTTCTTAGTCTGGTTGGTTGCGATGCCTTTGTGCGTAAATTCACGCGCAAGCCCAAGAAAGAACAATACCAAAGAGAAGAAATAGTTTTGGCTCCTCAGGAATATAAACCGACCATGAGTAGGGAAGAGCAGTACCGCCAGTATTTCCTTTTCTGGAAGTCCTGGCAGGACGAACTAATTAATTCCTTAGTTTCTCTTCCGGATGTAAGTCCGAACCATAAGAAACAGATAGACTGCGCAAACGAGGCCATCAAGAACTTGCTGAATATGCGCCCCTTACTAAATGATGCCTATCAGAAGAAACTGGATGTCTATCTTGGCCAGATGACCGGCCTGCGGGATTTAATCGCCAAAGATAATTACGGAACTAACGTAAACAGCAATCGCTATGAGGCTGAGCGCCTGAAGAGGGATATCCTGCAGAATTTCTCCTTCAACGCGATAAAAAATTCGCTGAGATGATCCTCGAGGATATTGTCGTAGGTCAGTTTGAGGTAAACTGTTATGTGCTTGCCGCGGAGGAAGATCGCCAGGCAATAATTATTGACCCGGGTGCCGAGGAAGGCAAGATCAGAAGGGCCCTGGCCAAGCATAAACTTCAAGCGGGTCTAGTAATTAATACCCACGGCCACATTGACCATATCGGTAGCGACGATAAATTTGATGTCCCGGTATATATCCATCGTAAAGATATGGGGCTCTTGACGGATTCGCGGCTCAATCTCTCTAATTTTCTGGCTTTACCTTTTACGGTAAAGGCCAAGGTTCACCCCGTAGACGACAGACAGATTATTGCCTTAGACGGGATAGAATTAGAGGCTATCCATATCCCCGGCCATACCTCCGGCGGGATCGCGTTGCTGCTGAAGAAACCGAAAAATAAAGTTTTATTCAGCGGGGACTCTTTGTTCTTTCAGGGGATCGGCAGGACGGATTTTCCCGGAGCAGACGAGAAGACCTTGATTAAGTCCATCAAGGATAAATTGCTCACCTTGCCTGATGATACTATAATTTATCCCGGCCATGGGCCGTCTTCTAGCATAGGCAGGGAAAGAAGCAGCAATCCCTTCCTGAATTGAGATGAGAGAATTTATTGACCCCTTTTTAAGTTATTTATCCGTAGAACGCGGCCTGGCTCGGAATACCATTATCTCCTATCAGGAGGACCTGAACGCATATGCGGCTTTTCTAAAGAGGCAAGCCATAGAGGTGCTCTCAAGGACTCGCAAGAATGATATTGTGAATTTTATGCTCTATCTTAAGGATAGGGGCTTATCCGCTAATTCCGTAGCCAGGCGCCTGGCCGCCATAAAGATGTTCTACCGCTTTTTAGTCAGAGAAAGGATTCTCAAGGACGATCCTACTAGTCTGATAGATTCCCCGAAATTATGGAAAAAAATTCCTGAAACACTATCGCTCAATGAAGTAGAAACACTCCTGAATCAACCGGATATCCGGAATAAACAAGGCATCCGCAACAAGGCGATTTTAGAGACCCTTTATGCCACAGGGATGCGGGTCTCTGAGGCAGTAAATCTAAAAAAGGATAACGTCAACCTGGATATAGGTTTCTTACGTTGTATCGGCAAAGGCAATAAAGAGCGGGTCATTCCTTTAGGGAAGAAGGCGATCCTCAGCCTGAAAAGGTATTTGGCGTCTAGCCGCCCGGCCTTAGCCAAGAAAAAGGACTGCGAATTTTTATTCCTGAACCGCTCAGGAAACAAAATCTCGCGCCAGTCCCTCTGGAAGATGCTCAAAAAATATGCCAAGGCCGCCAGGATTAAAAAACCCATCCGGCCGCATATCTTAAGGCATTCCTTTGCTACGCATTTATTGGAGAGGGGCGCAGACCTGCGTTCGGTGCAGGAGATGCTGGGCCATTCCAATATCTCAACTACCCAGATTTATACGCATGTAAACAAAGAGAGACTAAAAAGTATTCACCGGATGTTTCACCCCCGGCCTTAGCATGAAAGAATATTTAAGGAAATTACCCCGAGAAATCCAGGATTTAATTTATTTAGCCTCGCAGACCGCCGCTAAAAAGAATATGCCCGCGTATTTAGTAGGCGGATTTGTGCGGGATTTGATCTTAGGAGTCAATAACCTGGATTTGGATATCGTAGTTGAGGGTGATGGTCTGGAATTCGCCGAGGGTTTTGCCGAGGCCTTAAAGGCAAAACTTATCCGGCACAGGAGATTTGCTACGGCGACCATTATCCTCAAGCCCACCACCAAAATCGACCCTTCGACTTCGCTGGGGGTCGATGGTGAGCGTAGTCGAACCATCGACATTGCCACTGCCCGGTCGGAAACCTATCCTTATCCTGCCAGTTTACCCGTAGTTACCCCTGGCAGATTAAGAGACGATCTAGCCAGGCGCGATTTTACTATCAATACCATGGCCATTAGTATTAACGAAGATAGCTTTGGCAAGTTAATTGATTTATTCAAGGCAAAAGAAGATCTGTGTCATAAGAAAATACGCGTATTGCATGACTTAAGTTTTATTGACGACCCCACGCGCATTTTAAGGGCAATCCGGATTAGTACGCGCTATGGTTTTAAAATAGAATCCCGGACCCTCAGACTTCTGAAGCAGGCAGTAGGGATAAAAATGTTATCGCAGGTCCATCCGCAGAGGTTACGCGAAGAGATAATCTTGATACTCAAAGAAAGCGAGCCCTTAAGACAGATCCGGCAATGGCAAAAATTGGTGGGATTTAGTTTTATGAGCCGGCGGCTCGTACTCTCTCGGAGTGGATGGGCGCTTCTGCGCCGTAGCAAAGTTGAGGTTAACTGGTTTTTAAGGGCCTATCCCAGGCGCAGGATGCTTGACCTTTGGTTGGTCTATTTCATGGCTCTCCTAGACGGTCTAAACCTAAAGGAAGTTATCGCCATCTGTAAAAAATTTGTGTTTCGCAAAGGAGAAGAAAAAAGGATACTCAGTTATAAAAGAATCGGCCACAAATTTATCCAGGAATTATCTAGAAGCAATATTAAACCCTCTAGGATTTTTACCCTGCTTGAGCCTTTAAGTTACGAAGTAATTCTCCTGATCAAGGCAAAATATAAGCATCAGAATATCCAAAGGTATATCCGGGATTTCTTTGAGATCTATAATGACCTGCGCCTATTTATTTCAGGTCACGACTTGCATGGTTTAGGGATTAAGCCTGGGCCAAAGTATCAACAGATTTTTTCCCGAATTCTAAATGCCCGGCTCAACGGGCAAATCAGAACAAAAGAAGAGGAACTATCCTTCATCAGAAAATTAGTGAAAATCCGGTGACCATAGGCGTATTGAGAATAGTTTTGTTTATTCCCGACAGCAACTCCCTAAAAGAAAAGAGGATGTTTTTGCACAGTCTCAAGGAAAGGCTGCGCAATAATTTTAACGTTGCCGTCAGCCAGATAGACGATGAAGATAAATGGCAGAAGGCGACCTTGGCTATCGTCGGGGCTGAGAGAGACAGAAGAAGTATGGATAGCATTCTGTCCGGCGTAGTCAATTTTATCGAGAAGTTCGATAGGGTTAATTTAGTCAACTATGAAACGGAGATGCTTTAGATGGCCAGGAGCGATAAAGTCGCGGGGGCAATAAAAAAAGAAGTAAGCATGATTATCCACGATGAACTGAAAGACCCGCGCCTGGGTTTCGTGACTATTACCGATGTAGAGGTTACCTCGGATTTAAGGGAGGCGAAGATATTTTTTAGTGTTTTAGGTAAAGAGGAGGAGCGCAAGAAGACTAAGGAAGCCCTGGATTCGGCGCTGGGTTTTATCCGTAGATTGATCGGTCAAAGGATACGTTTGAGGTTTGTGCCAGAGATAAGCTTTAGAGAAGACCGTTCCTGTGAATACGGGGCGAGGATAGAAGAAGTTTTAAATGAGATCAAGGAGATGGAGAAGCCAGATGAGCCTAAAAAGAGTCGCCGCCTGCATAAAAAGAAATAAGAGTTTCTTAATCACCGCCCATCTGAATCTGGAAGGTGATGCCTTGGGTGCGGAACTGGCGTTTTCTAGACTTCTCAAGGGTCTAGAGAAACGCGCCGTGATCATCAATGAAGACAGTCTTCCTTACGGATACGCTTTTCTCCCCGGAGTTAATCAGATTAAAAGATATAAGCATAACCTAAAAGATATAAGATGCGATTGTTTTGTGGCTCTGGATTGTTCGGACCTGGAAAGATGCGGAGAGGTCAGGTATTTAAATAAAGATAAGTCAGTCATCCTTAATATCGATCACCATATCAGCAATAAAAATTTCGGGGATATAAATTGGGTAGAGCCGCATTCCTCTTCTACCTGCGAGATGATTTATGAATTATTTAAAGAAATGGGTGTTGCCCTTGACCGGATTTCTGCGCTCTATCTATATGTAGGCATACTTACGGATACAGGGTCTTTTAGATATTCCAATACTACGCCTTTCGTGCATCAGATAGCCGCCGAACTTCTGCGTTTTCCTCTAGACGTGCCTAAAATTTATAAAAATATATATGGGAATATCCCCCTCCAAGACATGCGGCTTTTAGCCAGGATATTACCGGCAATGAAATTCAGGGCAGGGGGGAGGATCGTCTGGTTTGCTATACCACAGGAGATACTCAGACATAAAAAGATTAGTTTTGACTTAACGGAAAATATCCTGAGTTTTGGCCGGGTCATCAAGGGTGCGGAGGTGGTAGTTTTATTTAAAGAGAATCTGGGGGTCAAGGATGAGATTAGGGTTAATTTTCGCTCACAGGGCAAGGTCGATGTCAATAAAATTGCCGCTTTCTTCGGAGGAGGAGGGCACCGTGCTGCCAGCGCCTGCACGATGCACGGCCGGCTCGTGGTAATCCGCAAAAAAGTGCTCAGGAAGATAGAGGAAATTTTAAAATGAAAATTATCTACGGCATTAATGGGATTAGAAAATTCAAGAGACCGGTGGTGGCCTTGGGTGTATTTGACGGCGTGCATCTGGGACACAGGTATATATTAAGAGAAACCATTAAGCAGGCCCGCGCCATAAAAGGCACCAGTATCGTGATTACCTTCTATCCCCATCCGCAAGGAAAAGAGAGTTTATACTCCCTGGAAGACCGTTTGCGCTTAATCGCTGAACTGGGTATTGATGTCTGTGCGGTCATAAAATTTAATCGCATTTTTTCCCGAATGAGTGCCGAAGATTTTATAAAAAATATTTTAGTCAAAAGAGTGGGTGCTAATTTTATCTATATCGGTAGAAATTTTAGGTTCGGTAGAGGAGCCAGGGGTAACTGGCAACTATTACAGAGGTTATCTTCAGGCCATAATTATAAAGTCAGAATTTTTCCGGTAATCAAGGTTAATGGTCAGCCCGTAAGCAGCACCTACATCCGCAGTTTAATTACCGGCGGTAGGCTTGCCGCCGCGCAAAAATTATTGCAAAGGCCGGTTACTGTTTTAGGCAGCGTAGTCAAAGGTATCTCTCTGGCCAGAAGACTCGGTTTCCCCACGGCAAATATAGACCCGCACCATGAAATCCTTCCGGCCTGCGGTGTCTATGCGGTAAAGGTCGTCCTGAACAAGAAAACTTTTTGCGGCGTCTGTAATATCGGCAGAAGGCCTACGGTATTAAAGCGTAATTCCCAAAAGCACGTAGAAGTTTATATTTTCGGTTTCCAGAAAAATATCTATGGAAAAGAATTAGAAATACAGTTTATCCAGAAGATAAGAGACGAAAAAAAATTCACCTCCCTCGCACGCTTGGCTAGACAGATCAAAAAAGATATCCTGCGCAGTAAAAAAATCCTTTCTTAAGTTTTCCCTCCAAATTTCAGACCACAAGATATGCCTATCCAGCCCGCAAAAAACCACTAATTGTTGTATTTTAGCCAGTTAGGAAAATTTTTCTCTTGACAAGACGAGAGATTTTCACTATACTTTGACTACAAAGTGGTAAAAAGTGGAGTAAAGTGGAAAGGATAAATCTATGTTCTATGGAGAGTATCTACATTCCATAGACCGCAAGGGTCGCCTCATCTTACCGGCCAAATTTCGCGAATCCGCCAAAGCAAATTTTATTGAAAAATTTTTTGTTACCCGGGGACTGGATAAGTGCCTCTTTATGTTTTCCGAAGAGGAATGGCGTTCGCAGGAAGTAAAATTCAGAGCCATATCCTTTACCAAGCAGGAGGCGCGTACCTTTAATCGCATCTATTTTTCCGGAGCAGTGGAGGTTGTCCCGGATAGACAAGGCAGGATTCTCTTGCCCCCTTATTTAAAAGATTTCGCCGAAATAAAAAAAGACGTGGTGATTGTCGGCGTCTCCAACAGAATTGAAATCTGGGCCAGAGATAAATGGCAGGAATTCTACGGTAATTCGCGGCAGTCCTTTGAGACGATTGCCGAGAAACTAATAGAGGGTTAGTGAGGACATAACTTATGGAGCGCAAGCGAACATAAGTTATCCGTCCGAACTAATCCCGCCCTTTTGGACAAGCCATCCTTCGATTGCCTGTATTGCCAAAAGGGCGGGATAAATTCGCAGACACTTGAAAAGACAACTAAAACAAGAGACGCTATAACTTACGTCGCACTTCGCCTGCCTGCCAGCAAGCAAAACAGGCAGATGCTCCGTAAGTTATCTGCTCATTTAAAGTGGAAACTAAATTACACACCCCGGTGATGCTGCAGGAGGTTTTAAGATACTTAGATTTAAGTCCTGGCAAGACTATAGTGGATGCGACAGTGGGGACCGGCGGGCACAGCGAGAAGATATTAGAAGGCATCCTGCCGGGGGGTTGTCTTATCGCTATCGACCGTGACCAAGAATCCTTAAACCTGGCACGGGAGAGATTAGCTAAATACAAAAATTCCTGTAATTTTATACACGGAAATTTTTCTGATATAGACACTATCCTCAGGAATTTAAAGGTCAAAAGAATAGACGGTATACTCTTTGATTTAGGGATTTCTTCTTTTCAGTTGGAGAATCCAGAGCGGGGGTTCAGTTTTCAGCAGCAGGGGCCTTTGGACATGCGTTTAGACAGGAGTAGTTACATCTCTGCCTATGACTTAGTAAATAATCTTAACGAGGAGGAGATCTCTCTGCTCCTGCGGAATTTCGGTCAGGAAAGATGGCATAATCGCATTGCCCATCTTTTAGTTCAGGAGAGAGAAAGGCATCCCATCGCCAGCACACAAGAATTAGCCGACATTGTGGTTAATGCCATACCGTATAGGTTTAGGTACAGGTATTATCGCATTCATCCGGCCACCAGGACATTTCAGGCCGTGCGTATTGCCGTAAACAGGGAACTGGAGGCCCTGGAGACGGCAGTAAAGAAGGCCGTAGACTTACTCTCCAGGGATGCCCGGATTTGCATTATTTCCTTTCATTCGCTTGAGGACCGGATAGTAAAATTAACTTTTCGTAGATGCGCTGCCGAAGGAAAACTACAGATACTCACCCCCAGGCCTTTAGTCACTAGGTACGAAGAAATCCAGGTCAACCCTTCCAGCCGTAGTGCCAAGTTGAGGGTGGCCCGTAAAATAAAATGAAACTATCCAAATTTCTGCTCACCATAAGTTCCGTTACCCTGCTTTCTCTCCTCTATGTATATCAACAGACAGAGATCTTACGCCTGGCCTATATTGGCGAAAAGAAGATGACGGTCTTTCAGGATTTGCTTGATAAAAACAGCATCTTGAGATACAATATAGGCAAAAGCGCTTCTTTAGTGCATGTCGCCAGCATGGTTTCTAGAGACACGGATTATGAAATGCCAGCAAGTTACCGCTTGGTAAGGGTTGTGACTGGAGGCGGTAATCTAGGGTCGAATACGCAGGTGGCTAGGAGAGAAAACTTACTTTCTCGTCTCTTCGGCATTAGGCAGCAGGCCGAGGCAAAGACCATCAATCCCTAATTAGATTAAGTGTATATCAGCAATTATCGCCGCAGGACCAATGCGGTGTTCCTAGTCTTTTTCCTATTTCTCGTATTCTGTATTGCCCGCCTTATCTATATACAATTTTTTCGCTCCCGTTACTTAACTAATATTGCCAGAAAGCAACACAGCCTCTTTGTAGAACTTGAACCGCGCCGCGGGACCATCTATGACACTAACCTTAAGCCGCAGGCAGTCAATATCGCCGTGGATTCGCTGTACGCCAGCCCCAATGAAATCAGAGATGCGGACAAGGAAGAAATCATCAGGCAACTAGAGCCTATCTTAAACTTAAATTACGCTTACCTGAAAGATAGGCTTAAGCGTAAGAAATCCTTTATCTGGCTTGCCCGTAAAATCAGCACCGTGCAGAGCGCAGAGATAAAAAAATTGAAACTCAAAGGTATCTATTTTATGAAAGAGAGTAAACGTTGCTATCCCAATAGTTACCTGGCCAGTCAAGTGGTCGGTTTCGCGGGTTTAGATAATGTGGGCTTAGAAGGTCTGGAACTCTATGATGATAAATACCTCAAGGGAGAAAGCGGATGGGAGTTATTTTTGCGGGACGCGCGTCGGAAAAAATTAGACATCCAGGAGAAGATGGTCCCTGCGCGCGACGGCTATGATTTAGTCTTGACTATTGACGAGGTAATCCAATATATCGCCGAAAGGGAACTAGAGAGGGTATTTACTAACTATCACGCCAAAGGCGCAAGTATCATTGTGATGGACCCTCATACCGGCGCCATCCTGGCCCTGGCAAATCGGCCTAGTTTTGACCTCAATGCACCTGGAAAGGCAAACCAGGATGAGGTGCGCGACCGGGCGATCTGCGATTTATTTGAGCCGGGCTCGGTATTTAAAATCGTGACGGCATCCGCGGCCCTGGAAGAAAAAAAGGTAAGCGAAGAGGATAAATTTTTCTGCGAAAATGGCGCTTATAAAATAGGACCGCACATCCTGCACGACCACGCCCCACACGGTGTACTTACCTTCCAACAAATAATTGAGCAGTCCAGCAATATCGGCACGGTAAAAGTAGCCCAGATATTGGGGCCGCAGACACTGTATCGTTACATAAGACTTTTTGGCTTCGGGTCAAAATTAGGCATTGACCTTCCCGGCGAAATTTCAGGGATAGCCAGAGAGCCGCGATTCTGGTCTAAAATTTCCATTGCTGCCGTGCCGATAGGCCAAGAGGTGGGCGCCACCGCCTTGCAATTGGTGACGGCTATTTCCGTGATCGCGAATGGCGGCCAGCTGATGAAGCCCTATGTCGTAGCAGAGATACGGGACAAACACGGTGAGAGGATTAAGAAATTTTCGCCGGTGATGCTACACAAAGTAATATCTCTAGATACCGCCTCCAGGATCAAAAAGATACTTACCGGCGTGATTGAAGAAGGCACGGGAAAATTAGCCAGAATTGAAGGGTTTAGCGCAGCAGGTAAAACTGGAACCGCGCAGAAATTAGAACCAGACGGAAGTTATTCGCACAATAAATTCGTGGCTTCCTTTATCGGTTTTGCTCCGGCAGAAGATCCGCGCATCGCTATCGTAGTCACGGTAGATGAGCCGCACCCTTATTATTTTGGCGGCGTAGTGGCTGCGCCGGTATTTAAGAAGGTAGCCGGTGATGTCTTAAAATATTTAAAGGCAAATAGGTCCGCAAAAGAAATCTCAACCTTAAATTGAAAGCCAGAGACTTAATTAATTCCATAGGCAGTTATACCAGCAGTTCTCCTTTTGAAGATTTCCCGGTCAGGGGCGTAAGTTGTAACTCCGGGGAGGTGCAGGACGGCTTTATTTTCGTGGCCATCAGGGGTACGCATGAGGATGGGCATAAGTTTATTGATGAAGCAATCCGTAAAGGAGCCAAGGCAGTCGTAGTTCAGGGTTCAGGGTTTCCCTCGACTTCGCTCGGGACAGGCAGGGTTCAGGGTTCAGGGAAAATATCTTTTATTATAGTTGAGGATACGCGCCAGGCCTTGGCAAAATTGGCAGCGGAATTCTCTGGTAGGCCCTCGAGGAAGATCAAGGTCATCGGGGTTACTGGTACCAATGGCAAGACCACGGTTACCTATTTAATTGAGGCCATCTTACAAGAAGCAGGTTTTTCTCCCGGAGTCATCGGGACAGTTAATTACCGTTTTAAAGATAAAATCATACCTTCCAAAAATACCACGCCCGGGCCCGTAGAAATACAGTCCCTGTTGGCGGATATGGCGAGAGATGGGCTGGAGTATGCGCTGATGGAGGTTTCCTCGCACGCCTTGGACCAGGAGAGAATAGGGGAGATAGCTTTCCACTCTGCCATCTTTACCAACCTCACCCAAGACCACCTAGATTACCACCATAATTTAGAAAATTATTTTCAGGCCAAAACGAAATTATTCAAAAATTTGCTGCCGGAGTCGTTCGCTATAGTTAATAACGATGATGCCTATGCCGACAGGTTGAAAGGTTTAACCCGTGCCAAGGTTATCACCTATGGCATTGAGCGTAATTGCGATATCAGCGCCGAAAATATCCGGTCTGATATAGCGCATAGCGAATTTTCTGTTCTGGGCAGGAAAGATTTAGCGATGACGAGCCATCTTATTGGAAGGCATAATATCTACAATATGCTGGCCAGCATTGCCTGGGCATTAAGCGAGGGGATCAAGCCGGAAATTATAAAATCAGCAATACAAAAATTTAGCCTTGTCCCCGGGAGGATGGAGCAGATAACCTGCCCGGGATTTTATATTTTTGTGGACTACGCCCATACCGAAGATGCCTTAAATAATGCGCTCAGGACACTGAGGCCTTTCTCCCAGGGTAGGCTCATAGTGGTATTTGGCTGCGGCGGAGAACGCGATAAAACTAAGAGGCCCAAGATGGGGTATACAGTAACCGAATTAGCAGATTACGCTGTAATTACCAATGACAACCCGCGTTCGGAGGACCCGCAGGAGATCATCAATGATATCAAAAAAGGGATACAAAAAGAAAATTTTTGCGTTATCCCCGAACGTCTGCAGGCCATAAAAGAGTCTTTAGCGATGGCTCATTCAGGAGATATCGTATTAATCGCAGGTAAAGGTCATGAAGACTACCAGATCTTGAATAACCGCAGGGAGCATTTTGATGATCGAGAGGCGGTGCGGGAATGCTTGAAATCCATGAAATTTTAAAGGCCACGCAAGGCAGGCTTATTTCGGGCAGACAGGACACCAGGATCAGAGGTATATCCATTGATTCCCGCACGATTAAGCCGGGAGAGTGTTTTATCGCCATTAAAGGTGATAATTTTGACGGGCACGATTTCGTCGCTGAGGTGGTTCGTAAAGGGGCAAAGACAATTGTAGTTCAGGGTACAGGGTTCCCCTCGCCTGCGCTCGGGGCAGGCAGGGTACAGGGTACAGAAAAAGCGTCTGTTATTGCAGTCAAGGACACCATCAGGGCATTGGGCGACCTGGCGCGGTTTCAGCGTGAAAAATTCAACATTCCAGTAGTCGCAGTTACCGGCAGCAACGGCAAGACTACGACCAAAGAAATGCTGGCCTGGGTTTTGTCCAGAAAGTTTAAGGTCCTGAAGAACGAAGGTACAAAAAATAATCAGATCGGCCTACCGATGACTCTGCTTAAACTTAATGCCAATTTCGAGATCGCGGTTTTAGAAATCGGGACAAACCATTTCGGGGAAGTTGCTTATCTGACCAAGATCGCGCATCCCACCACAGCGCTTATTACCAATATCGGGCCGGCACACCTGGAGTTCCTGCGGGATTTAGCAGGAGTTTTCCGCGAAAAATATACCTTAATCAAAAATCTTCGCCCTCCTTACCTGACCTTGTTAAACGCAGATGACCACTGGTTAAAAAAGGAGATACGCAGGGCCTCAGAGAGGCCTTTTACGGTCAGTTTTGGCATAAATAGTCCTGCTGATTTTTCCGTTTCAGGGATTAGGCGTTTTAAGGAGAGAATAGAATTTTTTGTGCAGGATAAATATAAATTTACATTAGCTACGCTTGGGTATTATAATATCTATAATGCCTTAGGAACTATAGCGCTCGCCCGGATATTCGGGATAGAATACAAAGAAATTATCGCCAGACTTTCTGCTTTTAAGTTTCCTGCTGGCAGATTGAATATCCTTACCCGCAGAAAGGTTAAGTTTATTGACGATACTTATAATTCTAACCCGCTTTCTTTGAGCCAGGCCTTAGAGGCGTTAAATACTTTTCCCGTGAGAGGTCGCAGGATAATGGTAATGGGGGATATGCTGGAACTAGGCAAGGGCAAGGAGATATTTCATGCACAGGCAGGACGAAAGATAGCCCAGGTGTGCGATGCTTTTTTAGCAGTGGGCAGGTTGTCTGCTGTGGCGGCGGAGGCAGCAAAGGCATGCGGTTTTGATAGGCAGAATATTTTCCGTTGTAGAAATTCTCAGGAGGCGCAGGAAATTTTATTGGGTAAAATATCTCCCCGTGCAGGTGATATTGTACTAATTAAAGGTTCGCGGGCGATGAAGATGGAGCAAGTCCTTAAGAAAATTTAAAATTTGAAATGTTATATTATCTACTTTATCCCTTACACGATATAATTTCGGCCTTCAATATCTTCCGCTACATTACGTTCCGCGCGAGTATGGCAGCGCTCACTGCCTTTCTGGTCAGTTTAATCTTCGGTCCGGCAATCATCAATTTACTGAAACGCCTGCAGATTAAGGAAAAGGTGGTCAAGGAAGATAGCAAGCGGCTGGATGAATTGCATAATAATAAGCGGGGGACTCCCACTATGGGAGGTTTTCTCATTCTCTTGGCTATTACCCTAGCGGTCCTGCTTTGGGCGGATATCTTCAACCGCCAGATAATCCTGGTCATGTTTGTTATGCTGTGGTTGGGGATCACCGGATTTACCGACGATTATCTAAAACAGGTGAAGAAAAAATCCAAGGGTCTAACCATAACCGCTAAATTTACTAGTCAAATTATCTTGGGTCTGATTTTGGGGACTATACTTTTTATCGGTCCGGATAATAATACGGTGCTGGATGTACCGTTTTTAAAGAATGTATCCTGGGACTTAGGTATCTTCTACATATTATTTGTGATCCTGGTCCTGACGGGAACTTCCAATGCCGTGAATCTTACCGACGGTCTGGACGGCCTAGCCATAGGTTGCGTGATTATGGTGGCGATTGCCTTCAGTATCTTAACCTACGTCTCGGGAAATATAAATTTTAGCCATTACCTATTTATACCTTATATAAGAGGCAGCGGTGAACTGACGGTATTTTGCGCCAGTATCCTGGGTGCGGGATTAGGTTTTTTATGGTTTAATGCCCATCCGGCATCTATCTTTATGGGGGATGTGGGGTCTTTGGCCTTGGGAC
>CAZKSS010000016.1:0-16337 GCA_964555545.1 uncultured Planctomycetales bacterium
CATTTAATCCAGGCCGTCTGTAATCACATCAAAGCCAAACAGGGCACTAGCGTTAAATTCGTCTATATACCGTCGGAGAGTTTTACCAATGAACTCATTAACGCCATCCAGCACCATTCTACTCCGGCCTTCAGGCAAAAATACAGAAGCGTGGATGTCCTGGTGATTGACGATGTGCACTTTTTCGCCGGCAGGGAGTCTACGCAGGAAGAATTCTTTAACACCTTTAATGCACTGTATGATGCGCATAAACAGATTATCCTCTCCTCGGATAGGCCGCCGAAAGAAATTGCGAATTTACAGGAACGCTTGGTGTCGCGTTTTGGCTGGGGGCTGACCACCGATATCCAGCCCCCGGATTTAGAAACTCGCGTAGCCATATTGAAAAAGAAGATTGAGCGCGAGCCAGTAACGGTACCTGATGAAGTAATATTTTTTATTGCCCAGCTCATCAAAACCAATATCCGGGAATTAGAAGGGGCGTTGATCCGCACTATTGCCTATTCACTACTGGAAGAGAAGCCCATTACCCTCGGATTGACCAAAGAAGTCTTAAAAGACCTCTTAAAAGAGCCGAAAAAATTAATTACTGTAGATTTTATCCAGCGTTGCGTGGCTGAGGAATTTGGGATATCCCTGGCGGATTTTAAGACCAGGAGGAGAAATAAAAACGTGGTCTTGCCCAGGCAGGTGGCGATGTATTTAAGTAGGGAGTTAACCGAATTATCCTTACCAGAAATAGGGGATTTCTTTGGGGGTAAAGACCACACTACGGTTTTGCATTCTTACAATAAGATCAAGGAGGGTTTAGATAATAATAGCGGGTTAAAAGATAGGGTGGAGAGGATTGTCCAGATTATTAAACAGTAAATCCAAAACTTATCCCAAGATTTTTATTTAACTAACTAAAGAAAGATATATGGGTTAGGTAGGTTTTGAGAGAAATTTAACTTTACTACTATTAATACGATTAAATATGTATTAAATAATAAAAGGAGAGCATATGAAGTTTAAAACCGAGAAATCCAATCTTTTAACCGGCATACAAACCGTACAAAATATTATTACCACCAGAGCCGCACTCCCCATACTCTCTAATATTTTAATCGAGACCCAAGAAAACAGGTTGGTTCTTACCGCCACAGATTTAGATGTCGGGATAAGTTGTGTAATACCTGTGGATGTCCAAGAGGCAGGCGCAATCACTATACCCGCGAAACGATTTGGGGATATAATCAAAGAGTTACCCGGCGATAGTGTGGAGATAAATACCAAGAAGAATAACCTCGTTACTATTCATACGCAACCTTGTGAATTTAAAATTATGGGTTTAGGCCGCGAAGAATTTCCCAAACTTCCTGAATTTCAAAATAAAGAAGCAATTAAACTAGAGCAGTCGGTTCTAAAAGAGATGCTGGCTTTGACCTCTTTTGCCGCTTCCTTTGATGAAACTAGGTATGTTTTAAACGGCATACTCTTTAAGATAAATAAAAATAATCTAGTCTTAGTGGCTACAGACGGTAAAAGATTGGCGGTGGTGGAAAGAAAGTTGGAACAGGCCACAGATAAAGAGGTGCAGATGATTGTGCCCTTGAAGACTATCCAGGAACTCAACCGCAACCTGAAAGAAGAGGGAGGGTTGTCGGTTATTCTGGGGAATAATCAGGCCTTGTTTGATTTAGGCCAGGTCAACATTATTTCGCGCCTCATTGAAGGAGAGTTTCCGGACTACCGACAGGTGATTCCTGCACCTTCCGAGAATAAGGTGGGGGCGAAGCGGGAGGAATTTTTATTGGCCGTGAGGAGGGCGGCATTGCTTTCCACCCCAGATTATCAGGCCGTGAAATTAGAGGTCTTCAAGAATAAATTGGTAGTTTCCAAATCCACCCCAGATGTGGGCGAATCGCGCGAAGAGATCCCTATAGAATATAAAGGTAAAGAGCTGGTCATCGGCTTTAACCCCGCGTATTTAATAGATGTCTTGAAGAACCTGCAGACTGAGAGCATAGAGTTAGAGTTGACGGATAGCGAGAAGCCCGGAGTGATCCGTATCGACGGATATATCTATATAGTCTTACCTATGCGCCTGGCTTAAGATATGGAAAGCATCAAAGATACGCTCCGGACCGTCATGCGGGGCTTAGCAGGCAAAAAGAAGAGGCTACCCGCGGACAGCCCGGAAAGGCTTTTAAAAAAAATTTTGACCAAAAAAGAGTTAAGACATGCCTGGTTTAATTATTTTAAGAAGGGCATTCTCTATATCAGCGTAGATTCCTCGAGTTGGCTGTATCAGCTGAATCTGGAGAAGCAGGGGTTGTTGGATAAACTCAGCCAGAAACGCGCAGCGATTAAAGACATTCGTTTTTCTTTAGGTGACCTAAGAGATGAAAAAGAAAAAATTAAGAGCCACACACCTGCCTAAAGAAACGCCTAAACCGGCAGGCAAGGACGGCAAACCCTATGACGCCACGACCATCCAGGTCTTGGAGGGCACGGAGGCCGTGCGCAGAAGGCCGGCAATGTATATCGGCGATACCTCCACGCGCGGACTGCACCATATGGTCTATGAAGTGGTAGACAATTCCGTTGACGAAGCCATGGGTGGCTACTGTGATAATATTGCCGTGACGGTTCGGCCGGATAATAGCGTAAGCGTAGTCGATAATGGCCGCGGTATCCCGGTGGACATCCATAAGACTGAGAAAAAACCCGCAGTAGAAGTTGCCTTGACCAAGTTGCATGCCGGCGGTAAGTTTGACCACCGGGTATATAAAGTCTCCGGCGGCTTACACGGGGTAGGGGTAAGCGTGGTGAACGCGCTTTCGGATTGGCTGGAGGTGGAGGTTAAGCGGGACGGTAAAATCTATCATCAGCGCTATGAACGCGGCAAGACCGTAAGTAAACTTACTACCATCGGCAAAAGCGCCACCACGGGCACCAAAGTGACTTTTAAGCCGGACAAGACCATCTTCCCTAAAATTGAATTTTCTTACGATACCCTGGCCCAGCGCTTAAGGGAACTGGCCTTTTTAAATAAGGGCTTAAAGATAAAACTGGCGGATGAGCGCACGGACAAAGAAGCGGTTTTTGAATTTGGCGGCGGGATTGTTTCCTTTGCGGACTACCTGAATAAAAATAAAAATCCTTTGCATAATAAAGTAATTTATTTCCAGAAGACCCAGGAAGGGGTAATTATTGAGGGGGCGCTACAGTATAACGACGGCTACGCCGAAACCGTATATTCCTTTGCCAATAATATTAATACCGTCGAGGGCGGAACGCATTTATCGGGTTTCCGCTCCGCGCTCACCCGCGCCATTAACCAGTATGCCAAGTCCAAGAATTTAATCAAAGACGATATCGGCATCACCGGCGAAGATGTGCGCGAGGGCTTAACCGCGGTGATTAGCGTCAAGGTTCCTAACCCGCAATTTGAGGGCCAGACCAAGACCAAATTGGGCAATTCTGAAGTGGAGGGGCTGGTGGCTTCGGCCAGCCTGGATGCGCTGGCCTCATATTTCGAAGAGAATCCCTCCGTGGCCAATAAAATTGTAGATAAGGTCATTGTCGCTTCGCGGGCGCGCGAGGCCGCGCGCAAGGCCCGGGAACTTACACGCAGAAAAGGCGCTCTGGAAGGTGCGGGGTTACCGGGGAAATTAGCGGATTGCTCGGAGCGCGACCCGGCCTTGTGCGAATTGTATATTGTGGAGGGCGACAGCGCTGCAGGTAGTAGCAAACAAGGTCGCGATAGAAGATTTCAAGCCATCCTTCCCATAAAAGGTAAGATTTTGAACGTGGAAAAATCTCGCCTAGACAAAATTCTTTCTAACGAAGAAATCCGCACCATTATTACTGCCTTAGGAACCAGCGTGGGCGAGGAGTTTGATCTGGCTAAACTGCGCTATCATAAAGTAATCCTCATGGCGGATGCGGATGTTGACGGTTCGCACATCCGCACGCTGCTCTTAACCCTTTTGTACCGCCAGATGCCTAAGCTGGTGGAGGATGGCTATGTCTATATTGCCCAGCCCCCGCTCTTCAAGATCAAAAGGGGCCAGCGGGAGGAATATATCCAGACTGAACAGCAGATGGATGACCTGCTTCTAGACCTGGGCCGGGAAGGGCATAACTTTATGCGGCTGAAAGACAAAGAAGCATTTACCGACAACCAATTTAAGGATTTATTGCATTTATTGGTGGAATTGGAGAAATTAGGCAAGAATTTAGAAAAAAAGGGAGTATATTTCGCAAAATATCTCAGTTTTAGGAATCAAAAGACCAAAAAAATGCCTATTTATAAGGTAAAAGTGGAGGGAAAAGACCATTTTTTCTTTTCTGATAAGGAATTGGCCAGTTTTACGGAGAAAGAAGGCGAGGAGAGCGAGAAGGATGTGTTAGAACTCTTTGAGGCGCAAGAGGTTGAGCAAGTGGTGGCAAAGATAGAAAAACTGGGTCTAGATATAGAAACCTATGTTCCAGAAACATCGCTTAAAGAGGTAGGCGGTAAAGAAGCCAAAATTAAACCCAAGGCCCTCTACCGTATTACTAATGAAAAGGAGGCCAAGGACGCCTTTTCATTAACCGAGGTCCTGGCCTATATTAAGGAAGCAGCTACTAAGGGCATGCATATTCAGAGATATAAAGGCTTAGGCGAGATGAATCCGCAGCAGCTTTGGGAAACGACTATGGATCCGCAGAGGCGCACCATTTTAAAAGTGGCTTTGGAAGACGCGGTAGAGGCGGATAAGATGTTTACAGTGTTAATGGGTGACCAGGTGGAGCCGCGCCGCGAGTTTATTGAAAACCATGCCCACCAGGTAAAGAATTTGGATATATAATTTATGATAAACCCTAAATCCGAAACCCTAAACTCTAAACAAATCCAAAATCCCCAATCCAAAATCCAAAACAGAAGATGTTTTGAGTTTAGAGTTTTGAGTTTGTTTAGGATTTAGAGTTTAAGAGAACGCTATGTACACTCGTAATGAGAAGATAGTCCCGGTTTATATTGAAGAGGAAGTAAAGGACGCATACCTTAATTACGCCATGAGCGTAATTGTTGGCCGCGCCCTGCCCGATGTGCGCGATGGCTTAAAGCCAGTGCATAGAAGGATTTTATTCGCAATGCAGGAACTCGGCTTGGAGCATACCAAGCCATTTAAGAAGGCCGCCAGGATAGTCGGAGAATGCTTTGTTAAAGACACGCTAGTATTGACGGATAAGGGTTTATTGCCGGTTCAGGATATCGCCAAGGGCGATCGCGTGTTTACGCAGCATGGATTAGAGAGGGTTCTTGAGCTGTATGAGATGCCTAAAAGGGATCTTTTAAGGGTGGAACTAGAAAATGGCACCAGCAATACGGTTACCCCCTCTCAGAAATTTAGAGTATTAACAAAAGATTTTACTTACGGATGGAAGGATGCGAGCGGTCTTACTCGCAACGATTATATTGTTATTAAATGTGATTATCCGCAGATTACTAGCTATTGTTTCATAGGGAAATATCGCGAGCGTGGCATTTATCTTAATAAAAACATTGCATATATTTTAGGTTTATTGTTATCGGATGGATGGATAGAAAAGAAGAGTGGTAGGTTATGTTTCTATTCCGATAGCCAGGAGGTAATAGCGCGAACGAAGGCAATATTCGAGGGAGAATTTAATTATTCCCCTTCGGTTGAAGTAAAAAATTATACATATAAGGCTGTCAACGGTACCATTAACAATAAGGGGTATCAAATAAGAGTTAACAGAAGCGCTATCAATGATTTATTTGTCAGGGCATTCTCCCTGCAGGGAATTTGGGCGCTTACCAAGCAGATTCCACGGCAATTATTTATTTCTCCCGCAGAAGTAATTTTTGCTTTTGCTTCTGGGCTGATAGACGGCGACGGCAGCATCCATAAAAACAGGAATGTCATTCATTACGGGTCGATATCAGAAAGGTTAATCAATCAATTACAATTATTGCTGCAGCACCAGAATATTATAGGTTTCCAATATTGCGAAGAACCTAAGGGCAGCCGTACCGTGGACGGCAGATTTATCTCGGGCAGACATAAATTTTTTAGCTTAGAGTTTAGAGGGGCTTATGCCCTGCGCCTAGGCGCCTGCCTCGATATAGCCGATAACAATAGAAAGGCTAAATTAGAGGCAATGCTTAGCAAGGAACAGAGAGGTTGCTGGTCATCTCTAGACACCATTCCCTATGCCGGGGAGAGGATTTTTGGGGAGTTAAGCAGGCTGCATCTAGGCGGCGGGTGGTATCAGGATGCGGTAGGTAATAAGTTCCGAATGGGCATAAAGTACGGGCAGGGATGTAAAATCAGGTATTCAGCCGCCCTACAGGAAAAGGCTTTAAAGTTATCCCAGGTGGTCGGCTGGGGGATTTTAGAAAAATTGGCAAGGATAAATTCCCCGCTGAGCGATTTTATATACTCGATTATTGAAGAGAAAATATATTTTCTAAGGGTAGAAAGTATAACTCCTGCTCCGGCAGAGAAAACTTATGATATTCAGGTAAGCGGAACGCATGAGTTTGTCGCTAATGGGGCGATTTCGCATAATTGCCTTGGTAAATATCATCCGCATGGAGATATTGCAGTATATGATGCACTAATCAGAATGGCTCAAGATTTTTCTTTACGTTATCCATTAGTAGAAGGCCAAGGTAATGTGGGCAGCGTGGATGGTGACAGCCCGGCCGCGATGAGATATGTGGAAGTCCGCCTCGCCGCAATTTCCGACGACATGCTTGGCGACATTGACAAAGACACGGTCAACTTCGGCCCGAACTTTGATGCTTCATTACAAGAGCCGCTTCTTTTGCCTGCAGCGCTGCCCAATCTCTTAGTCAATGGCTCCTCAGGCATTGCCGTGGGCATGGCCACGAACATCCCGCCGCATAATTTAGGCGAAGTTGCCGAGGCCATTATTTATTGTCTGGATAACCCCGAGGCAGAGATCAAAGATTTGTTGCGTTATATCAAGGGTCCGGATTTTCCTACGGGTGGGGTGATCTGCGGCAGGACAGGGATTAAAGAAGCCTACGCTACTGGCAAGGGGAAACTCACGGTGCGCGCACGGGCGACGGTAGAGCACCAGAAAAACGGCAAGGATTTAATTGTGGTTACCGAGATTCCCTACCAGGTGCAAAAGTCAGCGCTGATTGAGTCTATCGCGGGGCTGGTGGAGGAGAAAAAGATAGAAGGGATTTCCGATATCCGCGACGAGTCGGACAAAGAGGGCATGCGTATCGTCGTAGAATTAAGGCGCGACAGCGAATCGCAGATCGTCTTAAACCAGCTCTTCAAGCATACGCAACTGGAGACCACTTTCGGCATTATTACCTTGGCCTTGGTGGATAACCGGCCGCGGGTATTGAGCCTGCGCCAGGTGATCGATTGTTATATTGATCACCGCAAGGTGGTCATCCGCCGGCGCACCCAGTTTGAACTGGACAAGGCCTTAAGGCGGGCACACATCTTAGAGGGTCTAAAGATTGCCCTGAAATTTATTGACCGCATTATTAAAACCATCAAGACCTCTAAGAGTGTCGAGGTAGCCAAAGAGCGCCTGATCAAGGAATTTGATTTATCCGAAATCCAGTCGCAGGCCATCCTGGAGATGCAACTGCAGCGCTTGACCGCGCTAGAACGCGACAAGATCGATGCGGAGTATGCGGAATTATTAAAGAAGATTGAGTTGTGCCGGGCGATTTTGGCCTCGGAGAAGAAAGTGGAAGCTATTATTAAGGATGAACTCGCAGAACTGAAGAAAAAATACGGCGACGAGAGAAGGACGGACATCGTCGGAGAAGTAGAGGAGTTAGAAGTCGAAGATTTAATTGCCGAGGAAGATGTGGTGGTTACCATTAGCCACGGCGGCTATATCAAGAGGTTGCCGGTCAGCGCCTACCGTAAACAGAAGCGCGGTGGCAAGGGCGTGACTGGTGCCGAAGTAAAAGAAGAGGATTTTGTAGAGCATCTCTTCGTGGCCTCAACCAGAGACTACCTTTTGATATTTACGGACAAAGGGCAGGTGCATTGGCTAAAAGTCTATGAGATCCCGCAGGCCGGCAGGCAGTCGAAGGGCAAGGCGATCGTGAATTTACTACAGATGGAGCCAGCCTCCAAAATTAGCTCGACCATCCCGGTGAAAGAATTTTCTCCGGATAAATACCTCGTCATGGTCACTCGGCTCGGCCAGATCAAGAAGACCAAGTTAGATGCCTACAGTAATCCGCGTAAGGGCGGAATTATCGGCATCAGCCTGGACAAGGGCGATGAGCTGATCGAGGTACAGCTTACTGACGGAAAACAGGAACTCTTGATCGGCACACGCCAGGGCAAGGCGATTAGGTTCCCGGAGAGCAAAGTCCGGGATATGGGCAGGCAGGCAGGAGGTGTGCGTGGAATATCTTTGGCGAAAAAAGACGAAGTCATCGCCATGGTTTTGGCCCAGAAGGATGCGACGGTATTGACCGTTACAGAATTGGGTTTTGCCAAGCGCACGCCAGTAAAAGAATACCGCTTGACCTCACGTGGCGGCAAAGGCATCATTAATATCAAGGTCACTCACAAAAACGGCGAGGCAGTAAGTTTAAAAACCGTCAGCGATAAAGACGAATTGATGGTGATTACCCAAAACGGAATGTTTTTGCGCTGTGCGGTCAAGGATATCAGGACTACTGGCCGCTCGGCGCAGGGCGTGCGCCTGATCAAGCTGCAGGATAAAGACCGCGTCTCCTGCGTTGCCCCGGTGATTGCCGAAGAAGAGGAATAAAATCCGACCCTATCGTCTAGCCTGGCCTAGGACAAGAGCTTTTCAAGCTCTCGACTGGGGTTCAAATCCCCATAGGGTCATTATAATATAACAGCAGGTGTTCAGTGTGCGGAATAATCGGATATATCGGCCACCGGCCGGCTCAAGACATCCTCTTAAACGGTCTGAAGCGCCTGGAATACCGCGGCTATGATTCTGCAGGCATATCTTTAATTAATCCCGCCAAAAATGCCATCTCTATCCGGAAAACTCCCGGCAAGATACTCGCCTTAGAAAGATTAGTTAAGGCTAGGCCCCTTCTTGGCACGGTCGGTATCGCCCATACCAGATGGGCAACCCACGGCGCGCCCAATCAGGCCAATGCCCATCCCCACGATGACTGCAAAGGCCAAATCGCCCTGGTGCACAACGGCATCATTGAAAATTATGAATCTTTAAAGAGCAATCTGATCAAAGAGGGCCACCATTTTAAGAGCCAGACCGACACCGAGGTCATCGTGCATCTCATTGAAAAGTTTTATAAAAATGGTGTTTCTTTAGAAGAGGCAACACGTAAATGCCTGAAACTTTTGGTAGGCTCCTTTGCCATTGGTGTAATTTCTAAGCGCGAGCCGGAAAAGCTCGTGGGCGCCCGTCAAGGTAGTCCTCTGATTGTGGGCTTAGGCAAAAACGAAAATTTCCTGGCCTCAGATGTGCCGGCGATTTTAGATTCTACTAAAGAGGTAATCTTCTTGGATGAGGGCGAGGTGGTGGTGTTGACTAAAGATAGCGTTAAAGTAACCAACCTTAATGGCGCAGAAATTGTCAAAAAGCCCAGCCGCATAGACTGGGATATTGAGCAGGCCGAGAAGCAGGGTTATCAGCATTTTATGCTGAAAGAAATTAATGAACAGCCCGGCATTATAGATAAACTGCTCAAGATGAGAATCAATAAGGGCGGTATCGAGATTGTCTTCCAGGAGCAGGACATCCCCGCAGAGAAACTAAAAAATATAAAAAATATTTCTATCGTCGCCTGCGGCACGGCTTATCATGCGGGCCTGGTAGGTAAATATATCTTAGAGTCTGTTTGTGCCATCCCGGTAGCGGTGGATGTTTCTAGCGAATTTCGCTACCGTAACCTCTTTATTAATCTAGATACGTTAGTCATTGCCATCAGCCAATCTGGAGAAACCGCGGATACTTTAGCCGGGGTGAGAAGGGCGCGGGAGTTGGGAGCGTCGGTGCTTTCTATTTGTAATGTTTTGGGCTCTACCTTGGCCCGCGAATCCGACGGTATAATTTATACCCATGCCGGTCCGGAAATAGGCGTAGCCTCCACCAAGGCCTATACCGCGCAGCTCTTGGCGCTTTATTTATTCGCTTTTTATTTTGCCCAGATAAAAAATATGCTGCCTGAGGAGAAAATTCATAAGTATATCGAAGGCCTGAACAAGATCCCCAAATTAATGGCAGCGGTTTTAGGCGGTCAGCACAGCATTGCCGCCTTAGCCCGGCGGCATTCGCACTTCGGTTCCTTTTTGTATTTGGGCCGCAACATTAATTATCCGTCGGCATTGGAAGGCGCTTTGAAATTAAAAGAAATTTCCTACATTCCTGCTGAAGGTTACGCTGCCGGCGAGATGAAGCACGGACCCATTGCCTTAATTGACGAGTACCGGGCAGTGGTCTGCATTGAGCCCGAATCCAAGATTTACGCCAAGATGTTTTCCAATATTCAGGAGATCCACAGCCGCGAGGGCAAGATTATTGCCATAGCCAGCGAAGGCGATGAGAAGATTAAAGAATTGACCCGCGAAATAATCTATATCCCCAAAATAGACGAATTCTTTTCGCCTTTAATCGTGGCCCTGCCGCTACAGTTATTGGCCTACCATATTGCCGTCAAGCGCGGCTGCGACGTGGACCAACCGAGGAATCTGGCCAAAAGCGTAACCGTTGAATAGGGACTGTCCCCGCAGATATTGCCTAAATTCAAACCAAGGGGACTGTCCCTACGGGAGATATAAACATGCTCTACATCGTCGCTACCCCCATTGGCAATCTCAAAGACATTACCCTGCGCGCCTTAGAAGTCTTAAAGAGCGTTGACCTGATTGCCTGCGAAGACAGCCGACACAGCAAAATCCTGCTTGAGCATTACGGGATTAAAACCCCGACCACGAGTTTCTTTCAGCACAATAGATTTATCAAGGCAGATTATTTGCTCAAATTATTAAAAGAAGGCAAGGATGTTGCTTTGATTTCCGATGCGGGGATGCCAGGCATACTTGATCCCGGCTATAACCTGATTAATCTGGCCATCAAGAATAACATCGCTATAACTGTAATCCCCGGCCCAACCGCTTTTATCAATGCCTTAGTTTTATCTGGTAAGCCGGCACATGAATTTATCTTTGCCGGTTTTCTGCCTAATCGCTCCCAGGCCCGGCGCAACCGGCTAGAGAAACTGGCCCAGAGGAAGACCACCATTGTTTTATATGAATCCTGCCACCGGATTTTAGCCACCTTAGAGGATATTGCGGCGGTTTTTGGCGACAGAGAGATAGTCGTGGCCAGGGAATTAACCAAGAAATTTGAAGAAGTCAAACGCGGGAAAACCAGCCAAATTATGACCTCTCTTAAGCACCGTGGGCCCCGCGGCGAATTCACAGTGGTCATATAAATTTACCCTTGACAAAAGGGGAATATATGGTATATTTATAAAAAATCAGAAAGGGCCTTTAAGCTGACCCGCGAGGCCGGCAAGGCTAAAAGATTATGCAACCCAAAGTGTTAAAACATAATGACCCTTGGAAAAAACATCCAAGGGTATTTTTTTAATGAGGCCACAACTTATGGAGCAGCCGAATTACGTCAGCGACATAAGTTGTTTGGCCGAATTAATCCCGGGCCAGAGCCGTTAAATCTACTCAAGGCGAGGGATTGCCTGGAGAAGCCATGAAGGAGAAGGCCAAAATATTAGATAAGGAGGCCATCAGCCGCGCGCTCATGCGTATTGCCCATGAGATCCTGGAAAAGAACAAAGGGACGGATGCACTCTGTTTAGTGGGTATACGTAACCGCGGCGTGTATTTAGCCCAGCGCTTAGCCGAGTGCATCAAGAAGATTGAAAATATGGATGTGCCAGTAGGGGCTTTGGATATCACCCTCTACCGTGATGACCTCACCCTGATTGCGGCTCAACCAGTGGTGCATAAAACCGAGATAGATTTTGATATCAGCGATAAAAATCTGGTTTTAGTGGATGATGTTTTATATACCGGCCGCACCGTGCGCGCTGCCTTGGATGCCTTAATAGATTTTGGCCGGCCTAAGTCCATACAATTAGCGGTCTTAATTGACCGCGGACACCGGGAACTGCCCGTGCGCGCGGATTACGCCGGGAAAAATATCCCTACGGCGCAGAAAGAGACCGTGGAAGTGCGCCTGGAAGAAACCGACGGCGTAGATGAGGTAGTAATTGTTGAAAAATAACGAGATAAGCATAGCCGTAGGGGCTGTCCCCGAAGGGGACTGTCCCTACCAAGCGAGATAAGCGTTGTTTGCGAGTTAAGCCAAAAACGAAATATGACCTGGACGAAAAAGGACTTGTTAGGCTTAGAAGATTTGACCCGGGAGGAAATCGAGTTAATTCTAACTACTGCCGAGTCTTTTAAAGAAGTACAGACGCGCGAGATTAAGAAGGTCCCGGCCCTGCGCGGCAAGACCGTGGTGAATTTATTCTATGAGCCCTCGACAAGAACCAGGGTTTCCTTTGAGGTGGCAGCCAAAAGGCTGTCTGCGGATGTGATTAATATTGCCACCGAGACCTCCAGCGTCAAGAAAGGCGAAACCCTCATTGATACCGGTAGAAATATCGAGGCCTTAAAAGCCGATATTATTGTCATGCGGCATAATTATTCCGGCGCAGCGGTGATGCTGGCGCGCCACGTGAGTATCAGCGTGGTCAATGCTGGCGACGGCTGGCACGAACATCCTACCCAGGCACTTTTAGATATCTTTACCTTAAAAGAAAAAGTGGGCCATATTGAGGGCTTAAATGTGAGCATCGTCGGAGATATCGCGCATTCGCGGGTGGCGCGTTCAAATATCTGGGGCTTAACTAAATTAGGCGCAAAGGTCTTGGTTTGTGCACCCAAAATTATTATCCCGCCGGAAATTGAGAAAATGGGTTGCCGGGTGAGCCACGATATAGACGACGCCCTGAAGAACGCGGACGCCGTAAATGTCTTGCGCATGCAATTTGAGCGCGATGAGCAGGCAGCCTTTCCGGCGCAATTGGAATATTTTAAAAATTTCGGGATTACCCAGGAGAGATTAGCCCAGGCCAAAAAGGATATCGTGGTGATGCACCCCGGGCCGATCAACCGCGGCATTGAGATGTCCAGCGGCGTAGCCGACGGAGCAAACTCCGTCATCTTAGAGCAGGTGACTAACGGCATTGCCGTGCGTATGGCAGTATTGTTTTTGGTGGCACAGGCGTAAGGAAAAACCAATGAAATTGCTGATTAAAAACGGACGGGTAATTGACCCGGAAAATAATATTGACCAGATTCGGGATATTCTGGCGGAAGACGGCAAAATCGCCAAGGTGGCTCAGAATATCCGTAACGGCGCGGATAAGGTTATTGACGCCACGGGCAAGATCGTGATGCCGGGACTAGTGGATATGCACGTGCATTTACGCGAGCCGGGAAGAGAAGATAAAGAAACGATTTATTCCGGCACTAGGGCTGCCTTAAAAGGCGGGGTGACCTCGGTTTTAGCCATGCCCAATACTTCGCCAGCAATAGACACCGCAGAAAATATTAAGTTGCTGAAGTGCATCATCAAAAAGACCGCGCAGGCCAATGTCTTTATCGCCGCAGCGATTACCAAAGGCCGCCTGGGCCAGGAGTTAACCGAGATCGCCCGTTTGCAAAAAGAAGGCGCTATTGCCATTACCGACGACGGCGCCTCAGTAGATAACGCTCAACTGATGCAGGAGGCGCTAAAACTAGCCAAAAAAGAAAATATCTTAGTTATCTGCCACTCAGAAGATAGATCCCTCTCGGCAAGAGGGGTGGTAAATTTGGGACTGACCTCCACGCGCTTAGGCTTAAGGGGGATCTCCCGAGAGTCGGAATATAAAAGAGTAGAGCGCGATATCAGGTTGGCTGAGCAAGCCCAGGCGCCAGTGCATATTGCGCACGTCAGCTGCCAGGAGTCGATAGAGATAATCGCCGCGGCTAAAAAGAGAGGGGCGAGAGTAACCTGCGATACCGCGCCGCACTATTTTTCCTTAAGCGAAGAAGCGGTTTTAGGATACGACACTAATTTCAAAATGAACCCCCCTTTAAGAAGCGCGGATGACGTGGTGGCGCTAAAACAGGGCTTAAAAAACGGCGTCATTGATGCCATTGCCTCAGACCACGCCCCGCATACGGAAAATGAAAAGGACATTGAATTTGAGCGCGCGGAATTCGGAGTAGTGGGCCTGGAAACAGAATTGGTCGTGGCGATTACGGAGTTAGTGGATACGGGCTTATTAGATTGGCTGGGCCTGGCGCAAAAGATGGCGCTTAACCCGGCAAAAATTTTAGGTCTGAGTAAGGGGACATTAGGCCAAGGTAGCGACGCGGATATCATCATAATTGACCCAGCCCAGGAATGGAGAGTGGAGAAACCAGACCTGATTTCTAAATCCAAAAATTCCGCGTTTTTGGGGAAGAGATTAAAAGGCCAAGTAGAATATGCGATTTTAGGTGGGAAAATTGCCTCTAAAAATGAAAATTCTCGTCACCCGAGAACTGGGAAGATTAGCCAAGTGGCTGAGAATCTTAGGGCTTGATGTCGTTTATTTTAGCGGGGATAATGTGAGTTCTTTGATCATTCAGGCCTTAAGGGATGAGCGCATCATTTTGACCCGCAATCACCGCCTGCCTCAGGCCAGAGGTATAAAGATTATTTTAATCCGCGCGGAGAAATTGAAGGCACAGTTAGCCGAGGTGTCCAGGGCGCTGGAGATCCAGCCGGACCCTCAAATGATGTTTAGCCGCTGCATCCTCTGTAACGAAAGATTAGTAGAGATTGCCAAAGAAAAAGTAAAGGACAAAGTTCCGGAATATGTTTTTAAGACCCAGAAAGATTTTATCACCTGCCCCAAATGTAAGCGGATTTACTGGCAGGGCACGCACTGGGGCAACGTCGCCCACACACTAAAAGAGATATGCAGTTCATAGCCGACTTCCACATTCATTCTAAATATTCGCGCGCCACCTCGCGAGATATGGATACCCCACATATCACCGAGTGGGCAAAACTTAAGGGCATTACGCTGATGGGCACAGGCGATTTTACCCACCACTTATGGCTGGAAGAGTTGAAGCATAACTTAGAGGATTTGGGTAACGGCCTGTTTAAGCACAAAGATGTCTATTTTATCCTGACTGCCGAGATTTCCAGTATCTATTCTAAAAAAAATAAGGGCTATCGGATTCATAACTTGATTGTTGCGCCTTCTTTCCAGAGCGTAGATAAAATTAACGATACCTTAAGCCGCTACGGTAATTTAGCCAGCGACGGCCGGCCGATTCTGGGGATGGATGCCGCGGAAATTGCGCGCATCGTCTTTGATATTGACGAGAACTGTATGGTTGTACCGGGGCATATCTGGACCCCTTGGTTTAGTTTATTCGGTTCGATGTCCGGGTTTGATAAAATTGAGGATTGCTTTGAAAAACAAACGTCTAAGATTTTTGCTTTGGAGACCGGTTTATCTTCGGATCCGGCAATGAACTGGCGACTTTCGGCCTTGGATAAATTTACTTTAGTTTCAAATAGCGATTCGCATTCGCCAGCAAAGATTGGAAGAGAGGCCAATGTCTTTGACTGCGAATTGGATTATCAAACTATCCGCGAGGTATTAAAAACCAAAGATAAAAAGAGATTTCTCTATACTATTGAATTTTTTCCTGAAGAAGGCAAATACCATTTTGACGGGCATCGCTTATGCGGGATCAGGTGGTCGCCTAAAGAGACAAAAGAACATCACGGTAGATGCCCTAAATGCGGCAAGCCGGTTACCGTAGGCGTGATGAACCGCGTGGAGCAACTGGCAGACCGGCCCGAAGGTTATACGCCCACAAACACTATTCCTTTTAAAAATTTAATTCCTTTAGATGAAATAATTGCCGATGCCAAGGGCGTGGCCAAGACTACGGTGGGGGTAGAAAGGGATTACCGTAGCATTATCGCCAAGTTGGGGTCGGAGTTTGCCATCCTCGCCCGGATTCCTGAAGAAGAGTTGCAGAGGAACCTCCCCCCGCGCATAGCCGAAGGTATCCTCAGGATGCGCCAAGGCAAAGTCAATATTCAGGCAGGTTTTGACGGAGAATACGGGAAGATCTCTCTTTTCGGGGATGAGGATAAGCCCCAGGAGCCGGAAAGACAACTCAGTTTATTTTAATGCGCCTGTCCCTCGACAAGCTCGGGACACGGCGGATATAAGTAATACAATGCGCCTGTCCCTCGACAAGCTCGGGACACGGCGGATATAAGTAATACAATGC
>CAZKSS010000017.1:0-6197 GCA_964555545.1 uncultured Planctomycetales bacterium
GAGATATTCTTCTTTACTGATTCCCAATACACGCAGATTATTCAAAATGATAAAAACAGGAATATCCTTGATAGCTGGTATAACGATAGGGCGTTTTAGGTTAGCCTTGCGATAGATGCGGTGGTCACCTTTTTGTCTGATAAATTCACAGCCGAGATACCTTAAGAACTTCTCAAACTTTCTGTAATCTACTGGGTTAGGCGGGACACGGCAATCGCACTTCTTCTTGAGTTTGACCTACATACACAGGGGGTAACCAGGTTTTCTGGGAGTGGCCTACTTTCTTCCAGCCGCACTCAAGGAGAACATCTTCAAGAGTTCCCATTTTATCGGTCTCTTCAAGGAAAAGTTGTAGCGCTTCCGCGAATCTTCTTTTAGCCTGCTCTTGGGTGTCTCCACAGGTAGAAAGATCTAATGCAGGACTATAGGCAATAAACTTATTTCCTTCTCTATAAAATACTACATTTAAAGTTACCTTTTGAAATTTTAATTTTGCCATCTTTTCTCCCTTCCTAAAAATAAAATACCATATTTACGTATAAAATCAACGTTTTTTAATGCCGACTCTTCTGTTTTTCTGATAAATTAGATTCAGGCCTTTGAGGGTGAGGTCAGGGTCTATTTTATCTAATCGTTTACAATACCTGCCGATTAATCTGATATTCCCGCCAGTGCCTATACTTAAGGCATTTCTGCCGATTTTATCTTTGATGCGTGTTACTAAATTATCGGTAAGTGACGCGAAACCAAAAACCATACCACTGAGCATACTGTTCTTGGTATCCCGGCCGATGAATTCTTTTGGCTTGGCTAATTTTATTTTCGGCAGTAAGGCCGTGCGCCTGGCCAGCGCCTCCAGAGAAATTTCCAGGCCCGGCAAAATCATCCCGCCTAAATAATCTCCCTTTTTAGAGACGGCGTCAAAGGTAACCGCAGTGCCAAAGTCTACGACTATTAAAGGCGCGCCGTAAAGCCGAATGCCGGCATAGGCATTCACTAAGCGGTCCTGGCCGACCTGCTGAGGGTGACGGTAAAGATTCTTTATCGGCACTTCTATCTCTTTACCTATATTATATGGCCTCTTGGCCAACAGGCGGCTAAGGTCGTGATTAAGGGCTTGAGCGACTTTAGGAACTACACTACAGATTAGGGTATCAGCAATATCCGCCTTACCGAGAGATGCCTTCAGTCTGCCAAGAGTATAATCATGGGTGGGGATATTGAATCGCCTCAGCAGCCTTGCGCCCTGAAAGAGCCCAAAACTGATATTGGTATTGCCGATATCACCTGCGAGTAGCACTCTGGAACTCCTTTATTTTATCCCTTAAACTGGCTGCCTTTTCAAATTGCAGATTCCGCGCCGCCAACTCCATCTCATATTGTAACTGGGAGATGTATTTGCGCAATTCATATTCCTCTTGGGCCTCGCCGGTTAAGTCCTGCACAAACTCTTCTGCCTCGACCAGATCCTCAATTCCCCGGCGGATCTCCTTCTGAATCGAGCGCGGGGTAATCTTATTCCTCTGATTAAATTCCAACTGAATTTTGCGGCGGCGCTGGCTTTCGCTGATGGCCTTTTTCATTGAGCCGGTGAGTGTATCCGCATACATGATTACGCTACCGTGGATATTGCGCGCGGCGCGTCCAGCCACCTGGATCAGAGAGGTTGCCGAGCGCAAAAACCCCTCTTTATCCGCATCCAGAATCGCGACCAGTGAGACTTCCGGTAAATCCAGTCCTTCGCGCAGCAGATTTATCCCCACCAGGCAATCAAATTCTTGCTGCCTTAACTCGCGCAGGATCTTTGAGCGCTCAATAGTTTCAATCTCCGAATGCAGATATTTCACCCTGAGGCCCTTTTCTTTAAGATAGGCGGTTAAATCTTCGGCCATCCTCTTGGTCAGGGTAGTGACCAAGACCCGCTCATTTCTCCTGGCGCGCAATTTCACCTCACTAATCAAATCCTCAACTTGGCCTGCGGTTGGCCTGACCATAATTTCCGGGTCAACCAGGCCGGTGGGTCGGATAATCTGCTCTATAATTTTACCCGCGCTCTTTTTTATTTCTTCTTCATCCGGAGTGGCCGAGACAAAAACCTCCTGGTTGACGAGTTGCTGGAACTCGTCGTATTTTAAAGGCCGGTTATCCAGGCAGGAAGGAAGACGAAAACCGTATTCCACTAAAATTTCCTTTCTGGCCCTATCTCCTTCGTACATACCGCGAATCTGCGGAAGCGTAACGTGCGACTCATCAATGATAGTGAGAAATTTTTGCGGAAAATAGTCTATCAGGCAATAAGGGCGCGATCCCGGCGGTCTTCCCGAAAGATGCCGCGCATAATTTTCTATGCCGTGGCAATAACCGATTTCCCTTAACATCTCCATGTCATAACGGGTGCGTGACTCCAGGCGCTGGGCCTCCACTAATTTATTTTTGCTCTTTAAAAATTTAAGTTGACCTTCCAGTTCAATCTGAATACTCTTCAGCGCCTGAGCGACCCTCTCCCCGGAAACGAGGAAATGCTTGGCCGGATAAATTGCCACTTTCTCCAGTGAATCTAGCACTTCGCCCGATACCGGATTAATCTCTAAAATTTTCTCAATCTTATCCCCGAGAAATTCCAGGCGCAGGGCCTTCTCCTCATAGGAAGGGTAAATTTCCAAGACATCCCCCCTCACCCGCAGTCTCCCCCGCACGAATTCGTAATCATTCCTTTCGTATTGTATCTGGATAAAACGGGAAATCAGGTTATCGCGCGGAATCACCTGCCCCTTTTCTAGAAAAATGAGCAACTCGCGATAATCTTCGGGCGAGCCTAGATTATAAATGCAGGAGACCGAGGCCACGATCAAGACGTCACGACGCGACATCAGGCTGCTCGTGGCTGACAGGCGCAGGCGGTCCAACCTGTCATTTATGGAGGCGTCCTTCTCAATATAGGTATCGGTGGAAGGAATATAGGCCTCGGGCTGGTAATAATCATAATAACTGACAAAATATTCCACGGCATTGTGGGGGAAAAATTCCTTGAATTCGGAATATAATTGCGCCGCCAGGGTTTTGTTATGGGAAATGACCAGGGTGGGCAGGTTTATTTTCGCGATACAATTGGCCAGGGTAAAGGTCTTGCCTGAACCGGTCACCCCCAAGAGGGTCTGAAATCTTTTGCCGGATAAAATTGACTCCGTCAAATCTTGAATGGCCTTGGGCTGGTCGCCGCAAGGGCGGTAATCCGCTACGAGTTTGAAGGTTTCCATTTTATAAAACTTCCAGGCTGATATCTGAGGATTCGAGGGAGCGGGTAAGGTTGCCTACGGAAATCATCTCTACGCCGGTCGCGGCAACCTGCCGGATATTTTTGAGGGTGATGTTACCAGAGGCCTCCAGTTTAGTCGTTAGTCGTTGGTCGTTGGTCGTTGGTTTATTGCGTATTCTAACAGCGCGTCTTATTACGCCTACGCTCATATTATCCAGCATAATTATATCGGGTTTTAGTTTGAGGGCTTCCTTAAATTCCCTTAGATTTTTTACTTCCAACTCTATTTTTTTGCCTTTTCTTTTTATTTTTTTAATCTTCCCCCTGAACCCTGAACCCTGAACCCTGAACCCTGAAACAGCCAAGTGATTATCTTTAACCAGCACCATCTCATCCAGTCTCATCCGGTGATTATAGCCGCCGCCAGTGCGCACGGCATATTTTTCCAATTCCCTTAAGCCCGGAATGGTCTTACGCGTATCCATAATCTTTACCCGGTACGACTTAACCTTATGCACATAGGCCTTTGTCTTTGTGGCAATGCCACAGAGCAGGCTGAGAAAATTCAGGACCACCCGCTCCGCAGTCAATATGGAGCGCGCCCTGCCCTCTATGCGGGCCAAGATTTTTCCCTTTTTTACTTCCTGGCCGTCTTTGACCAGAGGTTTAAACTTTATTCCCTTATCCCTTACCTTGAATACGGCCTTGGCCACATCCAGACCGCAAAGCAGGCAATTTTCCTTGGCCAAGAGGACTGCCTTTATGTTTTTATTCTGCGGGATCATTAATTCGGTAGTAATATCGCGCCTGCCGATATCTTCTCTGAGGGCGTTGCGGATAAGGGGAAGAAATCTAGCGCAATTCATCTTTCATCACCTTGAGGCGTTTTAAGGTATCGCTTAATTCTCCCAGGCGCTCCTTCTCCTTCTCTATTATTTCTGCTGGCGCCTTTTCTAAAAACCCTTTGTGGTGCAACATCTTTTCCTTGGTCTTAATCTCTGACTGCATCTCTTGAATTTTTTGGGCAATTTTGGCTTTTTCTTTTTCTATATCCAGCACACCGGCAAGCGGAAGAGTTATATGTGTATCTCTGATGATACTGGTGATACTTGATTTTACCCGTTTATACTTTGGCTCAATTCTGAGGGTGGCTAATCCCGCGAGGTTCTGGATATGCCTAGACATCAAATCCATCAATTCCCTACTGGCCTTATTTTCGCTTGAGACAATCGCCTCTATCTTCTCGGAAAGAGGAATCTCCAATTCCTGTCGCATATTCCTGAGCGTAGTGATGATTTCCAGAATCATCTCCATTTTTGTTTCTATTTTCTTATCGATAATCTGCTCCTGCAGATGCGGCCAAGGTTGAATCATGATAGAAGTTCCTTGATGCGGGAGCCTCTGCCATATCTCCTCAGTAACAAAAGGCATAAAGGGATGCATTGCCCTTAAAAATTTCTCTAAGACTTTGTACATCACGACCTGGTGCTGCGGATCTCTAATCTCCGGCTTGATCATCTCCAGATACCAGTCGCAGAACTCATGCCAAAAAAATCCATACCAGAAGTTTGCCGCTTCATTAAATTTATATCTCTGCAGAAAGCCAGTTGCTTCTTTGAGGGTGCTGTAAAACCTGCTTAAAATCCAGCGATCAGGTAGGCTTAAATCCTCTTTTTTAAAGAAGGCGCAGAGGTCTACCTTTATCATTTGGGCGTCTAAGTTCAGCAGGATGAATCGCGAGGCGTTCCAGATCTTATTGGCGAAGTTCCTGCCCTGCTGGAACTTGTCTCTGGATAAAAATATGTCCTGGCCTTGGGCGGTAATGGAGATCAGACTAAAGCGCAGGGCATCGCTGCCGTATTCAGCAATAACTTCCAGCGGGTCAATAATATTGCCTTGTGACTTGGACATCTTCTTGCCTTCAATATCGCGCACCGTGCCGTGGATGTAGACATCCTTAAAGGGGATATCCTGCATAAACTCCAGTCCCGCCATAATCATCCGCGCCACCCAGAAGAAGATAATTTCCGGCGCAGTCACTAAAACTGAAGTGGGATAGAAATAATTTAATTCCTCGCCAGGGACTGTCCCCGAAGGGGACTGTCCCTGGACAGGCCAACCAAATGTGGCGAATGGCCATAACCAAGAAGAAAACCAGGTGTCTAAGACATCTTCATCTTGATAGATATCTGTTGAGCCGCAATGGGGACATTTATCAGGCTTGACTCGAGAAACAATTATGCCTTTGTAGTCCATAGTTCTATCTGCGGACTGTGGACTGTGGACTGTGGACTCGCTTGCCAGTTTAAGGCAATTTTTACAATAGTAAACTGGCAGGCGGTGCCCCCACCAGATCTGCCGCGAGATACACCAGTCCTGAATATTCTGCATCCAGTTAAGATAAACCTTCATCCACCGCTGAGGATAGAATTTAATCTTGCCCTTTTTAACTACCTCAATTGCGGGCTTACTCAATGGTTTCATCTTCACAAACCACTGTTTGGATAAATACGGCTCAATGATCGTATGGCAACGGTAACAATGGCCAGCGGATAATCGGTGCGGTTCAATCTTCTCTAATAGGCCCCTTTCCTGCAAATCCTTCAAGATGGCTTCTCTGGCCTGGAATCTATCCAGGTCTTTATAGTCGCCGGCATTATCGTTCATTCGGCCATCGGGATACATGACATTCACAAATTCAAGGTTGTGCTTTTTGCCTAAGGCATAATCATTGGGGTCATGCGCAGGCGTTACCTTGACTGCGCCAGTGCCGAATTTCATATCCACGATTGGGTCGGCAATAATTTTTATTTCGCGGTTCATCAACGGCAAAATTATAGTCTTGCCGATTAATTTCTGATAACGTCTGTCTTTGGGGTTAACTGCCACTGCCGTATCTCCCAACATAGTTTCTGGACGGGTTGTTGCAACTACTATATAT
>CAZKSS010000017.1:6207-16038 GCA_964555545.1 uncultured Planctomycetales bacterium
GATTTTTGATTTTTGATTTTTGATTTTTTCCTCTAAGGGGTATCTTATATAATAGAGTTTCCCTTCTAATTCCCGATGCGGCGCCTCCTCATCCGAAAGCGCGGTGGAGCAACGCGGGCACCAATTAATAATATAACTACCTCTATAGATCAGGCCTTTTTCGTAAAGACGGATAAAAACCTCAATGACAGATTTAGAATAATCTTCATCCATGGTAAAGCGCAGGCGCTCCCAATCGCAGGAGGCGCCTAATTTTTTCAGTTGCTTAATAATAGTGGAACCGTAATCCTGGCGCCACTGCCAGACCCGCTCAATAAATTTTTCCCTACCTAAGTCCTGGCGCTTGAGTCCCTCTTTGGCAATAGCCTTTTCTACTACATTTTGCGTGGCAATGCCGGCATGGTCAGTCCCCGGCATCCAGAGCGTCTCTTCACCCTGCATGCGGTGATAACGGATTAAAATATCCTGAATGGTATTATTCAGGGCGTGCCCCATATGCAGGATTCCGGTGACATTTGGCGGAGGGATAACTATAGAGAAAGGTTTTTTGTCAGGGTTGGGCTGGACGCGGAAAAATCCTTTCTCTTCCCAGAACTTATACCATTTATCTTCGGTCTCTTTGGGGTTATAACGGGAGGGGATCTCAAGCATTGTTTACGTTGTCTTTGAGCAGTTTGTATTCTATGCTATCCACCAGTGCCTGCCAACTGGCTTCGATGATATTTTCCGAGACGCCGATGGTGTTCCAGGAATCTCCTTCGTCTTGGGATTGAATCAAAACGCGCACCCGCGCCGCAGTGCCGGCCTTTTCATCTAAGACGCGCACCTTAAAATCAGAAAGGCGCATCTTAGATAAAGTGGGATAAAAATCTTTCAGGGCCTTGCGTAAGGCATTATCCAGGGCATTTACCGGACCGTCGCCTTCGGCCGCAGTATGTTCCTTTGCGCCTTTTACTTTTAACTTGATGATTGCCTCGGAGGTAATTTTTTTCTCCGATTGCTTCTCAATCACTACCCGGAAGCCTTCTAACTCAAAAAATTTCTTATATTTCTTCAAAGCCCGTTTCATCAGTAGCTCAAAAGATGCCTCCGCGGCCTCAAAGTGATAACCCTGGTGTTCAAGTTTTTGCACCAGCGCCAGAATCTTCTGGGTCTGGGGAGATTCTTTGCTTAAGTCCAACTCTAAATTCTTCGCCCGCACCAACACCCCGCTCTTGCCGGCCAGTTCCGAAACGAGAATCCTGCGCCGGTTACCCACCAGCGTGGGTTCAATATGTTCGTAGGTCTTGGGGTTCTTCATGACTGCATTGATATGCACCCCGCCTTTATGCGCAAAGGCCGATGCGCCCACATACGGCTGGTCGGCGCGGTGCCGCAGATTGCTGATTTCGCTGACAAAATGCGAGACATGGGTTAATTCCTTTAATTTATCGTCGCTGATACAGTCGATGCCTAGTTTCAATTTCAGGTTGGCGATAATCGGGATTAGGTCTGCGTTACCGCAGCGTTCGCCATAACCGTTAACGGTGCCCTGGACCATGCTGCATCCGGCCTCAACCGCGGCCAGAGAATTTGCCACCGCCAGGCCCGCGTCATTATGGCAATGAATGCCTAACCACGCCTTAATCTGCGGGCGAATCTCTTTGATCACGGCCGAAATCTCGCAAGTAATGGTGCCGCCGTTGGTGTCGCATAAGACAACTGCCTGCGCACCGGCCTCTTGCGCAAGAAGTAAACACCTCAAGCTATATTCTTTGTTTGCCTGATAGGCATCAAAAAAATGTTCCGCGTCATAAAATACGGTTAAGCCCTTGGCCACCAGGAAACTCACCGTATCCTTAATCATCTCCAGATTCTCGTCCAGGGTGGTTCTTAAGACATCTTTAACATGTAGGTCCCAGGTCTTGCCGAAAATAGTCACTACCTTGGCCTGTGACTTGAGGATTCCCTTGATATTGCTATCTTCGGTTATTTTTATTTGTGGCCTTTTCGTTGAGCCAAAGGCCACTAATTGCGCATTCTTCAGCTGTCTTTTGCGCATCATCAGATAAAATTCCATATCCTTTGGGTTTGCCCCCGGCCAGCCGCCTTCGATATAAGGGATGCCTAACTTATCCAGTTCTTCGGCAATACGAATTTTATCCGTTACAGAATAAGAAATCCCCTCGCCCTGTGCCCCATCTCTTAAGGTCGTGTCGTATAATTTAACTTTGGACATAGAGAGTCTCCTACTTTCCCAAACCGAATTTTGCATGCAATGCCTTTACTGCCTTTTCGGCAAACCTCTTCTGGATAATACAGGATATGCTGATATCGGAAGTCGAAATCATCTCAATATTGATTTTGTTTTTTGCCAAGGCGCCAAACATCGTCGCCGCTACACCCGGATGCGACTTCATTCCCACGCCCACGACGGAAACGCGGGCAATATCCTGATCTTCCAAAATATCCCCTGCCTGAATACTGCGGCCGACTCTGCGGGTAATTTTTATCGCCCGGTTCACCTCGGCTTTGCTTATCGTAAAAGAAATATCCGTCTGACGGATATGAGAAACATTTTGCACAATCATATCCACGTTTACCCCGGCCGCGGACAACTCCTTAAATATTTTCGCCGCCACCCCCGGACGATCAGGGACATCGCAAATGGTAATCTTGGCTTCATTTCTGTTCAAGGTTATGCCGCTGACCACTACGTCTTCCATTCTTCTAACCTCCTTGATGATTAAGGTGCCGGTATTTTTTGAAAACGACGAACGCACGTGTATCGGCACATTGAATTTTTTGGCCACTTCTATTGAACGCGACTGCATTACCTGGGCACCTAGCGAGGCCATCTCCAGCATTTCATCATAGGTTATGCCGAGCATCTTCTTGGCCCTCGGCTCAATATGCGGGTCAGTGGTATAAATGCCTTCCACATCAGTATAGATCTCGCATTCCCGCGCCTGCAATTCTTTAGCCAGGGCCACGGCAGTTAAATCCGAACCGCCGCGGCCTAAGGTGGTGATATCCTGATTTAAAGTTACCCCCTGGAATCCGGCAACAATGACAATCCTGCCTTTCTTTAATTCCTCTCTTATTTTATCGGTATTAATCTTGATAATCCGCGCGCGGGTGTGGCTGGTATCGGTGATGATACCGACCTGTGCGCCGGTGAAAGAGATGGCCTCGTATCCCAATTTATGAATGGCCATCGCCAGAAGCGCGACGGAAATCTGCTCTCCGGTGGACAACAGCATATCCATCTCGCGCTCAGAGGGCTCGGGATTAATTCTGTCTGCCAGGGCGATTAGTTCGTCCGTTGTATCGCCCAAGGCCGAAACCACCACCACCAAATCATAGCCTTTTTTCCGGTAACTAATAACCCTCTGGGCAACCTTCTGAATACGCTGCACATTGGCTACTGATGAGCCGCCGAATTTCTGTACGATTAAACCTCTATGCATATATCCCTCGCTTAATGGTAATCTTGCAGATTACTTCATAGACCATAAACCCTGCCAAGAGCATTAAAAGAATAGTTACTCCCAAAAGCAGGAGGTCTCTTTGTCGGAAATAACCGAGCATCTGAAAAAAAAGCGCTGCCACAGTGGTAATCAACATAAAAAATGCCGGTAATAAGGTGAATTTGGTAGTTTTATTTTTGCTCATCAGCCAACAACTCAAGACAAATAAAGCCAATGCTGCTACTAATTGATTGGATGCGCCGAATGCCGGCCAGAGTTTCTGCCATTTGCCGCTAAAGGCCAAGGCCCCGCTTAAAATAATTATGAGTAAGGTGGAAAGAAAGCGGTTTTTTATGCGGAACAATTCTTCGCTTAAATAACGCGATATCCTGGTGGCGGCATCCAGGGTCGTCAGGATGAATGCGTTTAAGATAGTCACGGCGATAAATGTCCCGTAATTACCTAAAATATTGCTGGTCATCAGACCGTAACCCTTGCCGAATATTGCGATCGGACCGGCACTCCTTAAAAGCGCGCCGAAATCGCTTGTCCGGCCAAATAAAATCGCCGCCGTAATGATCGCCATAATTGCCACCACTCCTTCCATCACCATCCCTCCGTAGCCGATACCTTTGGCGTGGCGCTCATTGGCCAGTTGTTTAGAGGAGGTACCGCTGGCAATCAGGGAATGAAATCCGGAAACCGCGCCGCAGGCTATGGTCACAAATAACGCCGGCCAAAGGTAACCCTGCGCGGTATTAAACTTTAGATAACAGGGCATGATCATCTTCGGTCGCAACCAGAATAAACCTAGATAACCTGCGCCTACTCCGAAAAATAAGAAGAAACTGGAAAGATAATCCCTGGGCTGTAAGAGTATATTCACCGGCATTACCGAAGCAAAATAACAATACACAAATAAAACGAGGAGCCAGAGGTTTAAACTGCCGTTGATCGGCCAGGCCAGACCCAGCGCTGTCAAAGCCACCAAACAAACCAGGCCAAAGATGGTCGCCAAGGCACTCTCTACCCGTAGATGATACAAAAAATAACCCACCAGCATCGCCACCGGTATCAGCCCCAAGGAAGGTAAGACAATCTTGGGTTCTTTGACAAAGCTATCGGCGCAGAGATAGGCGAATACCGCAATCACCAAAATTAGCGCAAGCCATACAAAAAGGGAAAATAAAATTTTTGCCCGTTTGGAGATAGCATGCTCGGCAATGTCGGCCACAGATGAGCCGCCTTCCCTCACCGAGGTTATTAACGAACCAAAATCATGCACTCCGCCGATAAAAAGCGTACCCAAGACCACCCAGAGTAAGGCCGGCAGCCATCCCCAGAGCATTACTGCGATCACCGGGCCGACAATCGGACCTGCGCCGGCAATGGCGGAAAAATGGTGGCCGAATAAAACCAACCTGTTTCTGGCCGGGATATAATCCACGCTGTCGTACTTGGAATATGCCGGAGTTGACCTCTTGGGGTCAATCTGCCAGAGTCTTTCTAATTTACGCGCGTAAAATAGATAACCCCAAAAAAACAAAACTAAGGCGATAATAACAATAAATATAGAACTCATAATTTAATAAAATATCCCATTAACTCATGCCCTTGTTCAAAATAAAAGTCGCTCTTCTGCGCCTCTCTTTCGTTATAGCCGGCAGACCCTCCCGCAGTAACATTCTTACCAAAAATCGCAAAAGGGACGATATCCGCAGTATGCGTCTTTAAGGAAATTGGCGTGGCATGGTCAGGCAAAACTAAGAGACGAAAATCTTTCTTTTTCTTAAATCCCTGAAGGATCGTGCCGACCACCAGTTGGTCAAACCTTTCAATGGCGGTGATCTTTTCCCTTAAATCGCCGTTGTGGCCTGCCTCATCAGGAGCCTCCACGTGTACGAAGACAAAATCTCTTTCTTGCAGTGATTTTAAGGCGGCCTTGGCTTTACCCTGATAATCCGTATCGTAATATCCGGTTGCGCCTGGGACATCAATTACCTGAAGGCCTAAAATTCTTCCCATACCTTTAATCAAATCCACGGCGGAAATAACGCTACCGCTGACGCCGTATTTATCTTGAAATTTAGGCATAGAGGGCTTCTGGCCCTGGCCCCAGAGCCAAATCATATTTGCCGGATTTTCTTTCAGGTCTAACCTGACGAGATTTATCTCATGCTGCTGGAGGATCTGGCGCGACTCCTGCATTAATGCGATAATGGTCTGCGCGCCATCGCCCCGGGGTAAATTTTTGCTAATGCCCTGGCCGGTAATATCGTGAGGGGGGTGGCATTTTAAATCTTCGAGATGCTCCTCAACCCCCCTCTTTGCCAACATCACATGCCGATAACTTACGCCAGGATAAAACCTTATGCGGTTGGTGCCGAGTTTCTCGTCAATAAATTTTATGAGTATCGCCGCTTCCTGGGAACTAATATGGCCTGCGCTGTAATCCGTTAAGGTATCCCCGGAAACAGTGACGAGATTACAGCGGAAGGCTACGTCATCCTCCGCTAATTCTATGCCCAGATTCGCTGCCTCTAAAGGACCTCTACCGGTATAAAATTCCTTGGGGTCATAGCCCATGATGGAAATATTGGCTACGTCCGAGCCAGGCGTGATATTAGGGGGTATAGTTTTAACCCGGCCGAGTCTGCCTGCCTGGGTAATAAAATCCATATGCGGAGTGCGCGCTACTTCCAAAGGCGTACGCTCACCCAATTCTTTAATTGGGTAATCCGCCATCCCGTCGCCGACTAACACGATATATTTCATAGTTAGGTTACAGATATTAGGTTAATAATCTTTGTTAATCTATTTACCAATTCACCTTTGCTTCTTACAGGAATAATATTTTCTGCCCTATTCATAATAAAAGCCCGATAAGGATTCAGCATATTTGCCACCACCAAATCCGCGGCTGCTGTATCTTTGGCCTGCTTGGCTTTTTTTATCAGCCTGGCTTTTGAAATTCCGGATTCCAACTTGAACATAATCAAAGTAGCCTGCGGCGCAAGGCGGCGGATATAATTTATAATTTTCGGCGCTGGCCTCAATTTGAGGCTGGTAACCTTAGCCGAGCTGATTTTTCCTTTGTGCTTATCCGGCTGAAAATCCGAAACCGCGGCATTGTGAATTACGACATCGTATCTTCTAGTGGACAATTCCTTAATAATTTTATTTTTAAATTCCTGAAAAAACTTAAAGCGGATTAATTTTATTTTTTTATTCAGGCAGCAGACCCCTACTGGGCCGAGTAACAAAGTTACCTTTGCGCCCCGGCGCTGTAATCTCTCCGCCAATAATATTCCGGTTTCACCGCTGGCAATATTACTGATGACCCTGACACTATCTATGGGGACCCACGTCGGCCCCGCTGTTATTAGAATCTCTTTATTCTTTAACTTCATTAAACTCTAAACACTAAACTCTAAATCCTAAACAAACTCAAAACTGTAAACTCAAAATTCAAAAGGTAACTTTGTTTAGAAAATTTGGATTTGTGATTTTGGATTTGTTTAAAGTTTAGGATTTCGGATTTAGGATTTAAGTTCATTTAATATCCAATCTCTCTTAAAATTGCCTTCAGATTTGCTTTTACGACTTTCGGCTCTCTAATGCTCTTTATTGCCCGGTCAGGGTCTTTTAAGCCGTGGCCGGTTAGAATGCAGACAATCTTTGTCGTTGGTCTTTGGTCTTTGGTCGTTGGTTTAAAATAATTTTTGCTCTTCAATTTTAGCAACCCGGCTACAGAAGCAGCGGATGCCGGTTCCACAAACACGCCTTCTTTGGCGGCTAATAATTTATAAGCCGCTAATATCTGGGCGTCAGAAACCAAATCAATTAACCCGCCGGACTCATCGCGCGCTGCTTCGGCCTGCCTCCAACTAGCCGGATTACCGATACGAATTGCAGTAGCAATAGTCTTAGGGTCTTTTATAGGGTGGCCCCTGACAATCGGCGCTGCCCCTGCTGCCTGGAATCCCAGCATCTTGGGCAATTGTTTAATGTTACCTACAGATTTATATTCTTTATAACCCTTCCAATAGGCAGTGATGTTGCCGGCATTACCCACAGGCATCACCTGAAAATCCGGGGCTCTGCCTAAGCAATCGCAGATTTCAAAACTCGCGGTCTTCTGGCCCTCGATGCGGTAGGGGTTCAGAGAATTCACCAAAGTGATGGGGTAGTTTGCCGCGATTTCTCTTACCAGGCTTAAGGCAGCGTCAAAATTTCCCTCCACCGCCAAAACCTGTGCGCCGTGAATCAAGGCCTGGCTTAGTTTTCCCAGGGCAATCGCGCCTTTGGGGATAAGCACAACGCATTTTATCCCTGCCTGAGCAGCATAAGCCGCTGCCGAGGCAGAGGTATTGCCGGTAGAAGCACAGATCACTGCCCTGGCCTTCTCCTCGCAGGCCTTGGAGATGGCCATAGTCATTCCCCTATCCTTAAAAGAGCCGGTAGGGTTTAGGCCTTCGTATTTCAAATAGACAGCAAAATTTTTCCCCATTAATTTACTTAAATGATGGGCATATATCAAGGGCGTATTTCCTTCCAGCAAAGTTATTATCGGAGTTTTGCTGGTGACAGGAAGATATTTTTTATATCGTTCAATTACACCCCTATACGTTGGACGCTGAACGCTGAACGCTGAACTCATACCTCCTCCATCCTAATCGCGACGGAATTTTCTTTAATCACATTCAGGGTATCTATTACTTTCAAGGCTGAGCGCAGATTCCTTTCTCTGGCATCGTGGATAATCATCACGATGGGCACAACCTGAGTCTTGTGTCTCTCCTTCTGGCTCACCGAAGCGATGCTGATGCCGTATTTGGCCAAGACCCCGGAAATTTTAGCCAACACGCCGGGTTTGTCCACGGCCATAAAACGGATGTAAAATCTTCCTTCTACCTCATCTATCTTGCGTAATTTCTTGACGGAATTATCCGGCACGATATTTAAAGTCGGCCGGAAAAGCCCGGCCTGGATATCCTGGATTAAATCCACCAGGTCGGCTACCACTGCCGAGGCAGCAGAGGACGCACCTGCGCCTGGGCCGTAGAATAAAAGGTTTCCTGCCAAGTCACTAGAAACATAGATGGCATTATTCACTCCGCTGACCGAGGCCAAAAGATGATTCTTGGGTATGAGGGTAGGATGCACCCTGACTTCTAACTCCTGGGATTCTTTTTTGGCAATGGCTAATAATTTTATCTCAAACCCCAATTCTCCAGCGTAATTGACGTCCGCTAGAGATACGCGCGAAATCCCCTCAATAAAGATATCCTCTAAACTCACCAACCTCCCAAAACCCAGATAAGTCAAAAGGATCAACTTGTGCGCAGAGTCCCGGCCTTCAATATCCAGGGTAGGGTCCTTTTCCGCAAAACCTTTGGCCTTGGCTTCTCTAAGCGCCTCGCTAAAAGTACAATTATCTTTGGACATCTGGGACAAGATGTAATTGGAGGTGCCGTTGACAATCCCGAAGATACTATAAAATTTATTCGCCACCAACCCTTCGCGCAAGGACTTGATAATCGGAATCCCTCCTCCCACCGAGGCCTCAAAATATATGCTCTTTCCGTGCTCACGCGCATAACCAAACAATTCCCTACCCTCGGCAGCCAGAAGGGCCTTATTGGCGGTAACGATATGCTTACCCTTCTTTAAGGCGCCGAGAATAAATTCCTTCGCCGGATGGATATTACCTATTAGTTCCACTACAATATCTATCTGGGGATCGTCGATAATCTCCTGGGCATTGCGGGTCAGGAGACTTCTATCTACTAAGATACTCCTGCGGGAAACAATATCCTGATCGCAGATTTTTTTGATATTTATCTGGAGGCCTGTCTTTGTGCTCAAGAAAGCCTTTCTCTCGCGGAGGATCTTGACTACGCCTGAACCGACATTACCGAAACCAATTAAGCCGAGATTAATTTTTCTCATGACTAGTTTTCCTTTTTTAAATAATAAGAGACGGTCTGGGCAATTATTTTTCTGTGCCTTTCGTCAATGGCCAGAAACTCAAGCCGGGTATCATAAATCAAATCCTTGCTTATCTCGCAGGACTCTATTACCCTGGCGATGAGCATAATGGGATTGGGGTCAAAAGGCAGCCTGATCTCGAGGGCCAAGTTCGTCCCCTTTTCAAACTGCCTGTTGGTGGTCAAAAGCATACCGCCCAGACTCAGGTTTTTTGTCTGACTGACGTCTACATTGTCATTTTCCTGGAGAATCCGATAAGAAACAATAAAACGACCGCTGATGCGCGGATGTTTTCTTCTTTCCGGACCAGTATAACTCATTTCTCCTCCTCATTTTAATCTGGTCGCAGCTATTAAACGCTGCGCGAACCTATTTTGAGAATTTAATCGTT
>CAZKSS010000018.1:0-15874 GCA_964555545.1 uncultured Planctomycetales bacterium
GACTTTTGTTGATTATTTTGGTAAATTAGCAATATGGCTAAATTAGTGAATTGGTATCTATTTGAGAAGAATTTAAAGGAAAAAGGCTTGGTTATATTTTCCCCGCTAGATGTAAGGCGAATTTTTGGTGTTAGTAAGGTAGCGGCGACGTTTCTCATCCACCGCTACACAAAAAAGGGCTTTATCAAGCGCCTCAAGAGAGGCATCTACACGCTTTATGATGCGTCGGTTCCTGATATCTACCTGGCGAATAAACTCTATGAACCGTCCTATGTTTCTTTGGAGTTTGCCTTATCTTTCCATCAAGTTATCCCTGAAACCGTCTATGAAATTACTTCGGTAAGTACCAAGCCGACAAGGCAATTTAACGCATTGGGAAAGACGTTTTCCTATCATCGCATAAAAAGAGAAGCCTTTACCGGCTATCTTGTATATCATCAAGGAGATATTAGCACGGTAATTGCCGAGCCAGAAAAGGCATTTGTAGACCTTACCTATTTACGCTTGAGGAAGAAGAAAAAATTATTGAGTCGCTTTGATAAGAAGAAGATTAACCCAGCAAAGGCCTTGCGCTACGCTAAATTATTTAATAATCAAAAACTTATCGCTGTTATAAAAACAACACTTCGATGATTACCCAAGAGGCTATTAAAAAATTAGCCACCCAATATCGCACCACTGAATTTCCCAATATAGTCCGGGAATACTTCCAGCATCTTTTCCTTTCGCAGCTATATCGGCTGGAGAAGTCGGATAACCTCCTTTTTAAAGGCGGTACGGCGTTAAGGATTATCTATGGCAGCCCGCGCTTCTCAGAAGACTTAGATTTCTCAATTTTTCGCGTAGAGCAATATATCCGAGAGAAATTTATAGAAGATTTATTTACAACGGTATTGGTGGAAATTGAAAAGACAGGCATTACGGTAGACCTTGGTCCAAAACCAGGCAGAACAGCCGAAGGGTATTATGGTGATGCAACCTTTAATATATACGATTATGGACCTATTTCGGTATCAATAAACATTTCTTCGCGCAATGGCCGAGATGTTAAAGGAGAAATAGATAGCGTCGCCAACGATTTCGTTCCCACTTATAATGTTTTTCATCTTCCCCAGGAAGTGTTAGTTGATGAAAAGATATTTGATGCGCTCTTGACTCGTTGGAAAGCCCGCGATTTTTATGATTTATATTTCATTATGAGAAAAGGGATCCTTTCTCTGGAACAGAAGAAACGCCTGAATAAAAATAAAGATGAGATTATAAAAGGCTCCGAAAAAATTGACTTCAACGCTGAACTCTCCGTATTCTTACCCCAAGATCAGCAAGTTATTGTCCGCGATTTTAAGCGTAATTTACTTAACGAGCTCAATCGTCAACTGAGCGGATTGTAAACTGAGATATGGTGCTAAGAATTTAGAAAATCAATCCAAACAAAGCCTCCTTGCAGTATATTAGAATTATAGAAAATAGCAAATGTCACACTCGTCAAAACCTTCGCTCAAAAAAGAAATATTCCTCTGTTTACTCTCCGTAATTCTTTTAGTATTATCTTTCCCGAATTATAATCTTTGGATTCTTGCCTGGTTGGGATTTGTGCCATTATTCTTTGCCCTTAAAGGAAAGTCTCAAGGCAAGGCATTTCTACTCTCCTATATTACTGGAGTCATTTTTTGGGTCGGCACTATTTATTGGCTAATTCATGTTACCCTCCCGGGCCTAATTCTTTTAGTCCTGTATTTGGCTTTATATTTTGGCATCTTTGGGTTATTTTTTTCAATTTGTCCTCTGTCCTCTGTCCTCTGTCCTCTGACAGTTGCATCTATCTGGGTTCTCCTAGAATACATTCGCAGCTATCTCTTTACCGGCTTTCCCTGGGCGCTCTTAGGTTATTCCCAATATCTTAATTTAGCTGTCATCCAGATTGCGGATATTACCGGAGTGTGGGGAGTGTCATTTTTAGTGATGCTGATTAATGTGGCGATTTGGCGGTTTTTTTCAGGGTTCAGGGTTCCCCTCGCCTGCGCTCGGGGCAGGCAGGGTTCAGGGTTCAGAGAAAGATTTTTCTATCTTCTGCCATCTCTTGTTCTTCTTCTCTGCGTTTTGATTTATGGTTTCTATAAAATGAACCTATACGCTGTACCCTGTACGCTGTCTCCTATAAAGATTTCCGTCATCCAGGGTAACATCTCCCAGGAATTGAAATGGGACCCTGCGGCGCGCCAGATGATCATGGATAAATACCTGGACCTTAGCCGTCAGGCCGTAAAAGATAAACCGAATTTAATCATCTGGCCGGAGGCAGCTATCCCGGTGGTTTTAGAGGACGAGCCGCGCTATTATGAAGAGGTAGCCAATCTCGCCCGGGAAATCCGCCGGCCTTTATTAATGGGCGCGGTGAGATTTCAGGATGGGCTTTATTACAACACTGCTATTTTAATCTCTGAGCAGGGTAAATTGTTAAACAGATACTCCAAACTCCACCTCGTGCCTTTTGGCGAATACATACCTTTAAGAAAACTTTTTCCATTTTTAGAAACAGTCGTTCCCATTGGAGACTTTACTGCTGGGAAAGAATATACCGTATTTAATCTCTTTACTCTCCACTCTCCACTCTCCACTAAATTCAGCGTCCTCATTTGCTTTGAGGACTTATTTCCGGAGTTGTCCCGCAATTTTGTTAAAAGAGGTGCAGAATTTTTAGTGAACATCACCAATGACGCCTGGTTCGGCAAGACGAGTTCCCCTTATCAGCACCTTTCGGCCTCGGTCTTCAGGGCAGTGGAAAATAGGCGGTCTTTAGTGCGCGCTGCCAATACCGGGGTCTCCGGGTTTATTGCGCCTTCCGGCAGGATTCTCTCTTTAGTCCAGGATAGGCAAGGCAAGACCATATTCGTCGCGGGTTACCAGACCTCTAGTTTAGATATCCCTAAAGGAAATTTGACTTTCTACGACCGTTTTGCCGGTGCATTTATTTTTGGTTGTGTTTTTATCATCTTATATGTTATAATTACGCTTCCTTTAAAGAAGCGATGAAGAAACTACTCCTATTTTTATTAGTTGCCCTGCCGCTGGGCCTAAGCATAGTTTTCTCTTTTTTAGACAAAAGCTATTTCTTGTGCCCCATAGAATATGAACACGACATAGTTATCCGTAACGACAGCCGGGGGAGTGGGCTTTTCGCTGCTGAACGCAGGGGCAAGAGGTTGCATGAAGGACTTGACCTCTACGCGCCTGTGGGCATGCCGGTTTTAGCCAGCCGCTCAGGAAAGGTCATCGCGGCGCGCTATCGGCGGGGCCTAGGGAATTTCGTGATTATCCGGCATGCGCAAGACATGCTTACTGTTTACGGCCACCTCTCGAGAATCTATGTGCGCAAAGGCCAATTTGTCCGGCAGGGTGAAGTCATTGGCGCAGTAGGCAAGACCGGAAACGCCAATTACCGCGATATCCAGCCGCACCTGCATTTTGAAGTGAGATATAAAGGCGTGCCGCAGGATCCCTGGGAATACTTACCATAGGTCTAGTCTTTGGGCTCCATGTGCACGACGACATCGGTAATCTGGGGGATTTCTTTTTTAATCGCCTCTTCAATAGCATAACTAACTTTGTGCGCGTCGTCCATATGCATATTCGGATTTACCTGGACATGTAAATCCACGTGTATATCGTCTGGCCTGCCGCGCGACCTTATCTTATGGCAGGTCTTCACACCCCTAATCCCCAAGACAATATCCACGATTTTTTTCACATCCAGTATGGCTGCGGTATCGCAGAGCACGCGGGAACTATCTCTGATGATCACGTAGCCGGCATGCACAATGAAGAGGGAGATTAAGACAGTGACTAGAGGGTCAATGAGGGGATAGCCCAGTTTGATCACCACGAGGGCAAAGATAACTGAGAGGGTGGTAAAGATATCGGCTTTGGTGTGCAGGGAATCCGATACGAGGATATCGCTTCGCAGGAGTTTGCCCTTTTTGTATTCGTAACGCATTACCCAGATATTTACGGCGAGGGTAAGGAGCATCACCGCGAAACTGCTCAAGTTAATTTCCGGCAGGACCGGATGGTAGATGCGCCCGATGCCCTTTTTGGCGAGGTTAAAGGCTAGGGTAAATAAAGCCGCGGCAATCCCTAAAGAGAAGAAGGTTTCATATTTTCTATGGCCGTAAGGATGGTCGCTATCCCGAGGTTGGCAGGCAAAACTTATACCGATGAGGCCGATGACATTGGAGGCGCCGTCTGAAAGGGAATGAAATCCGTCGGCAGTGATGCTAGAGCAGCGGCTCACCAGGCCGTAGATTATCTTGGCGAGAGCCACGGCCCAGTTCAGGACTAAAATAAGTATGAGGATGCTTCGGATACGGCGATAATGCTCCTGGACCCCTATTTTCTCCATGGCTTTATTATAATTCATTTCCTTTAGACTGCAAATAATTTTGTTGCCTGTTGATTCAGAGGCAGTTATATGGTAAAATAAAAAAATAATGTCTAAAAGGTTAATTTTTCTTCTCTCCTTGGTACTTATCTTAAGCGCGGGTTGCGCTAGTTGGGGGGGGCGAGACTCTGGCCTGCCGTCGCCAAATAGCATCCCGGATTTGGAGGCGATAAAAAAGAAAGACCGCCTGCTCATCCTTGCCCCGCATCCTGACGACGAGGTTATCGGTTGCGCCGGCATCATTCAACAGGCGCTTGGAGTCGGTGCCGAAGTTAAGGTAGTCTATCTTACTAACGGCGATCACAATCAACTTGCCTTTATCGTCTATGAGAAAAGGCTCACTTTTAGGAAAGGCGAGTTTCTCCACATGGGAGAGGTGCGCAGGAAAGAGGCGGTCAAGGCAATGGAATTGCTCGGGCTGAAGGAGAAGGACCTCATTTTCTTAGGTTATCCTGATTTTGGGACCTTTGCCATCTTCAGAGACTACTGGGGTGAGGTTTCACCTTACCGAAGTTTACTCACCGGCGCAGCCAAGGTTCCTTACCCAGAGAATTTTTCTTTTCAGTCGCCCTATAGAGGAGAGAGCATCCTCATTGATTTAAAGAGGATAATTACGGATTATCAGCCGAATAAGATTTTTGTCTCGCATCCTGCAGACACCAACAGCGACCACAAGGCATTGTATTTATTTTTAGAGATTGCCCTGGCAGACCTGAAAGGGACAATTCCTCCCCCCAAGGTCTATGCTTACCTGGTACATTGCCTCGGCTGGCCCTTACCGCGGCATTACCATCCGGCGTTGACCTTAAGGCCGCCCCAGAAATTTCAGGATGCCTCCTTTGAGTGGCGTAAATTTGACCTCAGTCAAGAGGAGTTAGAGCAGAAACGCCAGGCCATGCTTTGTTACAGGAGCCAGACTGCCTCCAGCGCTTTTTATCTTTTGGCCTTTGTGCGCCAAAACGAATTATGCGGAGCCTACCCGGATATAAATTTAGAAAATGGCCAGGAGATCTCCTATATCCATAGGCTGCAGAGATTCTTCGGCATTGCCAGGTCAGATTATTTTACTATCTCTAAGGAGGGCAAGGCCACGGTTACCTACCAATTGAAAGAGGGTAATCTTTTAATCCACATACAAGATAGAGTCAGGGGGTTAAACCGCCGGATTGGTTTTAGGCTTTATCTCTTTCCTTATAAGGATACCGTTCCCTTTGCGGATATGCCCAAGGTCTGCATCTTTGTCAGAGGTAAAAAGTTCAAGGTCCTAGAGAAGAAAAAAGTGATTAAGCCGCCGGCCTTAAGCCTTGACCTCGGCGACGAAGAAGTTATTTTAAAAATTCCCCTTCAGGTTTTAAGAGAGCCGTCTTTCATCCTCGCGTCGCTAGTGGCCTATGGGGAGACCCTCCCCAGCGCGGCCTCGGCCTTTCGCAAAATAAATATCATCAGGTAAGGCCTGCCTCTCTACCGATAGGTAGACCTCCTGGCAGGCAGGGAGGAAGAGATGTTGGATTTTAAAGTAGTCAAAATTAAAAAACCGGATGAGGTAAATTTGATCCTCGGCCAGAGCCATTTTATCAAGACGGTGGAGGACTTATATGAGGCCTTAACAAACAGTGTCCCGGGGATAAAATTTGGGTTGGCCTTTGTGGAATCATCGGGTGCCTGCAAGGTCAGGTCTGAAGGCAATGACCTAGAATTAAAGAAACTTGCCCAAACCCAGGCCCTGGAGATCGGCGCGGGCCACTCTTTTATTGTCTTTATCAAGAATGCCTACCCCATAAATGTCCTAAACGCGCTGAAGGCCATCCCAGAGGTCTGCGGCATATATTGCGCCTCGGCTAATCCGGTGGAGGTAATTATCGCCGAAACGGAAATGGGCAGGGGCATCATCGGCGTTATCGACGGGGCAAAGCCCAAAGGCGTAGAAACCGCAGAAGATATCACCTGGCGCAAGGAGTTCCTGCGCAAGATCGGATATAAACTCTAAATTTTCGCTTGAAATTTTCGGCTATTTTGCTATAATTTTTCTCAGTAATGAAAGAATGGATTCTAAGCAGATACGTAAAAGCATCCTGCGCTTCTGGGGTTGGTTTGGGTTAACCTTATGCTCTTTGATAATTAAGGTGATGCCAGCAGGTTTCCTGTATGGTTTCGCTAAAGGGATTGCTCATCTGGGGTATCAATTTGCCCGTAAGCAGAGGAGAATTGCCTTGGAGACGCTAGAGATTGCCTTTGGCCAGGAGAAGACAGACGCAGAAAAGGAAAAGATCATCCGGGAATGTTTTACTTATTTGGCCAAAGGAGCGTTGGAGTTACTCTTTTTAATGGACAGGCCCCAGCTTTTAAAGAAACGCGTCCAGTTAATGGGCAAGGAAAATGTGGATGCCTCTTTAGCCAAGGGCAAGGGCGTGATCTTAGTCAGCGCGCATTTCGGAAATTTTCCGCTGTTGATGGCCTATTTGGCGCTTTCAGGCTATAAGACCGCAGGGGTGATGCGGCCGATGCGGGACAGCCGTGTGGAAAGAATATTTTTAGAGAAACGTAACCGCTTGCGCATAAAGACAGTCTACAGCCAGCCCCGCAAGGCCTGCGTAGATGAAAGCATACGTGTCTTAAGGGATAATGGGATACTTTTTATACCCATAGACCAGAACTTCGGCACCGGCGGAATTTTCGTTAAGTTTTTCGGTAAGCAGGCGGCTACGGCTACCGGGCCGGTAGTTTTAGCGCGGCGCACCGGCGCCAGCCTTATTCCCTGTTTTATCGTCAGACAGCCCGACGATACACAGAAAATAATTTTTGAGCCGTCCTTAAATTTAGAGACCGGCTCAAATGACGTAGAAACGGCGACGATCAATATCCAGAAATTAACCGAGATTATTGAATCCTATATACGCCGTTTTCCCGCGGAATGGGGTTGGATCCATCGGCGCTGGAAAACCAAACCGAATTAAGGGGGTGACATATGGCAGAAGAAGTCAAATCAGAAGGTAAGGGCAAGAAAATAGTGGCTACCATATTTAAGGTAATCTTAGGTCTGGTCTTTCTGCTCCTGGGTGTTTTGGCTATCTTAAAATGGTGGAAGTTGTTGCTCATCATTGTCAAAGGCTGTATTGGCCTGTTCTTACTCTTAGCAGGTATCATCACCTTGGCCATCGCCAAAGAGTAAGTTTAAAGAATTAGTGTCAGAGCATTAAGGGTTAGTCAAGAGAAAATCTTAGGGCTAACCCTTTTTGTTTGCATATTTTTGAATTTCGGGTATAATTAATTATAACAAGGGAAGAAGATATGGAAAGGGTTTTAAAGAGAGAGGTCTTGGTAAATAGAACCTTATGCCGGCTATTTGCGGTAGTGGCATTTATCCTATTGACAGCGCTGGCTGGCTTGGTGCGCATCCCCTTGCCTTTTACTCCCGTGCCGCTTACCCTGCAGACGTTTTTCGTTCTCTTGGCCGGGGCTTTTTTAGGTAGCAGCCTGGGTGCAGTCACGCAGTTGAGTTATATATTTTTAGGCCTGGTTGGCTTACCCGTATTCAGCGCTGCAGGCAGCGGTTTATTTTATCTCTTAGGGCCCACCGGCGGGTATCTTGCAGGTTTTATCTTGGCTGCATTTTTTGCGGGAAGATTTATCCGCTATGGCAGAAACTTGGTTTCTCTGTTTTTTATCTTTTCTCTCGCCGACCTTCTCTTGCTCAGTGTGGGTACGCTTTGGCTTGAGTTCGTTACCGCTTGCAGTTTAACCCAGGCATTCGTGAGTGGCTTTTTGCCTTTTCTCTTCGGGGATATGCTGAAGGCAATAGCCGCAGCAGGGGTTTATCTAAAATTAAAAAACAGGATTGCCGAAATATTTTAATAGGTTTAATCCTCCTGCCTCACGTCTATTTTTAGCGGGCGTGAGGTTTTTTCTTTTTTGATGAAAAGTATTATCCTAAAATTACTCATCCTGCTTTTCTTATCCTGCTTAGTGGGATTTATGGCTATACAGATAGAAATGTCCTCCCGGCAGGCCCTTTCCGTCACTATCTTTTCCGCTTCTATCCTGGGGACATTATTTTTTTGGGATTTCCGTCTCAGTTTTGCCTTTATCGGCACTTCTATACTTCTCTTGACCAAGACTATTGATTTAGAGCATGTCATTGAATTTTCGTCGCTAGAGGTCATCCTCTTTTTGGTCGGGATGATGGTCATTATCGGCCTCTTAAAGCGGGAAGGGTTTTTTGCCTGGATTGTCAGTTTGATCTTACGCGTCAGGAACCTTACCGCGCATAAATTTGTGTTCTTGATCTCGGTGATGTCGGCATTACTGGCCTCGGCAGTGGATGAGGTAACCTCAATTATATTTATGGTAGCGGCGGTGCTGGAGGTCTGCGATTACTTTGAGGTCAATCCCTTTCCTTTCGTGGTCATCTCGGTCCTGGCTACCAACGTCGGAAGCGCGGCCACGGTCTTAGGCAACCCTATCGGGATACTTATTGCCTCCAAATCCGGGCTCACCTTTGAGGATTTTATGGCCAAGGCCTTCCCCTTAGCTATGTTTTGTTTACTCGCGATTATATTTTTAGTAACGTTTTGGTTCAGGAAGGCGATCCGGCAACTCCAGGAGAAGATGCAGAGACTCGGAGCAAACGACATCTTGATTAAACTGATCTCTGTCCCGGCGCAGGTAAACCTAAGAGTCGGCTTAGGTCTGTTCGGATTTACGCTTTTCTTGCTTTCCCTGCATCACCGTCTAGAAATTCTCTTGGGTCTTACCCCCAATACCGTATTGTTAATCGTTCCACTGATCGTCAGCGGCGGCGTAATGATTTGGAAATGGAATATGGCCAGGAGATATATTGAGCAAGACGTAGAATGGTGGACCCTGCTTTTCTTTCTGTTTTTATTTATCCAGGCCGGGACGCTGAAATTCACCGGCACGACTGTTTTTCTCGCCGAGAAAATCATCGGGCTGACCGGTAACAGCCTGAATTTACTGATCAGCGCCGTGCTCTGGTCAAGCACTATCGGCTCAGCCGTCCTGGACAATGTGGTGCTGGTGGCGGCGTTTATCCCCGTCGTACAGGGCTTTCAGGCATTGCAGGTAAACGTGCAGCCCTTGTGGTGGGCGCTTCTTTTCGGCGGCTGCCTGGGAGGTAACATTACCCTGGTAGCTTCCACGGCGAATATCGTGGCCTTGGGTATTTTGGAAAGAGAAAAGAATATCCGCATCACTTTCCTGAAATGGTTTGGGGTGGGTCTCTTGGTCGGCCTGGTCAGCGCGGCAATTATTTGGCTGGCTTTATTATTCCTGCCTTTTTACAGATAAAGAGCAGGAGGACTTATTGTATTATATTGACAAAATATCTAATTTATGATAAGTTATTCTCTAAATTTAAGGAGGTGTCCCATGAAACAGAAAATAGTTTTGGCAGGGGGAATAACTGTTTTTCTGGTCCTAATAAGTTTTTACGCAGCATTTAGTCAGGAGGCAGCCACCGAGGCTACGCCGACGCAGGAACCAGCAGTGACCCAGCCACAGACTCCTATGGAGCCAGAGACCCAATGGGTCTGGGGCGAGGTATCTAGAGTTGACCCGGAGAAGAACGAAGTCGTAGTAAAGTATCTGGATTATGAGACTGACCAGGAAAAAGAAATAACCCTGGGTGTTGACGAGAAGACCACCTATGAAAATATTAAGTCTTTGGCGGAGATAAAACCAAAAGATACCTTAAGCATCGATTATGTAGTTACTAGCGACGGCAAGAATATGGCCAAGAACATCAGCGTGGAAAAGGCCGAAGCTACTACCGCAGTCCCCGAAGAAAAAGCCACAACCACGCCGACCGAAACTAGCCCCGAGGCAACCCCGGCAGCAGCTCCCGCGCAGACAGAGGCGACGCCACAGCCGCAGGAAACCACCAGCGGCACTGCGCCCACGCAGTAGGTTAAGTTAATTCTAGAGATAAGATATAAAATCAAAGGCAGGGAATTATCCCTGCCTTTCTTATTCACTTGACCCTGCCCGGTATTCGTGTATAATATAGCGATGAGAAGAATTTTGGCTATTACCGCTATTTTTATCTTGACAGTTAGTTTTACGGGTTGCGCTTCTTTTCTGCATCGCCAAGTAGGGCTGGAAAAGAACGCCGGGCTGCAGGTATCACCTCCTTATTCCGGGCTGAAGGCGCGCATTGCCGTTGCAGATTTTGAGGTGAGGGCAACCAAGGCCACCAGCGACATCGGCGCGGGCCTGCATGAGCTACTCGTGGCTGCGCTGGCAGAGACGAACCGTTTCCAGAACGTCGCACACCAGCCCTTAAATAGCGGGACGCCGGAGGTAAAACCTGCGGATTTAATTATCAGTATCGCGGTTACTGAATTTGAGCCCGAGGCCTCCAGCGGCAAGGGGGGCATAGGTGGCGGCGGGAGCGCAGGCAGCAATGCCTTAGGCGCATTATTAGGCGCGGCCCTAAATAAGGCGCGCATTGCCTTAGATATACGCATTATCAATGCCTCGACCTCAGAGGTTTTAACTTCTACGCTCGTGCAGGGTCAGGCGTCTGATGTCGGGAGCGCCGGCCCTTTGGTTAATTGGTCTTTGGGCAGCGGCTTATCTGTTTATAGCAACACGCCGATGGAAAAGGCCATGCGCATCTGCCTTGCTGAAGCCGTAAGGTATATCACACAAAACATACCGCAAGAGTACTACAAATACTAAAATGGGAAAACGTAAACGCCGAGGTAAACTCAACTGGCGCTCGAAAAGGGCGAATAAGGGAAGAAGACCCTGTCTGGGATAAGTTTGCCATAAGGAGGTGGGTATGCAGGAGAAAGAGATCGGCAAGATCACCCATTATTACGGCCACCTTAGCGTCGCTATTATCGAACTTACAGATCTACTCAAGGTCGGCGAGACCGTCCACATCAAGGGCCATTCTGAAGATTTTACGCAGACTGTGGATTCCATGCAAATTGAACATCAGTCAGTTTCTGAGGCCAAGGCCGGAGACTCTATCGGTATAAAAGTGAATCAGAAAGTCCATCCCCAGGATAAGGTCTATAAGGTAATCGCTTAAACTATATTCAGTATGGTTTTAACCTGGATCTTAGTCAGCACCACGCTGGTCAGTCTCATTTCCCTCATCGGGGTATTTACCTTAGTCCTAAAAGAGAGCCTCCTGCAGCAGATTCTCTTCGGGCTGATTGGTTTCTCCGCCGGGGCTTTAATCGGCGGCGCATTCCTACATCTACTGCCCGAGGCCTTAACCAAGACCAGCAGCGATTTTGTATTTGCTAGTCTCATTTTTGGCCTGGTGCTCTTCTTTATGCTGGAGAGATACCTGCATTGGCGGCATTGCCACGCAGAGGGCACCTGCCAGATACATCCGGTAACCTACCTTAACCTGATCGGCGACGGCTTCCATAATTTTCTCGACGGGATGGTGATCACCGCGGCCTTTCTCAGCTCTTTTAAACTGGGTCTAGTCACGACGCTGGCGGTTATCTTCCATGAGATTCCCCAGGAATTAGGTGATTTCGGAGTGTTAGTTTATGGAGGCTTTAGCAAACAAAAGGCCCTGCTCTATAACTTTATCAGTGCGCTGACTGCTATCTTAGGCGCGGTAACTGCGTATTTTATTGCGGATATTGCTGCGGGTTTCTCTAATTTTATCCTGCCGATGACCGCAGGCGGTTTTATCTATATCGCCGCCTCAGATCTCATCCCGGAAATACACAAAGAAAAAGACCTTAAACGTTCCACTCTGGCGTTGGTGGCCTTTTTAATCGGGATAGGCTTCATGGTTTTAGCGCGCGTGATCTTAGCAGATTAATAGCGAATTCCCCTCCTAATTTTCCGTCCTTGATTTATCCGCCACGTTAATATAAAATGTTACTGCTATGACCAGACTATCCTTGCTGCAGATGAAAGGAAACCAGAAGGGGAAGGTAGTTGAGATTTCCGGAGGCGCAGGTATTAAACACCGGATGCTGAGCATGGGCCTTTATCCGGGCAAAGAAATCACCAAACTCAGCCACTTTGCCCTGCGTGGCCCAGTGACTATTAAGTTAGGGCGTTCGGTTATTGCTTTAGGCCATGGCGTAGCCTCCAAAATTATCGTAGAGTCCGAATGTTAAAAAAGATCTTCTTAATCGGCAACCCCAATGTGGGCAAGAGCGTTGTCTTTTCCCGCCTGACCGGGGTGCAGGTCATTTCTTCCAATTATCCCGGCACAACCGTGGAGATCACCAAGGGTTATCTAAATATAGGCGAAGAGAAGGTTGAAGTGATTGACCTACCAGGAACTTATTCCCTACAGCCGTCTTCAAAAGCCGAAGAAGTAGCCGTATCTTTATTGAAGGCCCATCCCAAAGAGGAAACCGTAGTGATTAATATCATTGATGCCACTAACCTGGAGAGGAATCTTTTCCTGACCCTGCAATTAATTGAAGAGGGCTATGCAGTAGTTGCCTGTTTAAATATGTGCGATGACACTACCCACCGGGGCATAGAAATTGACACCCAAAAATTAGAAGACCTCCTCGGCGTGCCGGTGGTTCCGACTTGCGCTATCACTGGCGTAGGAATTAAGCTCTTAATTGAAAGGATAAAGCAAGCGCGCAGCCATTCGCGGGGCAGACTTACTCATGAAGCGCGCTGGCAGGAGATCGGAAAAATCATCGAGGCGGTACAGAAACTCACTCACCGCCACCATACCTTAAGAGAAATTCTAGAAGACGCTTCTGTCCGGCCCTTAAGCGGCCTAGTAATGTCGGTCATCGTTATCTTCGCCTCTTTTAAGATCGTGCGTTTCTTGGGTGAGTGGTTGATTAATAACATCTTCGACCCTATATTTATTGACCTTTATCTGCCAATTTTATCCCGGCTGAGTGCGGCCTTAGGCCAAAAAGGTTTTCTCCATCATCTGATTATCGGCGAATTAATCAACGGAAAGATTGACTTTAAGCAGTCCTTAGGGGTTCTCACTACTGCGCCTTATATTGAGTTTGCCATGGTCCTGCCTTATGTATTATCCTTTTATCTGGTCTTGAGCCTCTTAGAGGATATAGGTTATATACCGCGCCTGGCGATATTATTGGATAATCTCTTGCACCGGGTGGGGCTACACGGATACGCCATCATCCCGGTGCTTTTAGGTTTTGGCTGTAATGTGCCGGGGATTTTAGCCACGCGGGTCTTAGAATCCAAGCGTGAAAGGTTTATTGCCTCTACCCTCATCTCCATAGGAGTGCCCTGCGTGCCCCTGCAGGCGATGATCTTCGGCCTTTTGGGCCGCTGCGGAGGATTTTATGTCAGTGGCGTGTATCTGGTTTTATTTTCCATATGGATAATCCTGGGTTTTATCCTAAATCGCTTTTTAAAAGGCTACAGCCCGGAATTTTTAATGGAGATCCCGCCGTACCGATTCCCCCCTTTGAGCATTTTGGGGGGAAAATTATATTTTCGCATTAAGGGTTTTCTGATTGAAGCCGTGCCGATTGTCTTAGCCGGCGTCTTGTGCATCAATATCCTTTTATACCTAAACCTCTTTGATTTTGTCACCGCTATATTTGCGCCCGTGATCCAGGGCCTCTTTGGCCTGCCTAAAGGAGCGGTAGTTTCCCTGGTTATCGGCTTCTTAAGAAAAGACGTGGCCGTCGGCATGCTCATGCCTTTGGGCCTGACGGCCAAGCAATTATTTATTGCCGCGACGTTGCTGGCCATATCTTTTCCCTGCATTGCTACCTTTGTGACCCTCTGGAAGGAATTAGGTTTGAGGGCATTACTTAAGGCCACCCTGATTATGGGGGTCGTCAGCATAATCGTAGGGACTATACTTAATTTCGGAATTCGATGAAAGCAATCGCCTTGATGTCCGGTGGTTTAGATAGCACCTTGGCCGCAAAATTAATTCAAGAGCAGGGTATTGAGATTATCGGTCTGAATTTTAAAACGCCTTTTTGCCTCTGCGACAGAAAAGGGCCTTCCGCCTGCCTCAGTCACGCCCACCAGGCAGCCATTAACCTGGGGATAGAATTTAAAGTAGTAAATATCGCTGATGAGTTTTTTAGGGTGATAGCAGGGCCCAGGCACGGCTTCGGTGCAAATATGAATCCCTGCATAGACTGCCGGATTTTAAAATTCCGCAAGGCCAAGGAATATATGCCGGATTTAGGTGCCGCCTTTATTGTTACCGGCGAGGTCCTGGCCCAGCGCCCGATGTCCCAGCATCGCCGTTCCTTAAAGATCATTGATCAAGAGAGCCAATTAGAGGGCCTGGTTTTAAGGCCCTTGTCCGCCAGGCTCCTGCCCCAGACCATTCCCGAGAGAGAGGGGTGGGTTTCCCGGGATAAATTATTGGACTTCAGCGGCAGGAGCCGTAAACCGCAGATGGCCTTGGCCGAGAAGATGCAGATCAAGGATTATCCCTGCCCTGCGGGCGGTTGCCTTCTGACTGACCCTGAGTTTTCCCGGAGAATTAAAGATTTGCTCAAGCATGAGGTATTGCATCTTAATAACGTAGAACTCCTAAAGGTAGGAAGGCATTTTAGATTTAGCCCGCAGGCAAAACTTATAGTCGGACGCAACCGCCAAGAAAACGAAAGACTAATTCATCTGGTCAGAGAAAGGGATTATCTATTTTATCCGGATGCCAATTTAGCCGGTCCGACCGCCCTCGGCCGCGGGATTTTTAACGAGGATTTAATTCGCCTTTCCTGCAGCATCGTCGCACGTTATTGCGACCTCAATGGCTCTCAAGAAGCAAGATTAATCTATAAAATGATTCCGCAGCAAGAGGAAAGGTGCGTGGCTAGGCCCTTGGCTGAAACCGCATTGCTGGGGTTACGCATATGAAGAGAGAGGCCTTACTTTATGAAAAATTAGAGCAGGCCCAGGTGCACTGTTTTTTGTGCGCCCACCACTGCCGTATCGCCGAGGGAAAATTCGGTTTTTGCGGGGTCAGGCAGAATATTGAGGGCAGGCTTTACACCTATGCCTATGGTAAGGTGATCGCCGCCCATCTTGACCCCATTGAGAAGAAGCCGCTGTATCATTTCCTTCCCGGTTCCACCAGTTTTTCCATCGCCACCATAGGCTGTAATTTCCGCTGCGGGTTCTGCCAGAACTGGGAGATCTCCCAGGCCTCATTCCGGGACGGCGATATTTTAGGGGGAGGCGCACTTGCGCCGGAAGAGATAGTCGAGGAGGCCGCAAAATTTAAATGTAAAAGTATTTCTTATACCTATACCGAACCCACCATATTTTTTGAATATGCCCTGGAGACGGCAAAATTAGCCAAGGCCAAAGGCCTCTACAATAATTTTGTCACCAACGGCTATATGACTAAAGATGCCCTTTTGGTGCTTCAGCCATTTTTAGACGCTGCCAATGTAGATTTAAAGTTTTTTAAGGATAGTTCTTATAAAAAAATTTGTAGCGGAAGCCTTCAGCCGGTAT
>CAZKSS010000019.1:0-15636 GCA_964555545.1 uncultured Planctomycetales bacterium
GCAGCAGGCAGACGAACTCGTATTTCTGGATATTACCGCCAGTTTCCAAAAGAGAAAAACCTTAATTGAACTGGTGGAGAAGATTGCCCAGAATATCTTTATGCCTTTTACTGTCGGCGGGGGTATCCGGGATATGCAGGATATCCGGGACCTCCTGAATGCCGGCGCAGATAAAGTTTCCCTCAACACCGCGGCAGTAAAATGCCCGGATTTAATTCTGGATGCTTCCCGCAGATTCGGAAGCCAGTGTATTGTCGTGGCGATAGATGCTAAAATGCAGATGACAGAGGGAAAGTGGGCTGTCTTTATCAACGGGGGGAGGACGCCCACGGATTTAGATGCGCAGGAATGGGCAAAAAAAGCCGCAGGATTAGGTGCAGGGGAAATCCTCTTGACCAGCATGGATTACGACGGCACCAAGGATGGCTATGATTTATCCCTGACCAAGAACATTGTTGAGGAACTGGATATTCCGGTAATTGCTTCCGGCGGCGCGGGTAAATTAGAGCATTTTTATGCCGTATTCTCTGAGGCAGGGGCGGATGCCGCCCTGGCTGCCTCGGTCTTTCACTATCAGGAATTAACCGTAAAGCAGGTAAAGGAATATCTAAAAAATAAAAATATTCCTGTCCGCTAATGACCAAACTCAACCTGAAAAGCCTTAAATTCGATAAAGGGGGATTAATCCCGGCAATCATCCAGGACTATAAAACAGGCGCAGTCCTGATGCTTGCCTATATGAACAAAGAGTCGCTGAGGCGCACGCTGAAATCAGGCAAGACCTGTTTCTGGTCGCGTTCCCGTAAAGAGTATTGGGTCAAGGGCATGACTTCAGGACACTTTCAGTTCGTGAAATCCGTTGCCTATGACTGCGATATGGACGCGCTGCTGGTAAAGGTGCGCCAGGTGGGCGCGGCCTGCCATACGGGTAGCAGGTCATGCTTCTATAGGAAGATGGCATAATCCAAAAATCAAAATGTAAAAATCAAAAACACATACCAAATACCAAAAATTTTTTATTTTTGGTTTGTATTTTTGATATTTGATTTTTGATATTTGAATTTATTATGTATCACCCTACATCTAAAGAATTTTTAAAATTGGCATCGACGTACAATGTAATTCCGGTTTATCAGGAGATCAACGCGGACCTGGATACCCCGGTTTCGTCTTTCTTAAAAATGAAGAAAGACGATTATGCCTTTCTGCTAGAGTCAGTGGAGGGGCAGGAAAAAATCGCCCGTTTTTCTTTCTTAGGAAGCAAACCCCGTCTGATTATAAAAAGCAGAGGTCCCCACATCGAGATGGTCTCTCCCCAGCAGAAGATAAACAAGAGGTTTATTACGCAGTCCCATCCTTTAGAAGAGATGAGAAAGATAATGCGGGATTTCCAGGCAGCCAGTCTTTCCGCACTGCCGCGTTTTTTTGGGGGGTTAGTCGGATACCTGGGGTACGATATGGTAAGGTTTTTTGAAACCATACCAGATAGAAATCCCGACGCTTTGAAATTCCCTGATGCGGTATTCCTCCTCACAGAGAATCTCTTGATTTTTGACCACCTCAACCACACTATAAAAATCGTAAATAATATTATCCTACCCAAGGTTCAAAAGAAATTATCGCGCCGTCAAAAAATAAATCTTTATCAGGAGGCGCTTCGGAAGATAGAAACCATCCGCAATGATCTCCATCAGCCCCTGCTGGAGAAAAGACATCAGCAAACCAGGTTACCCAGCGCAAAAATAAAATCTAATCTAAAAAAGGCCGAATTTAAAGCGATGGTCTCAAAGGCCAAGACCTATATCCGCAGAGGCGATATTATCCAAGTCGTCCTGTCGCAGCGTTTCGGGATTAAGACAAAGAAGGAGCCCTTTGATATCTACCGGAATTTACGCAGTCTCAATCCCTCTCCCTATATGTTCTTTTTGAAATTAAAGGATGTTTATCTGGTGGGGGCCTCTCCTGAGATGCTCGTGCGTTGCGAAGAAGGCCGGGTAGAGACCCGGCCGATTGCCGGCACGCGGCAGCGCGGCAAGAACGCAGAAGAAGATAGAATTTTAGAAAGCCAACTCCTAAAGGATAAAAAAGAAAGAGCCGAGCATATCATGCTCGTGGATTTGGGAAGGAATGATTTAGGCCGGGTCTGCCAGCCCGGGAAAGTCTGGGTCAGCGAATTTATGAAGATAGAGAAATATTCCCATGTCATGCATATAGTCAGTGAAGTAAGCGGGGTTTTAGATAAACGTTACGATATCTACGACGTATTAAAGGCCTGTTTTCCTGCCGGCACCGTTAGCGGAAGCCCCAAGATACGGGCGATGGAGATTATTGACGAACTGGAAAATACCCGGCGCGGACCTTATGCCGGTTGCGTGGGGTATTTCAGTTTTTCGCATAATCTGGACACCTGTATTACCATCCGGACCATCGCCATAAAAGGTAACACCGCTTATATCCAGGCCGGCGCAGGCATTGTTGCGGATTCGGTTCCGGAAAAAGAGTATCGCGAGTCAGTAAATAAAGCCAAGGCCTTATTCGAGGCAGTGGTTAATTAAGTGTGTAAGGATCAGAGTTGGCGTTTAAGCGACTGAAAGGAGCGAGGTAATGGCAGTGCACATCAGATTAAGAAGAATTGGCAAGCATCCGAAGAAACGGCCGCATTTCCGCTTCACGGTTTTCGACGAGCGTAAAGGCCGGGACAGCCGGTATCTAGAAGAGATAGGTTTTTACAATCCTGTAAGCGGCGCAATAAAATTAAAAAAAGAACGTTTTGATTTCTGGGTGAAAAAAGGAGCCCAGGCATCAGATACCGTGAAGAGTTTAGCCAAGAAGGCGAACCCTCAAGGCCAAGGAGGATAACATGTCTCAGCCGCAGGCAGTCAACCCCATAGTTAATCTTTTTCCTTTAATCCTTATCTTCGTGGTTTTTTATTTCCTGCTCATCCGGCCGCAGAAGAAACAGGAGAAGGAACACCGCAAGATGCTCAATAACCTGGACAAAAACGACGAAGTGGTTACCAGCGGTGGAATCCACGGCACCATCGTCAACGTCAAAGACCAGACTTTGACCTTGCGCATAGACGATAACGTGAAAATAGAAATTGACAAAGGTTTTATCTCCCGGGTAAAAAATAAACAAACCGTAGCCTAAGGGGTCGCTAAGGATGGAGAGAAAGACAGTCTATAAGATAATTCTGATTTTGGCAATTATTGCCGTAAGCGTATATTTCACCTTTCCTTTAAATAAACGCATAAATTTAGGCCTGGATTTGCAAGGCGGAATGCATCTTTTGCTAAAGGTGGATACCAGCAAACTTTCCGCGCAGGCAAAGGCGGATGCGGCTGACCGGGCCTTAGAAGTAATCCGCAACCGCATTGACGCCTTCGGAGTAAGAGAGCCCTCAATACAGAAACAGGGCGAAGATGAAATAGTAGTCCAGCTTCCGGGCATTACCGATAGAAACAGGGCCATGGATTTAATCGGCAAGACCGCGCTCCTGGAGTTTAAACTCGTCTCCAGCGATACCGACAAATTAAAAGCGGCCTTGGAAGGCACTATTCCGGAAGGCTATGAATTGTTACGTACCCAGGATGATAATGAGCCGATACTCGTAGAAAAACAGGCGGTTTTAACCGGCGATGCCCTGACCAATGCCGCGGTGCGTTTTGACCAGAGCCAGTTCAATGAACCCATAGTTTCCCTACAGTTCAATAGCGAGGGGGCCAAGAAATTTGCCGAGATTACCGCTAATAATATAGGTAAGCGGCTGGCGATTATCCTGGATGGCAAGGTTCAGTCAGCGCCTAGGATCAGGGAGGCTATCCCTAACGGCGAGGCAGTCATTACCGGCCACTTTACCGTCGAGCAGGCCCAAGACCTGGCTTTAGTTTTAAGGGTAGGCGCCTTGCCAGCGCCGATGTATGTTGAAGAGGAAAGGACTGTGGGGCCGCTCTTAGGCCAGGATTCCATAAATAGCGGGATAAAGGCCAGTCTTATCGGCAGTGTCTTGGTGTTTATCTTTATGGCGGGTTATTATCTTCTCGCCGGCCTGATCGCCAATATCGCGCTATTGCTAAATTTGCTGATCATCTTAGGAAGTTTGGGGATGCTGCCCCTTTTATTTCCGGGCATTTCAGCAACCCTGACCTTGCCGGGCATTGCCGGTATTGCCTTATCTTTAGGCATGGCCGTGGATGCCAACGTGCTGATTAACGAGCGTATCAGGGAGGAATTAAGCGCAGGCAGGCCGCTACGCACGGCCATCACCAATGGCTACAGCAAGGCCTTCAGCGCTATCTTTGACTCCAACCTGACGACTCTCATCGCCGCATTCTTATTATTCCAGTTCGGCACCGGTCCGATCCGGGGCTTTGCCGTAACCTTAACCATTGGTTTGATTGCCAGTATGTTTACGGCCATCGTCGTCACGCGCACTATCTTTGAAATTCTTTTAAGTATGGGTCTGATTAAAAATTCCCTGCCCATGCTGCGCTTAATCAAAGAGACAAAATTGGATTTTATCGGCAAGAGGAAGATATTTTATACCATCTCATTAGTGGTGATTATTTCAGGGCTATGGGTTTACTTTAAAAAAGGTCCGGCTGCCTACGGCATTGATTTTGCCGGAGGTCAATTACAGGAATATAGTTTTAAAAACCCCGTACCTATTGATACGTTGCGCCAGACCCTGAAAGATTTAGGGGTAGTGGATGCCACTATACAGCAGTTTAAGGAAAATCCCCGGGTGGTCCTCATCAAGACTCCGGCAGAAAAGGCCAGCGATATCATCAGCGATAAATTGAAAGAGAAATTTCCCGACCAGGAGGTAGAGGTTTTAAGAATTGAAAAGGTCGGCCCGGTTGCCGGCAAACATTTAAAGGGCAAGGCGCTCTCGGCGTTGGTCTGGTCGCTGGTGGGTATTTTAGTCTATGTGGCCTTCAGGTTTAAGCATTTTAATTTTGCTGCCGCAGGCGTAATCGCGCTTCTGCACGACGTCCTGGTGGCCTTAGGGTTCCTGGTGATGACCGGCCGGCAGATCGACTTATTAAGCGTGACTGCCTTTCTGACCATTGCCGGTTATTCTATCAATGATACGATTGTTATCTATGACCGGGTGAGGGAAAATAGCCGCCTCTACCGCAAAGAAAGTCTTTATGAACTGATAAACTTAAGCGTAAATCAAACCTTGGGCCGCACACTCCTTACCTCTGGAGTAACTCTTTTAGTGGTGATGGCCATTTTATTTTACGGCGGAGAGGTCTTGAGCAATTTCGCCTTTACGCTCCTGGTGGGTTTTATCTCCGGCGTCTATTCCACGGTTTACATTGCCTCGCCTCTGGTCCTCGCCTGGCAGGGAAAGAAATCCCGAATGTGAGTTTTTAGATGTTTAAATCTCTCAAATTATACCAGGGCGGTAGCATCAGTTTAGAAAATACCCTGGCCGTCCTCGTTGATTTCGGTTATAAAAGAGCGGACGCGGTCTTGGAAGAAGGCGACTTTGCCCGCCGCGGCAACCTCATAGATATCTTTCCTTTTGCCTTTGAATTGCCGATACGCATTGAATTAGACAGCGAAAATATTATCCATTCCCTGAAGACCTTCAACCCTGCAACCGGCGCTCCTCTCTGGGAGCATAAGATAGCGATTGTCCTTCCGGTTAAAAAACCGCACCCCCACGCTATAAAAACCGTCTCTTTCAGCGAAGAAATTCCTGTAGATAATTTTCTGGATTTAGACCCTGGCGATTATGTGGTGCATACCCAGCACGGCATAGGAAGATTCTTGGGTCTAGAGAAGATAAAGGTCAGGGATAAGTATCAGGACCATTTGGTTATTGAATATGACCGCGAGGAGAAATTGTATGTGCCAGTGGAGTCTATGCATCTGGTCCAGAAATACATCGCCTTTCAGGCGAGGAGGCCGAAACTCTACCGGCTGGGGACCAAGGAATGGTTAAGGACTAAGGAGAGGGCGAGAAGGGGAATTCAGAAAATGGCCTGGGAGCTTTTATCTCTTCAGGCCCTGCGTGAGTCTATCGGCGGCTTTAGGTTTTCCCCTGATAACGAATGGCAGGGGCAATTCGAGGAGAGTTTTCCTTACCAGGAAACTCCCGACCAGATTAAGGCCACGCAGGAAGTAAAAGAGGATATGGAATCAACTCGTCCTATGGACAGGCTGCTCTGCGGGGATGTCGGTTACGGCAAGACCGAGGTGGCCATGCGCGCGGCATTTAAGGCCACCCAGGATTTTAAGCAGGTGGCATTCCTGGTGCCAACCACCATCCTGGCTGAACAGCACTACCAGAATTTTAGCCAGCGCCTTGGAGATTTCCCCATTAATATCCAGATGCTCTCGCGTTTTAAAACCGAAGGCGAGCAGAGGGAGATTATTGAGGGATTGCGCAAAGGCAGGGTGGATATTGTCATCGCCACGCACCGGTTATTATCCGATGATATCCAATTCAAGGACCTAGGTCTAGTGATTATTGATGAAGAGCAAAGATTTGGGGTAAAGGCAAAAGAGAAATTAAAGGCGCTGAGATTGACTTGCGATGTCCTGACCTTGACGGCTACGCCCATACCGCGGACGTTGTACATGAGTCTGATGGGCGCAAAAGACCTCTCCGCGATAAATACGCCGCCGCAAAATAGGTTGCCTGTTAAAACGGTTGTGGTAGAATATGACTTAGACCTCATCCACCAGGCGATTCTGCGGGAATTGCACCGTCACGGCCAGGTCTATTTCGTACATAACCGCGTCTATGACATTGAGAAAATAAAAGAGAAGGTCTGCCGGATATTGCCTGCGACGGTACGTTGCAGTATGGCCCACGGCCAGATGTCGCCGAAATTTTTGGAAAAGGTAATGGCAGATTTCTTGGCTGGCCGAATAGACGTATTGTTTTCGACGATGATTATCGAGTCCGGCATTGATATCCCCAACGTGAATACGATTATGGTAAATGATGCACACGCCTTCGGACTGTCCGACCTGCATCAGTTGCGCGGGAGGGTAGGTAGGTTCAACCGGCCGGCCTATGCCTATTTTTTAATCCCCAAAGGCCAGACCTTGGATAGCGATGCCCAGAAGAGATTAAAGGCAATCCAGGAATACGCGCATCTGGGCGCGGGTTTTAAAATTGCTATGGAGGACTTAGAAATCAGAGGGGCGGGCAATATCTTGGGATTCCAGCAGCACGGCTTTGTCGCCGCCGTCGGATTTGACCTTTATTGCCGCCTATTGCGCGAAGCAGTGAGCACCCTTAAGAAAGTAAAGATACCGCGTGGTTAAAATGAGAATTTTAAAAATCATTTTATTACTAGCTTTTATTGCCATATGCCATATGCCATATGCCATATGCAATTTATTTGCTCAAGATAAAATCATTGCCATTGTCAACAACGAAGTAATTACCCAGAAAGACCTAAGCGACTTTCTAAACTTTATGCGGATGCAGCTTTCCGCGCAGTATAAAGGCAGGGAACTGGAAGATAAAATTCAATCTCTGAAACCGGACTTATTGGATAAATTAGTCGAGGACCGACTTATCCTCGGTCAGGCCCAGGCCGCCAATATTAAGGTAGACGAGGCCAGGGTCAAGGCCAGAATCGATGAATTGAGGAGGCGTTACCCGTCGGAAAGAGATTTTCAGGAGGCCCTCGCTGAACAGGGGCTTACGCAGGCGGATGTAGAGTCTAAGATCAGGGATCAGATGCTCATGTACAGTATTATTGATGCCAAGATCAAGAGTAAAATTGTGGTGGCCCCCAGCGAAGTCACGGATTTCTACGAGCAGCATAGGGATGAATTTCAGGCGCCGGAAGAGCGCGAGTTTGAGGTGATGACCATAGATAAAGAAGACGTGGCTAGTGCGGTGGCCAAAGATTTAAAGTCAGGCCAAAATTTTAAAGAAACCGCCGACAAATTTTCCCTCAATATCGATAAGATCGCTGCCGAGAAAGGCAGGGATTTGAATAAAGAGACCGAAGACATAATATTTAAATTAGCTGTGGGAGAAATTTCCCAGCCGATTAAAATCAGGGACATCTTTTATATTTTTAAATTGGATAAGATAGACCCTCCCCGCCAGCAGCCCCTCTCGGAGGTTCAGGATAAGATTAGCGAATTCCTCTACGCCTCTAAAATGCAGGAAGCCCTAAGCAATTGGTTAGATGAACTCAAAAAACAGTCCTACATTAAAATCCTCCAAAATTAGAGTCGGCATTACCATGGGTGATCCTTCTGGTATCGGCCCGGCCATTATTGCCAAGGCACTGCCCAGAGTTAAGGGACGAGTAGAATTTATAGTTATTGGGGATAAGTGGGTGTTTAAAAAAATCAAAAATCAAAAATCAAAAATCAAAAATTACAAATTTATAGACTTGCATAACATAAACCATAAAAAATTCCGCTTTGGAAAAATCAGAGCCGAATATGGAAGGGCATCAGTTGATTATATAGATAGGGCGCTGGAATTAATTAGGCGTAAAGAAATTAACTGCCTGGTAACCTGTCCTATCTCTAAGGAAGCGGTCAGTTTATCCGGAATGAGAAAATTTAGCGGTCATACCGAATATTTAGCCAAAAAAACCAAGGCAAAATATACGGTGATGTTTTTGTTAAATAGGTATTTAAAATTTAGCCTGGTTACTACCCATATCCCGATAGGAAGAGTCCCTGCGGCATTATCAAAGAGGCAAAAGTTAAGTCGGAATATTCTCATAACTTATGCTGCCTTGAAAAACCTATTTGCAATTAAAAACCCGCGTATTGTAGTCTGCGGCCTAAATCCCCACGCCTCGGATAACGGCCTCATCGGAGACGAGGAAAATAGGATTATCAAACCCGTATTAAAAAAATTAAAGAAAAGAATTTTGTCTCTAGCCGGCCCGATTTCTGCGGATGTGGCTATAGCCAAGGCCAGCCAGGGCAGATATGACTGTGTTATTGTTATGTATCACGACCAGGCATTAATTCCCTTAAAACTCCTCGGAGCCCAAACAGGTGTAAACTTGACCCTCGGTCTGCCGTTTGTCAGGACCTCGCCATTACACGGCACTGCTTTCGATATAGCCAGTGATTTCAGAAGGGCAAATCCCAATTCCCTGATTGCCGCAATAGAACTTGCCATAAAATGCGCAGCAAACCTAAAAAAAGATTAGGCCAGCATTTCCTTAGCGATAAAAATATCCAGAGAAAGATTATCCAGGCCTGCTCCTTAAATCCTACGGATATAATTCTGGAGATCGGCGCGGGTCATGGCGAATTGACGGCGGATATAGCCAGAAGGGTCAAGGGTATCGTCGCCTTGGAGTTAGATAGGCAGTTATACGGCCAGCTGAAAGAAAAATTTAAAGATTACAAAAACATTAAAATTCTAAACCAAGATGTCCTGAAGTTTAACTTTAACAAATATTTCCCCAGAAAAAAGATCAAGGTAGTCGGGAATATCCCTTATTACATTACCACCCCGATCATTGAACACTTATTTAGATATAAAAACAAAATAGAGATGGTCTATCTTAGCGTACAGAAAGAATTCGCAAAACGCATCATTGCCCCGGCGGGTTCTAAGGATTACGGAGCCTTTAGTTGCTTTGTGCAATATTTTTCTGAACCGAAGATTATCTTTACGATTAAGAAAAATTCCTTTTTCCCTGCGCCGAAAGTCAACTCTTGCTTCTTGAGTTTACGCCTCCGGCCCCAGACGCTTTTTAGGCCTAGAAAAGAACAATTATTGTTTCGGATTATCAGGGCAGCCTTTAATCAGAGGAGGAAGACCTTAAGAAATAGCCTAAAAGATTTAATCGCTCGACAAAGGTTAGAGACCTTCTTTGCCAAATACGCCATTAGTTCTAATGCCCGCCCAGAAACCCTTGCCTTAAAGGATTTTGCAAACTTGGTCAATACTTAAAAAATCTAAAAAAAAGATTGACAAATAAAAATTTTAGTTTATACTTATTTGTCTAAATAATTTCCCCAGATAGTCTTGGGTAGACGCAGGTCCAATAAAGAATTCTATGAATTCTGAGAGGATGGGTTTTTTGTATTTTCTTAGGTAAGGTAATTTTTCTGGAGCATCATACTCTACAAAAAGAATTATCCCGATGGTAGAAATAAAAAAAATTGAGAATTTATATAAAGAAGGTAAATCCGCCGCAGAGATCGGCAAGGAAATGGGCATTCCATGGTGGCAGGTGATTCATTATATGGATAAGCACGGCATTAAACGCCGTTCTCGTAGCGAAGCTACTTATTGTAAGCATAACCCTAACGGAGACCCATTTAAAATTAAGACAAATTTGACTACGGCTGAAGAGTGTTTGAAGGCCTTAGCTATAGGATTATATTGGGGAGAAGGCTCTAAATATAACCAGCTATCCGTGCGCGTAACTAACTCCGATCCCCTTTTATTAAATACCTTCATTAGGTTTCTGAAAGATATCTGCGGCGTGGCTACGCAAAAGATTAGATTGTGGATAACTATCCATCCAGATATTCCGCCTAAAAAAGCGCAAGCCTATTGGAGCTATCAATTGAATACGCCTCTTTCGCAATTTAGTAAAACAGTTGTTATTAATCATACGGGAAATGGGACATATAAAAAGAAATCTCTTTACGGTACGGCTACGGTGTGCGTACATAATATAAAATTGAGACATATTATACAAGAATGGTTAGATGATTATGCCCACGTAGCTCAGTCGGTAGAGCACATGCATGGTAAGCCTGAGGTCACCGGTTCGATTCCGGTCGTGGGCTCTGCTAAAAAATCTTTGAGCCTATGCGCGAGATAATCACCTTAGAGTGTTCGGTCTGCAAGAATAGAAATTATACTACGACCAAGAATAAAAAAGTGCATCAGGATAAATTGGAGATAAAGAAGTTCTGTAAATTCTGCCATAAACACACGCCGCACAAAGAAATGAAATAAAATTTAGGAGCGTCGGTTAATGGCAAACCACCGGTCTCCAAAACCGGGACTGCAGGTTCGAGCCCTGCCGCTCCTGCTGCTAAAAAGGAAACGTTTAGAGGAGAGATGAATATCTACCAAAAGGTCAAGAATTTCATCGCGGAGGTAAGACAGGAATTAGGCAAGGTCTCCTGGTCCAGCCGCGAAGAATTAATGGGCGCAACTGTAGTGGTGATCAGCATTACGGCGATCATGGCGCTTTTTATCGGCATTATTGACCTTTTCCTTTCCAAGATATTAAGCATGCTCCTTAGTTAATATGAAAAATTGGTACGTCGTACATACACAAACCGGCTCAGAGGAAAAAGTAAGATCGGCCTTAGAGAAGAAGATTGCGCAGCTGGGCATGCAAGACAAAGTAGCCAAAGTGATCATTCCTACCGAACAAATCTCAGAAGTCCGCTCCGGAAAGAAGAGGATTTCCCAAAGAAAGTTTTTCCCCGGTTATCTCTTGGTAGAGATGGAACTTAACGAGGAGACCTACCTTTTTATTAAGGGCGTTACTGGCGTAACCGGTTTTATCGGCCTGGGTAAAAGGCCTATGCCCCTGGCCCAGCGAGAGGTAGAGAACATCTTAAAGCGGACACAGGAGACCCAGGTAAAACCCAGCCCAAAAATCATCTTTGAGAAGGGCGAGCAGGTCAGGGTTAAGGACGGTCCCTTTGTTAATTTTAACGGCGTGATTGAAGAAGTGCACCCGGAGAAAGGAAAATTAAAGGCGAGCGTTTCCATATTCGGTCGGGCAACGCCAGTAGAGTTGGAATACTGGCAGGTGGAGAAGATTTAAAATGGCCAAAAAGATTACCGTACAAATTAAATTACACGTCCCGGCTGCCCAGGCAAATCCCGCGCCTCCGGTCGGACCGGCATTAGGCCAGCACGGCGTAAATATTATGCAGTTCTGCAAACAGTTCAACGACCAGACCAAGGGTAGAGACGGCTTAATCTTGCCGGTGGTCATCAGCGTTTATGAAGACAGGACTTTTAGCTTTATCATCAAAAGCCCGCCTTCCTCGGTCTTGTTAAAGAGAGCGGCGAATTTAGCCAAGGCCTCGGGAACGAGCGGAAAAGAAGTAATCGGTAAGGTTACTAAAGGTCAGGTGGAAGAAATCGCTAAAATGAAGATGAAGGACCTGAATACCTCTAATTTAGGCCAAGCGATGAAAATCATCGCCGGCACGGCCCGCAGCATGGGCATAGTTGTTGAATAAAGCTACTGCAGTAGGGACTGTACCCGACGAGCCGTATAATACGTTTTGCGAGGAAGGGGACTGTCCCTACCAAGCGAGAGAAGGCTTGAAAGCGAGCCAAGTCAAAAAAGATACCAATGGATATACGCAGTAAAAGATATCAGGAATCCGCAAAGGCAGTTGAGAAGGGTAAGGTCTATCAATTGAAGGAAGCTATTTCTCTATTGAAGAAGATGTCGCCCCCTAAATTTGACGGATCGATAGATCTACACTTTCATCTGAATATTGACCCTAAGAAATCCGACCAGATGGTGCGCGGGACAGTGGTACTTCCACACGGGACAGGTAAGAAGGTAAGGGTGGCGGTATTCTGCAAGGGGGAACAGGAAAAGATCGCCCGTGATCTCGGCGCTGACCACGTGGGCGGAACCGAGTTGATGGATAAAGTAGCGGGAGGTTTCCTTGATTTTGACTGCGCCATAGCCACGCCTGAGATGATGAAGGACTTAAGTAAATTAGGCAAGGTCTTGGGTCCCCGCGGGCTAATGCCTAGTCCGAAAACCGGGAGGGTAACTTCGGATATTGCCAAGGCCATTGAAGACGTCAGAAAAGGTAAGGTGGAGTTTCGCGTGGATAAACAATGCGGGATCCATCTTAACGTAGGCAAAATTTCATTCCCCGAAGAAAATTTATACGATAATGCCAACAGGGTTATTGAGGCGCTCACCGAGGCCAGACCTCCTTCAGTAAAGGGAAGGTTTTTAAAGAGTGCCTTTATCTCGGCAACCATGAACCCCGGCTTACGGCTGGCAATTTAAGATGAAGAAATTAGGCTTAATTTTTAAAGAGACATCGCAGAAACAACTAAATTCCCAGTTGAAAGAAGCGCATAGCCTGTTTGTCATCGGTTATACAAAATTATCCAGCCCGGACCTGACTAATCTGAGGATGTCTTTGCAAAAAGCGGATGCCTCTTTATTTGTAGTTAAAAATAACGTTGCCAGAAGGGCATTGAAGGATTCCGGATTAGATATCCTGATTGCGAATATAGAAGGCCCCTGCGCCCTGGTTTTTACTAAAGATGAGCCCGTGAGTGCTTCTAAGATATTATACGATTTTAGGAAAACTAACGAAAACCTTAAGTTTGCCTGTGGATATTCAAAAGACAAAGTGCTAGAAAAGAAGGACATTGAGGCCTTAGCGAGAATTCCTTCTAAAGAGGTCCTCAGGGCCCAGTTGGTCCTGGCCTTAAATTCTGGAATCTTACGCCTGGTCATGGTCTTAAACGGCACTTTAAGAAAATTGGTTTATTGTTTGAGCCAGGTAAAAAATAAAAAGGGAGGATAGTAAAATGGCTACAGAAAAACTTGACGCCTTAATCAAATCTATAGAAGGTATGAGTGTTTTGGAGCTTTCAGACCTGGTTAAGGCGTTGGAGGAAAAATTCGGGGTTTCGGCGAATATGCCGATGATGGCCGCTCCTGCTGCCGCTAGTGGCACAGCCACTGCCGCAGAGGAAAAGAGCACTTTCACGGTGGTATTGGCGAGTGTCGGAGCAAATAAGATTTCCGTAATCAAGGAAGTGCGCGCCATCACCAGCCTCGGCTTAAAAGAGGCCAAGGATTTGGTAGATGCCGCTCCCAAGCCGGTAAAAGAAGGCGTCTCTAAGGAAGAGGCCGAAGAGATGAAAAAGAAACTGGAGGCCGCCGGCGCTACCGTCGAATTAAAATGACGAAACAAGTCCCAGCAGTAGGGACTGTCCCCGACGATATTGTTTACTTCAAACCAAGGGGACTGTCCCTACCATGCGAGAGAAGGATAGATTGCGAGATAAGTCAAAAAGGATACCATGATTAAGCGCAAAAATTTCGGTAAACTCAAGGAGACTTACCAACTCCCCAATCTTTTGGATGTACAATTAGAGGCATACCGCGAATTTCTGCAAATGGATATTCCGGTCGGGGAGCGCAAAAAACAGGGATTAGAGGAGGTCTTTGAAGAGATCTTTCCCATTGAAGATACCAACCGCGCGGTAAAGTTGGAATTTATCAGTTATTCCTTAGGCAAGCCCAAATACGATATCAACGAATCCAAGAGAAGGGCGGTGACCTATGCCGCGCCTTTAAAGGTGAAATTCAGATTGACTACGCCTCAAGAAACCAAAGAGCAGGATGCCTATTTCGGCGATCTGCCCCTGATGACCGCAACCGGCACTTTTATCATTAATGGCGACGAGCGGGTGGTGGTCAGTCAACTTCAGCGTTCCCCTGGCGTTTCCTTTGAGGAAGAAGCACACCCCACAGGAAAAAAAATATTTTACGGGCGCATTATCCCTTATCGCGGGGCGTGGCTGGAATTTAAACACGACTTAACCGACACTATCCTGGCCTATGTGGACAGACGCAGGAATTTCCCGGCGACCCAGATTTTAAGGATCTTGGGGTTCAGCACTGATCAGGAGATAATAGCTGCTTTTGGTAAGGAGTATCCGGAAATAGCCAATACCCTGAAGAAAGATTACACCAAGAATAAAGAAGAGGCGTATTTGGATTTCTACCGTAAGATGCGGCCGACCGAACCGGTCACCAAGGAAGCGGCAGAGGCCTTATTTTACAGATTATTCTTTGACCCGGCAAGGTACGATTTAGAAAGGGCGGGCCGTTTTATCTTAAACAGAAAATTAGGCATGGATGTTTCTTTGGAAAAGAGGATCCTTGATTCTGCGACCGTAATCAAGGTCATAGAATATCTCATCCACCTTAAAGAAGGTATAGGAAAGATTGACGATATAGATCATTTAGGCAACCGCCGGGTAAAGACTGTGGGTGAATTGGTGCAGAATCAGGTCAGGATCGGGATGAGTCGCGTGGAACGTTCCATCCGAGAAAGATTGAGTATCCTGGGAGATTTTACTAATTTAAACGTCCATTATCTGATAAATTCCAAATTATTATCCAACCAGATCCGCGATTTCTTCGGCCGTTCGCAGTTGTCCCAGTTTATGGATCAGGTCAACCCTCTGGCTGAAATGACACATAAGAGACGCCTCAGTGCTTTAGGTCCGGGAGGTTTATCGCGGGAACGCGCCGGATTTGAAGTAAGGGACATCCATCCTTCGCACTACGGAAGGATTTGTCCTATTGAAACGCCTGAAGGCCCGAATATCGGTCTCATCTCTTCGTTAAGTTGTTATGCCCGGGTAAATTCATTGGGCCTTTTAGAAACGCCTTACCGCAAAGTAGAAAATGGAAAAGTGACGCGTAGGACCGAATACCTCACTGCGGATATAGAAGAAGACAAAATTATTGCCCAGGCCAATGTCCCCTTAGATAATGACGGGACGTTCCAGGACCGCGAAGTTTCCTGTAGACATAAAGGAGATTTTCCCAAGGTAGCGGCTAAACAAGTGGAATATATGGATGTTTCTCCCAAACAGCTCGTTTCTGTGGCGGCGTCATTAATTCCTTTCTTGG
>CAZKSS010000020.1:0-15527 GCA_964555545.1 uncultured Planctomycetales bacterium
CACGATTTATTTCTTGCAATTCTGCAGAGTTTACGCTAAAATTATACAACTATGGCCAAGAAATTTATTATCGGCATTGATTTGGGCGGGACGAACCTGAAAATCGCGCTCCTGGATTTAAAATACAGGATTAAATATAAAGAATTCCTCACCACCAAAAAATTCCTGACCAGAGATAGTCTGATTTCCGCGATTACCAGTTCCATAAATAAAATTATTCAGGATAGAAACTTGAAGAGAATCAATATCTTAGGTATCGGCCTGGGTCTGCCCGGCTTAGTAGACTGCCGAAGAGGCTTTGTTCATTACTTTCCCAATATCCCTGGCTGGAAAGAAGTAAACCTGAAGAAAATAATGGAGAGAAAACTAAAGATCCCGGTCTTTTTGGACAACGATGCTAACCTGATGTGCCTGGCAGAAGCAAGATTAGGCGCAGCCAGAGGTTTCCGTAATGCCGTGTGTCTGACCTTGGGTACGGGAGTGGGCGGCGGGATCCTGCTTGAGGGGGCTATTTATCGCGGCTCAGCCTTTGCCGCCGGTGAAGTCGGCCATATCCCGATCAATGAGAGAGGCCCACGCTGTAACTGCGGCGGTTTTGCCTGCCTAGAGGCATATATTGGCAATCGCAGGATTTTAAACCAGGCGAAGAAAATATTCGGGCGCAAGATCACGCTGGAAGAATTAAGTCTTCTGGCAAAGAGAAAAAATAAAAGAGCCTTATTTATCTGGAACGAAGTGGCCAACCGCCTGGGAGTTGCGCTGTGCGGGGTCACGAATTTTTTGAATCCCGAAGCGATTATTTTAGGCGGGGGGGTTGCGGCTGCGGGTAGAGTTCTCTTTGACCGGGTACGTCAGTCTATCTCGAGACGGGCAATGCCGGTGCAGGCGAGAAGAGTAAAGGTCTTAAAGGCAGAACTTGGTAATGCTGCGGGTTTAATCGGCGCGGCAGTATTAGTCAGAGAAGGAACAGGTTAAAGATGGAGATTTTTATTGATACTGCCAATATTAAAGAGATAAAAGAAGCAGTAGACTTGGGTTTAATAGACGGCGTAACTACTAATCCGACATTGCTCGCCCGCGAGAACAGACCGGCTGCAGAATTGTTAAAAGAAATATGTTCTCTGGTATCCGGGCCGGTGAGCGCAGAGGTGATTGCCTTGGAAGCGGAGGGCATGGTAAAGGAAGCGCGGGTAGTGGCGAAGATTGCCAAAAATATCGTGATTAAAATTCCCTTGATTAAGGAGGGACTGAAGGCAACGAGGATTTTATCGCGCGAAGGAATTAAAACTAATCTTACGCTTTGCTTTTCTCCGACCCAGGCCTTATTGGTGGCTAAGGCAGGCGCAGATTATGTCTCTGCATTCGTGGGCCGTCTGGATGATATCAGTCAAGACGGGATGAGCCTGGTTAAGGATATCAAAACCATTTATAGTAACTACGGGTTTAAGACCAAAATTATTGTGGCCTCAATACGTAACCCCGTCCATGTGGTCACCGCGGCCCTGCAAGGCGCGGATATCGCCACCATACCTTTTGCAGTCATTGAGCAGTTGATAAAACACCCCTTGACGGATATCGGGGTCAAGCGTTTTTTAGAAGATTATCAGAAGATCCCTAAAAAATAAGTTAAATGTTAGGATTGCCCATTGCCAATTACCGATTACAGATAAACTTATGCCTTCTGTTTTCTCTTTTCTGTTTTCTGTCCTCTGGCAGAGGTTATGCCAAAGAGCCGCAGCAGGTCCAACCTATAATCGTCAACGGCGACAGGGTAGAATATATTACCGAGAGTAAGGAGTTTACTGCCAGCGGCAATGTGGAAGTTATTTATAAAGGCGCAAAACTAACCTGCGAGAAATTAACCCTGAACACCCAGACCAAAGATGCCCAGGCCGAAGGCCATGCCAGGTTAGAGGAGAAGGGTATGGTGATCGAAGGCGCAAAATTAATTTATAATTTCAACAACAAGACTGGCACGGTTATCGACGCGGATTTCCGCTCCAATCCTTATTTTGGCCAGGCCGAGAAGTTAGATAAGGTAAGCGAAGATGAATTCGTTACCCGGCGCAGTTATATCACCACCTGCGATTTTGACCACCCGCATTGGCGGATAAGATCCCGGCGGATGAATTTTTTCCCCGGCGACAAGGTACAGACCAAGGATAGCGTTTTTTATATGGGCGAGGCGCCGTTGGCATATATACCTCAGTATAACCACAGCCTGCGCGATCCCCTGATGCATGTGCAGCTGATGCCAGGCAAGAGCAAGGAGTGGGGGACCTACATGCAGACTGCCTGGAGGTATAATCTCACTGAAGACGTAACGGGGAGGATATATTTTGACTGGAGAGAGAAGACTGGTTTTGCCGAAGGCTTGGGCGCAAATTATAAGATGGCAGACGGCGGCCACGGAGATTTCAAATATTACTTTACCCATGAAATGGTCAGAAAAAATTTAATCGGAGATATTCTCGGGAAGTATTCCAGGTACCTGGTCCGTTGGCGGCATAAATATGACCTCGACCCCCAGACCAATTTTATAGCCGAGTATCATAGGATAAAAGACTCTAAGATGGCGCTATTAGGCGGTGACCAGAATTTTCTCAAGGATTATTTCTATCGAGAATACGAAAAAGAGTCTCAGCCCTTGTCCTATCTTTCGCTGCATCATTCTTTTGACTACTCAAGCCTAGATATGCTGATACAGAAGCGCGTTAACGATTGGTATGATCAAGATGAGAAACTCCCGGAGATAAGATTTAACCTCCCTAGTATTGAACTTGGGAATAGCCCTTTTTATTTTGAGGATAACAGTTCTTATATGAATTACAATCACCCCAATCCCGTTTCTACGCCTCCTTCAGTGAGCCACTTATTTTATAATGCATACGATACCACAAACAAACTTTCTATGCCGGTGAGGGTAGCCTTTCTTAATTTTAACCCTTTTATTTCGGGCCAAGCAACCATTTATGATAAAAAGGACGTCTACGGCTCAACCAATCATCTTACTTTCTCTCTGGGTTCGGATCTCAGCACTAAATTCTACCGCCTGTTTGATGTGAAGACTAATTTCCTGGGTCTGGATATCAATGGCTTAAGGCACATCATTACCCCTACCGCCTCTTATTCATATACCAAGACATCGGTTATGCCCACAGGTAAATTTGAGTTTGGGGGTAACTCTACTACAGGAGCCGGCGCTGTGGCATTGGAATTGGAAAACAAACTGCAGACAAAACGGAATAACCAAAAAGTAGATATCGCCCTTTTTAAAGTAGATAGTACCTACGACATTAAACCCAAGACCGGCGACAAGAGGGGTAGCAACTTCTCCGATTTTCTTTTTGACTTGGAAGTCTATCCTTATAGTTGGCTTAGTTTTATTGTGGACGCTACTTATAAACATTCGGGCAACCGTTCAGACGCCGGATATAACTGTTTTACTAATGCCAACTATGACCTCGATTTTAACTTCGGCGAAGAGCGGACTATCGGTATAGGACAGCGCTATCAATTGAAAGGCGGAAATGAGTTGACTTTTAGTTTTAACTGGCGCCTGAATCCCAAGTGGAAATTTTCTTTTTACCAACGTTACAACCGCGGCCACGACCCGACCCTGAAAAGGGGGTTGAGAGAGCAGGAATATACTCTCTCCAGAGATTTTCATTGCTGGATTGGAGAACTCACCTATAATCTAAAGAGGGGCCAGGGTGAAAGCATCTGGCTGGTTTTCCGGCTGAAGGCATTCCCGGAATTGGCGTTTGAATATAATCAGAGTTACCATCAGCCGAAACCGGGTTCGCAGTCAAATCCATAAAAATAAGTAAGAAAGTAGGAGAGTAATGAAGATAGCAATAATTGGCGCTGGCTACGTGGGTTTAGTAACGGGGGCCTGCTTTGCTGATTTAGGTAACAAGGTAATTTGCGCGGATAATGACCGCAAAAAGATTGAGTCCCTCAAAAAGGGGCTTATACCTATATATGAGCCGGGCCTAGAAGAGTTGATAAAGGTGAATACCCAAAAAAAGCGGCTAGGGTTTAGCGCGGAGATTAAAGAGGCAGTTAGGTCCTCGGAAATTATCTTCATTGCCGTCGGGACCCCTTCCCTGGAGAATGGCGAGGCAGACCTGACTGGAATCGAGAGCGTGGCGCGCAATATTGCTTTAAATATGAATAGTTATAGACTAGTGGTAGAAAAATCAACGGTCCCGGTAGAGACCGGACATTGGGTAAAACATACAATTCAGACTTATATCAAGAAAAAAGTTGAGTTTGACGTCGCCTCAAACCCGGAATTCCTCAGAGAAGGCCAGGCGCTCAACGATTTTATGCATCCGGACAGAATTGTCATCGGAGTAGAGTCCAAGAAGGCCAGGGACTTGCTGGTCAGTCTTTATCAACCTTTAAATGCCGCGATGGTCATTACCGATATAAAATCTGCAGAGTTAATCAAGCACGCCTCCAATTCATACCTGGCCACAAAGATCTCCTTTATTAATGCTATTGCGCGCATCTGCGATAAGGTGGGAGCGGATGTGACAGAGGTGGCGCAAGGTATGGGTCTGGATAAGCGCATCGGCCCTAAATTTTTGAATGCCGGCATAGGTTACGGCGGGTCGTGTTTCCCCAAGGACCTGGATGCCTTTATCAAAATCTCCGAGAAATTAGGTTATAATTTTGAATTATTGAAGGCAGTCAAAGAAATTAATCAAGGGCAAAAATATTTTTTGGTGAAAAAACTCAAAGAGCGCCTTTGGATACTCAAGGATAAAACTATCGCGGTTTTAGGGCTATCTTTTAAACCAGATACAGATGATTTACGTAATGCCCCGGCTATAGATATAATTAGACTGCTAGAGTCAGAAGGCGCCAAAATCAAGGCCTATGATCCCTCGGCAATGCCAAAGGCAAAGGATGTTTTGCCGGGCGTAAAATTTTGCCGCGACCCTTATGCCACCGCCAGGGGCAGCGATTGCTTATTGGTCTTGACAGAGTGGACAGAATTTAAGGAATTGGATTTTGTCAGGATAAAGAGATTATTAAAGAGGCCGCTGATTATTGATGGACGCAATATCTATGAACCAAAGACAATGGCGAAGTTAGGCTTCACTTATATCGGTATCGGCAGGAGACGAGATGAATAGTTTGCAAAAAACGTTACAAGAGAGGATTCACAAGAAACAAACCAAGATTGCCGTGGTGGGATTGGGTTATGTCGGTCTGCCGTTGGCGCTAGAATTTGCAAAGCAGGGATTCTCGGTTTTAGGCATAGAGATAGATAAAGGAAGGCTCCAGCACATCAGAAATAAAGAATCCTATATTACCGATGTCTCCAGCAAAAATTTGCAGCGGGCATTAAAAAGCAAGAAGTTCAGCGCCACCAGCGATTTTAGGCCTTTAAAAGACATTGATATCATCATTATCTGCGTTCCTACGCCGCTGAAGAGAAAATACCACCCGAATATTTCTTATATCAAGCAGGCAGTGAAGGCCATAGCCAGGTACCTCAAAAAGGGAAGCCTGGTGATTTTAGAAAGCACCACTTATCCCGGAACCACCGAAGAGGTAATTTTGCCGTTATTAGAGCAGAGGGGTTTTAGGCACGGCAGGGATTTTTATTTGAGTTTTTCTCCGGAGCGGATAGACCCCGGAAATAAAACTTATTCCGTAGATAAAATCCCCAAAATCGTAGGAGGTATTACCCAGGAGGCAACGCAGTTATCCGCAGAGGTTTATAAAAATATCATTGGCGAGGTAGTGCCAGTATCCTGCGCCAGGGTAGCCGAGGCCACTAAACTTTTGGAAAATACCTTTCGCCTGATTAATATCGGCCTCATTGACGAACTGGCAATGATGGCGCATAAGATGAAGATAGATATCTGGGAGGTGATTGAGGCCGCCCGGACCAAACCCTTTGGCTTTATGCCCTTTTATCCGGGCCCTGGCGTGGGAGGGCATTGTATTCCAAAGGATCCACTATATCTATACTGGAAGGCCAGGCACCACGGGTTTAAGTCGCGCTTTATTAAACTTGCCTCCCAGGTGATTAGCAATATGCCGGAGTATGTGGTAGAGAGGGTGATCGGTTTGCTGGAGCAGAAGAGAGAAAAGAGAAGTCAGAAGTCAGAAGTATTGGTCGTCGGGGTCACTTATAAAAAAGACATTAAAGACTTAAGGAAATCTCCGGCCATAGATATAATTGATATTTTTCAAAAGAAGGGAATCCCTGTTTCTTATTACGACCCCCTGATCCCTTATCTGAAACTGAACCATATCATAAATCTTAAAGGCATAGACCTGACCCAGCAGGAGTTACGGAAATTTACTTGCGTAGTCATTGCCACTGACCACTCTTCACTAGATTACGATTTTATCTTGAAAAATTCCCGGCTTATTTTTGATACGCGCAATGTCTATCGTAATCTAAATTGCGCCAAGGTGATAAAATTATGACCAAGGTTTTAGTCACTGGCGGTGCCGGATTTATTGGCTCGCATATCGTGGAGGCGCTCTTAAAACAAGGATATTCTCTCCGGGTCTTGGATAACTTCTCCAGCGGCAAAGAGGCAAACCTGGCGCCGGTCATAGACAAGATTGAGTTAATCCGGGGGGATATCCGGGATAAAGATACCTGTTTTCAGGCCAGCCAAGGGATAGATTCTGTCCTGCATCAGGCCGCGCTGAGGAGTGTGCCCAAATCATTGCTTTATCCCGGCGATTATAATGAGGTCAATATCCAGGGGACGTTGAATATGTTAGAGGCCGCGCGGGAAAATAGGATAAAGTCTTTTGTCTTTGCTTCCTCTAGCTCTATCTACGGCGAGGCAAGGCGTTTTCCCGAGAAAGAGGACGATCCGGTAAGTCCGGTCTCTCCTTATGCCTTAACCAAATTAACCGGAGAATATTATTGCCGGATATTTTATGAAAATTACGGCCTGCATACCGTATCTTTGCGCTATTTTAATGTCTTTGGCCCGCGCCAGGCCCTGGACGATGAATATGCCGTGGTCATTCCCAAATTTATTACTTGTCTCTTGAAAAACGAATCTCCGCCGATATATGGCACCGGCAGGCAGAGCCGCGACTTTACCTATATAAGTAATGTGGTAGAGGCCAATATCTTGGCGATGCGTAAGGCAAATTCGCTAAAGGGGGAGGTATTTAATATTGCCGCAGGCAGGGATTATACTATTTTAGAATTAGTAAAGATCTTGAATAAATTAAAGCACAAAGACCTCAAGGCCGTTTTTTTACCCAAACGTCCGGGAGACGTCTTTAAAACCCAGGCCTCCCTGACGGGGGCAAAAAAGATATTGGGGTTTCAGCCAAAAATAAATTTTGTAGAAGGGCTAAAATTAACCCTGGAGTGGTTTGAAAAAAATGCCTAAAAAGATAGTAGTGATTACCGGTGGCGCCGGATTTATCGGTTCGCATCTATGCGATAGGTTAAGGCAGGAAGGTTTTCGGATTATCTGCCTGGATAATCTGATCACCGGCGATCTAAAGAATATCAAGCATCTCCTCGGTGATAAAGATTTTCTCTTCCTCAGGCACGACGTAACCAAATATCTCAGGGTCAAAGGAAAAGTTAGTTATGTTTTGCATTTTGCTTCTCCTGCTTCGCCGGTAGATTACCTGAAATTCCCTATCCAGACCTTAAAGGTCGGCGCTTTAGGCACGTATAATGCCTTGGGCCTAGCCAAAGCCAAAGGAGCAAAATTTATCCTGGCCTCCACCTCCGAAGTTTACGGCGATCCCCTGGTGCATCCTCAGCCGGAGAGTTATTGGGGCCATGTAAATCCGGTGGGGGTGCGTAGTTGTTATGATGAGGCCAAGCGCTTTGCCGAGGCGATGACTATGGCTTATCGCCGGGTCCATAAAATAGATACGAAAATCATCCGGATTTTCAATACCTACGGCGAAAGGATGAGAATAAACGACGGCAGGGTCATCCCTAATTTTATCTACCAGGCCTTACGAAATAAACCCCTGACAGTTTACGGCAATGGCCTGCAGACGCGTTCCTTTTGCTATATCTCGGATTTAATTGAGGGCATTTTAAAGGTGATGACGCATCCTCTAAATCAGCCGATAAATTTAGGCAACCCCAAAGAATTTACTATCTTGGAATTAGCCCGGCTGGTCAGGCGCATCGCTGGCACTAACCCTAAGATTGTCTTCAGGCCCCTTCCTAGCGACGATCCCAAACAGCGCAGGCCCGATATCCGGCAGGCGAAGAGCCTGCTGGGGTGGGAGCCCAAGATTAGACTGGAACAGGGCTTGGAAATGACTATCGCCTGGTTTGGGGCCCTCCCTGGATTGAAATAAACCCGATTATATGCTATACTTATAATAGAAGATATTCATGGGGAGAATAGGGGGTTCAAAAGTATTTATCATTATTTTATATTTTTAGCAAGGCATAAATAACTTTTTTTAAAATAACCTATTCTTCGCCCTTAAAAAAGGGGAGGCCAAATTTTGGCTAGAAAAGGGAGAATAGGTTTTTTAATGCTTGACAAAAAGGAAAGGAGGTGTTATAGTAAAAAAATTGGAAATTAGGGGACTGACGCTTGAGGGAGTAAGTCTCTTATCGGAAGGGAAGAGGTAGCATACAGTAGTTATAATTAGATAGACCAAATCAGATAAGAGACAGAAGCAAAAGCGTAAAGTCAATTTTACCTGGAAAGGGGGGAATCATCAGATGAGAAAAAGAGGTTTTACCTTAGTGGAAATCATGATCGTGGTGGCCATTATTGCCTTGTTAGCCGCTATTGCCATACCGAACTTACTGCGTGCGAGAGTAAATGCCAATGAGTCAGCAGCGCAGGCCACCTTAAGGACAATGTCTACTGCTGCGGAGAGTTTTGGTGCGGCAAACAACGGAAATTATCCGGGAAACGTCGCGGCTCTGACTACAGCAGTTCCGCCGTATCTCAATGAAGACTATACTCTTTATACTGCTGGTAACCCCAGACAAGGATATGATTTTCACGATGCTACTTTTGGTGTCACAGGTTATACCTTTAAGGCTACTCCTGCTAACGCTACCAGTGGGACCAGATCGTTCACGATCTGTACTGGCGGAGTTTTGAGAGAAGCAGCAGGCCAGGCAGCACCGGCTTGTCCGTAAGGATAAGAAATATTTGGCCAGTTTAAAAAGAGGCGAAGGTTTTCATCTTTGCCTCTTTTTTTTCTTGCAAAAATAAAATTTTATGTTACAATAAAAGTGTTTGTAGGTTTATAAAGCACAAATAGTTACACTAATTCTTAAGGGGATGAGCAATTTTAAACAGAGGGGTTTGAGTTTTATTACTATTATGATTATCATCGCCCTCTTTGCCCTGGTCTTAAGATTCGCTATTGAAAGGTTGATGAAAATAACCATCCAGCAGAATGAGTCCAATGCCCAGTCCACCCTAAAATTAATTTCTACGGCGCTGGAGAATTATGCCAAAGACCACTCCGGCGCATTCCCTTTAGACCTTTCTGTTTTGACCCACAGCAATCCTGCCTATCTAGACAAGGATTACTTGAGCCATTCTCCCCTTAAAGGTTACGAATACAGTTGCTCTAGATTAGAGGCATCCAGTTACAGTTGTTCGGCTATACCCGTGAAATGTAAATTCACCGGCGAGAAAGTCTATACCGTAACCACCGGTGGCCTGGTGGTGGCGGAAAGTTGCCGCGGGAGGGAATAGTGATGAAAAGGGGGTTTACCTTAGTAGAAATCATGATCGTGGTGGCCATTGTGGCTATCCTGATTACCCTTGCCGTTCCTGGTCTCCTGCGCTCCAAGGTCATTGCCAATGAGACTGCCGCCTTAGGCAACCTCAGGACGATAAATAATGCCTGTCAGTTGTATCATAATAATGAAGAAAAGTATCCGGCAAGCCTGGATGTGTTAGCCCAGACGCAACCGCCTTATTTGGACTCTATCCTTGCCTCCGGGCAAAAGCAGAGTTACCAGTTTATCTATACCTTAGTCAGCAATGACCAGTTTACAGTCAATGCCAATCCGACTTCTCTGGGTCTGTTAAGGGGTAGATATTTTTATTTGGACGAGAGCGGCGTAATCCGCTTCAAAAACGACGGGCCAGCAGGGCCAAACGATGAAATTTACCGATAAAGGTTTTAGTTTAATGGAATTGATGGTGGCTGTGGGAATCTTACTGATAGTTATCTCCGCTCTATTAGCGGCTTTTGTTTCCTGTATCTTGCTCAATGAATCAAATAATAATTTATCCGTGGCTACCAATGACGCGCAATATGTCTTAGAGGAAATTAAGGTTCAGGCCTATGACCAAGTACAGAGTTTTATCAATAGTTATAACACCGCGAAGTTTAGTAATTTAAATAACGAAACCATTAGCTTTCCCGGCTGTACTTACGGAGCCGACATTACCCAGGTTACGGTAAATGTCAATTGGACGGAAAGGGGGAGAAATAGGAATTTTAGTTTATCCACGGAGTTCGCCCGTTAAGAAAAAAGGGTTTACTCTGGTAGAAGTATTAGTGGCCGGGTTTATCCTCTTAATAGTTTTTGGGGCGCTCTTTATCGCTTTAAACACCGGTAATTTTTCCTATGCCGTAACTTCCGCAAAAACAGATTTGCAAGGCGAAGTGAGGCGGCTAATGGATTGGATAGTGAAAGACGTGCGTCAGACCAGCCGCGCGCAGATTAACAATAATAATCCTACCGTAAACCATATAAAATTTCAAAAGGTTACGGGTATAGATGCTGTTGCCGGTTATCAGTATAGTACGGATTATGTAGAGTATAATTATGACCCCGCATCTCTTACGCTTACCCGTAATGAACTGGATGCCTCCGGTGCGGTGATAAACTCCTGGGTTTTTAATAATATAACCCAGTCGCCTTTTTACAGCGACGTAGGCGTTCCTCTGGTTTACAACGGCGTTACTAGCAGCAATAAATTAGTCCTGGTGATTGCCAGCCAAAAGCAGGTAAGGAATAATCTCACCATAAACTTTTCATTAACCGAGGAGGCAAAAATAAGAAATGAATAAGCACGGGATAGCCTTAGTCTTTGCTTTTTTAGTATCGCTAGTCCTTTTTATTCTCTTGGGGTCTTTTTTTATCAAGAGCATCAACGAAAATAACCTCGTCAAACGTTATATTAATTCCACCCACGCCTTTTGGGCAGCCGAAGCCGGGGTGGCGCAGGCAAAAATAAATTTGCCTAATAGTACTCAAGGCACCGTCGGAGGTTATAGCTACCAAACTACCTCCGTCTACAGGACAACTATAAATAACCGCGACTATTATGATATTACTTCTACCGGTATGGTCAATTTGCCCGGAGGCGGCCAGATCACGCGGACGTTAAATGCCGTAGCCGAGACCGGCCCAATTGATGAGAGTAAATTTATTTACGCCATAGACGCGGCAAATACGCTCTGTTTTGGCGGCAACTGTAGTAAACAGCCCGAAAAGTATTTAGACCCCACTGTCTGTAATGGGCATACTTGTTGGAATCAACTGGATACGGCAATGAATTTTACGGATTTATTCGGCTGTGACTTAAGCGCGGTAAAAAGTAGGGCTATCAAAAATAATACTTACTATAAAGATACCATCCCGGATATCATTAGCGGGATTACCTGGGTTGATGTTACTCCGGGCTCTACTTTAATGGTCACTGGCTCAGGCACAGGCACGGGAATACTGATTGTAAATGGTAACGTACATTTTGGGGGAAAGTATCTCTTCAATGGCATTATCTATACCACAGGTACTTTGGATATCCCCGGAGCAGGAACCTTTGATTCCTATGGGAGTATCCTTATAGCCAGTACTGGAGGGGTGGATGATATTAACGGAAATCCGACTTTACATTGGAGCCCCTCGGATATCCGAGACGCATTAAAGCAAATCGCCTTAATTACGGTAAGAATCGTCTCCTGGAAAGAGGCACAATAGCCATAGAGAAATAATTATCATGATCCCTTTCCCTCTAAAATTTAAAAGCAAAATTTTCCGAGATAAGGTTTTCGTAGGCCTGGATATTGGCGCTGCGCAAATCAAATTGGTAAAGTTTAAGTTTATTAAAGATAGCGTAGAACTCTGCGGTTTTGCCGTGGAGCCGAGCGTGGCGGATTTAAAACCTGTCCTTAAGAAAATGGCAGAATCCCAGGGCATAAAGACGCTGAACCTGTCGGTATCCGGCGCAGCCACGATGATTAGGTACGTAAGTTTCCCGACGATGAACGAGGAAGAATTGCGCCAGGCCTTAAAATTTGAAGGCCAGAAGCATATACCTTTTGCTATAGAGAGCGTAAGTTTGGATAGTTATATCTTAAAGCCGGACTTGCCGGATAATAAGATGTTGGTTTTATTGGTAGCGGTAAAAAAGGATGCCTTAAGTCAGCGTCTGAAGAGCATAGAAGAGGCCGGCCTCAAGGCCAATATAGTGGATATAGATTCCATCGCCCTCATCAATGCCTTTAATTTCAATTATTATCAGGAGAAAGAAACTCTGAAGAATAAGGCCGCGGCCCTGCTCAATGTAGGTGCTGCCCAGAGCAACCTGAATATCATAGAAGGCAATATCCCCCGTTTAAGCCGGGATATCTTTATCGCCGGAAACAATTTTACGCAGAAAATTGCCGATACCCTGGGGATAGACTTTAAGGCAGCGGAGGATTTAAAGGTTAACCCTAGCAATGAAAATGCCGAGAAGGCCGTAAGCGCGGTAGAGTCAGTACTCTCCGGTTTAGCCAGTGAAATCCGCACTTCCTTTGATTATTACGAGAGCCAATGCGCATCCAGCGTAATCAAGATTTTCTTAAGCGGCGGAGGGGCTAAATTTCCCGGATTAAACGGGATGCTCGCCAATCTTTTGGGCATTGACGTGGAATATTGGGACCCCTTAAAACAAATAAATATTGCCCGGAATCTGAATGCCCAGGATATCAAGACCTTATCCGCCCAATTAGGAGTGGCTGTGGGTTTAGCCCTAAGGCGCTAAGATGATTGAAATAAATCTTCTACCTCAGGAATTAAAGACTAAAGGCGGGAAAGGATTCCTCGATTTTTTGCCGCAAAAACAATTGCGGAATCTTATTCCTTGGGGAATTGGACTATTGATATGTTTACACGTTTGTTTAATCGCCATAAATTTTACCAGGGGCCGGCAATTACGCCTGCTTAATGACCAATGGCGCAGGCTTGAGCCACAGAGAAAGGCATTGGAGACTTTTAATAAGGAATACGACGTATTATCCGCCGACACAAATAAAATACAACGCTTAACCGCCCAGAGGGCTCTCTGGAGCGAAAAATTAAATAAATTGAGTTTGGATTTGCCTTCCGGCGTATGGTTTACGGAACTTTCAATATCTGGCCAGAATTTCGTGCTGAAGGGTTCAGCCGTTTCTCTAAATAAGCAAGAAATGGCCTTGATTAATAATTTCTTAGATAAACTAAAGGCCGACCCCGGTTTTTTTAAAGATTTTAAAAGCCTGGAGTTGACTTCGGTAAAGAGACGGACGCTGGGAGGTTACGATATAGTTGATTTTATTTTTTCAGGGGCACTGAAATGAATATTTTAGATTCCTTTAAAGATCTGCAAGGGGGTAATAAAAAAATAATCCTGATAGCAATAATAGTCGTATTATTGCTTTATTTAGATTTTTCCTTTGTGCTCAAACCGCAGATTAACGCAGTCAAAAAGATCGGCCCCCTGATCACTAAAGTAAAGAATGACTTAAATAACATTAACCGGGACTTAACGAATATGCAGAACTTGAAAGCCAAGCAGGCAAAAACAAAGAGTTCTACCATCAAAGTTAAAAAAATTATTTCTGAAGACCAGATAGCAGGATTATTAGAGTCTATATCTGAAATCGGCAATAGGAATAATATCAGGATAATGCAGATCAGGCCGGTGAAAGAAATAAAGACCAGAGAGGCAACGCCTGTTAAGGAAACTTCAAATATTAAGCCCTTATTGATAAACTTGGATTTAGTCTCCAGTTACCATAATTTCGGCGCCTTTCTAAATGAAATAGAGGATGCGCCGGAACTTATGTCTGCGGAGAGTATCCAGATAGAATCAGACCCGCAAGATTATTTCAAACAGAAGGTAAGTCTGGTACTGAAGGCCTATGTCGAAAAATAGAAATCACAGGGTTCAGAAAATAGAAGGAAGGAATATTTTTCGCTTCTGTTTTCTGTCTTCTGTTTTCTGTCTTCTGTTTTCTGTCTTCTGTTTTTCTCAAGAAGCATTTATTTATGATGCCAAAGGCAAGCGTGACCCCTTTATAGCCCTGGTTACTCCCGACGGGAGGCTCCTGAAACTCGACCAGGAAGAAGGGGCAGGGGGTTTATCCTTAGAAGGTATTATCTACGATAAGAACGGAATGTCCTATGCGATAGTGAATGGCCAGATTGTCAAAGTCGGCGATATGGTTGCTAAATACCAGGTTTTAAGAATAGAGAAAAATAAAGTAATCTTTATCAAAGAAGGAGAACAGACAGAAATAGAATTAAAGAAGGAGGGGGAATGAGTAAAACTCTCAAGTCCTGTTTATTCTTAGGAATTTTCTTCCTGGCGATTAGTTTTTGTGCCTTTGCGCAAGGAGAGAGTCAAGAGAATGCGTCCAAACCAGAGGCAAAGCAAGAGGCAGTGCCACAGCCAGAGGTCCAGCCAAAGGCCGAAGAACAAACCGCTGTCTTGGACAATTTAAACGCCTCAGAAAACGTGACCTTGGATTTTAAAGAAGCGGATATCCGTAACGTCCTCAAAATTATCTCCTATAAATCCGGGGTGAATATCGTCACTACCCCTGAGGTGATGGGCAACGTGACCATCCGCCTCGTGGATGTCCCTTGGGAGAAGGCCTTGGAGGTAATCCTGAAGACTTACGGCTTTGCCTATGAGCGGGTAGGCAATATCATTACCGTGGCCCCCATAGACAAACTTACGGCTTTGAAAAAACAGGAAGTAGAACTTGCCCAGGTCCAGCCGACAAGTACCGAGGTCTTTAACTTAAAATATATTGATGCCCAAGATGCCAAGAAGGCGCTGGAGCCGCAACTTTCTCCGCGCGGCAAAATTACGGTTTTGGAAATGACTAGCCCCCCGGGTTGGGAATTTGCCGCGGTAGCCAAAGGCGAATCTTTGACCAAACAGAAGAGGGAGACGGAAGAGATAAAGACCCGTTCCAAGGTCCTGATTATCAGCGATGTCCCTCCGGTAATGGAGAAGATCAAGGAAGTGATTGTGCAGCTCGATGTGATGCCGCAGGAGATACTCATAGAAACCAGGATTATGGAGGTAAGCCGGGATAAACTTAAGGATATTGGTTTTGATTGGGGAACGGGCAGTGCCGGCGCATCTAGTTATGACACCGCGCCGACGGATTTAGCTATCACCGGAAGTAACAAAATGACCATGGCCGGGCGTAATCTGGCCTCAGAATTTACTCCGGGGTCCTTTAACCCCACAGAGGGGACGACTACCTTTCCGGGGACATATCCTTACGCCGGGGGACTGGAG
>CAZKSS010000021.1:0-14712 GCA_964555545.1 uncultured Planctomycetales bacterium
GGGATAAACGCTGAAAGCATCTAAGTGTCAAGCCCACCCCAAGAATAGGTATCCCCATAGGCTGGTCGTAGACTACGACCTTAATAGGCGCAAGGTGTAAGATCCGTAAGGATTTCAGCCAATGCGTACTAATCAGCCAATTGGCTTGGCCTTTAAATTTTTTCTCGAAGTTGTAGTTCTACCAAGTATGTGGTTGTCAGGTATTGAGGTCCTTCGCTTCGCTCAGGACCAAATTTTTGCTGTGCAAAAATTTGGCGTGCTCATACTGGAGGGGAAACACCCGTTCCCATTCCGAATACGGTAGTTAAGCCCTCCAAGGCCGATGGTAGTGTAGTCGTAAGGCTATGTGAGAGTAGGTAGGCGCGCCTTTAATTTAGCCCGCTATTCTAATTTTAGAGTAGCGGGCTTTTTTATTCTCTGAACTCACTTAGCGGGTCCTGTCTGCCGAGCCACCCTTTTCGTGCTCGCCATTCGGTTGCGCGCGAAAAGGGGACTCGGCTCGGCAGCCACCCGCTAATCAGTTCCCTTAATTCCCAAGAGCGCAAAAAGGCTTGGGATTTTTTGTTTTGGGGGTATAATATTAATGGTGAGAAAGCATTATATTTAGATAAGGAAAAGGAGGGCTAGGATGATATTGCTGGTTAAACTGATAGGAATTTTTATGGCCTGCGTAGGGGTTATAAACATTATCAATCCCGCACCGATGAAAAAGATGCTGGCTTTCTGGGGGCAGGGCAGGAGGATTTATGCCGGCGGACTGTTAAGGCTTCTGGTCGGTGCTATCTTTTTATGGTCGCATGGTCAGGCCAGAATTCCGGCGGTTATTGGCGGGTTAGGTATACTTATCTTGTTAGCCGGCTTATTCATCTTTATTCTGGGATTAGAAAGGGTCAAGGCAATGCTTGGGTGGTGGGGCAGCAAGCCGAATTCTCTTTTGCGCCTTATCGCTACTTTTATCCTGGCCATCGGCGCCTCGGTGATTTATTCTGCCTGAAAATATTTTTTGAAAGGAGGAGGTAATGAAGCAAGTAAGCAGGGTTTTTGCTTGTGCCTTGGTTTTCTGGTGTTTCAGGCTTTATTCGGGCTATACCCAGACCGCTCCGGAACCAGCTACTGTGAGTATGCAGACCAAAACCGTAGATGTCAATAAAGACGGCAAGCCCGACGTAACTTACTATGGCGATGGAAAATACGTCACAGAAGTCCAAGCCGATACCAACTATGACGGTAAGTCCGACGTAGTAGTGCATCTCAAAGACGGAAAGTTTCAGTCAGCCGAAGCCGATACCGATTACAACGGCACCATGGATAAGAAGTTCAGCGATGTGAAAGAATTCAATCAATGGCTGAATAAGAATAATCCTGCCTTTGAAGAGGAATTAAACCGGCCGGATTGGCAGTTTAATCTGTTGCAATTTTAAGAGAGGCCTGTAAGGAAAAGAGAGGATGGATAATCAGCCGCGGCAGAAGTGGTATTTTAAGACTTCGGCATTAGTCATCGGGTTTCTCTGTGTGGGGCCGTTGGTATTGCCCCTCTTGTGGTTTAACCCGCGCTTTAGCCAAAAGGTAAAGATAATTGTCAACGTAGTTATTATTGCTTTAAGTTGCTGGCTATGGGTTTTATTTTCCAATTCCCTTAAAGAGATAATATAATATAATTAGGTATTATCAGCTAATGCTTGAGGGTTTTCCCCGATAATATATAGGCAGGTGCTATGATTTAAGGTGGGGGTGGTGGTCCTGCTGGCGGTCCTGCGCCTTCTACCCCTGTGACTGAAGAGGAGTCATAATCAAAGGTGCAGAGTTTTCCTCCGGTAGTAATAGTATATGAATTTTGGCCGGGTTGAGGGTTGATAGCAAAAGCAGTAACCGTATAACCGGTTACGTCGAGCCCATAATCGTATCTATAACCACTAATAGTCTGTCCGCTATAATTCTTATTTAGATAGGGAGGAGCGGCTGCCGTAAGCTGGCTTTCGGCTGTAGGATAGAGGCCATTGTGCGAGAGAGCATACATCTCCAGACCATCTGAAATCGTTCTCAGAGTTGCTTGGGCGGCAGTCTCGTTAGCGTTAATTCTTGCCCGGAGCAGATTGGGGATAGCCAGAGAGGCCAGGAGCGCTATAATCGCCACGACAATCATAATTTCTACTAACGTAAACCCCCTTTTCATCAGATTACCCCCTTTCCATACCTATACTTCTCCTTACTCTAAGTATAACATAGGGATAGCATAGATTCAAATAGAAGTTTATAGAAGTTTAAATCCCCCCTTGATAGATTAGCCACTCTGTGTTAAAATTAGGGTATGCCTAAACTCCCCAAAAATACCCTCGCGCTCAAAATCATCTTATCCGCCATTTTAATCTTCTCTTTTTACCGCCTTGCTTTTACTACCGTGAATCCCTTCCGGATTATCAGCCTGAAATACGGCGATATACTTACCCGACTTAATTATAGACTAAGCAAACCCCCTGCGGAGATTAAAGACATAGCCATTATCAAAATAGACGATGAATCGATCAAGAGAATTAATAAAAAATTACCCTGGCCCAGATATGTGATCGCCGACCTCTTAGCCAAGATTAATCTTTATCCGCCCAAAGTCTTGGTTCTGGATATCGTGATGCTCGGACAGAGCAGTAATCCGCAGGAAGATTTATATCTTGCCCAGGAACTCTTAGAAAATAAGAATACGCTCTTAGGCGCTTATTTTGACGAAAAGGGTCTTTATACCCTGCCCATTGAGATATTCAGAGAAAAGACCTCAAATTGGGGTTTTATAAATCATCCGCGGGATACAGACCTTTACCTCAGGAGGACAAAGTTATTAAAGGTTGCTGGCGGTAAGAAGCCGCTGGATTATGCCCTACCCTTAAAAGCCGCGGCACTATATCTAGATTGTCCTCTCTCGGAAATTGAATTTAGAGACAGAGAGATAATTTTACCTTCTAAAAATAAAGGTTTAATTAAGATACCGTTAGAGGAGGGCGGAATCACGCCTCTTAATTTCACGGCTACCTTAGACAGATTCCGGAATATCTCTGTTTGGGAAGCCCTGAAACCGGATTATCCCCTAGATTTCCTTAAAGATAAGATTGTCTTCATCGGAGCAACCAGTGAATTATTGCATGACATCCATCCTACGCCGTTAGGCCTGATGCCGGGGGTAGCCTTATTGGCTGATGATGTAGCGATGATCATCGCTAGAAAGTTTATGCGTCCTCTGCCGTATGGGTTGGCTGCCCTGATTTTGTTCTTGGCCTGTGGGGCGAGTGCTTATTTAAGTTACCGGCTTTCCATATTCCGGGGGATGATTTCTTCACTTTTACTGATGGCTATATTTTTTATAATTTCTCTTGTTTTCACCTTTAAAAATTATACCGGGGATTTTTTTGGTCCGGTCTTCGTCAGCGGTTTTACATTTTTGGGGGTCAGTGTCTATAAATACGTCGAGCTAATTGTGGAATCAGCCCGTTTAAAAACCCTCGCTATTACCGATGGTTTAACCGGTTTATATGGATACCGTTATTTTGCCTTGGTGCTCTCCAGCGAATTTGAGAAGGCCAGAATAGGCAGGAGGGATTTATCCCTGGTAATTATGGATATTGACCATTTTAAAATGCTAAACGATACCTACGGTCATGAAGAGGGAAATCTGATTTTGAAAAGTCTGGCAGAATTACTCAGGCAATCAGTCCGTAAGACAGATATCCTCTGCCGTTACGGAGGCGAAGAATTCGTAGCCATCCTGAGAGATACTAACCAGAACGGCGGCGAGGGGTTTGCGGAGAAGATCAGGCGCGTTGTCGCCGACTATAATTTTCCTGGCGCCAAAAATCCCTTAAAGGTTACTTTAAGTTTTGGTGTTTGTGGCCTGCAGGAATCCAAAGTCGGCGCTGCCGAAGAACTAATTAAATGTGCTGATACAGGCCTCTATCAGGCGAAAAAAGAAGGCAGAAACAGGGTCTGCGTTTATGCCGAGGAGAAGTAAGCGGTATGGAACAGAAGATCAGGGCGGCACTATTTTATACCAGCGTCGTTCTCTTCTTTATTTTACTGCCCCTGGTCCTACTTTATTCCTTCGGGTATAAATTTGACTTTAGCAAATTCCATTTTGCCAAGACCGGATTAATTTATATTAAGACCGCCCCCGACGGAGCCAGGGTATATCTAAACAACCGCTACCTCGCCAGGAGGAGCACACCCCTGAGTATCGAAGGCCTCATGCCTGGCAGATACAAGGTGGCCCTGGAATTTAAGGGGTATTATCCCTGGCAGCAGGAGGTCCTCGTCCAATCCGGCCAGACCGCGTATCTGGAGGACATCATCCTCTTTCCTAAAAAACCTTACCTGGAAAAGGTCAATATTCTGGATATCGGTAATTTTTATGTATTTTCTATAGACCCAGACTATGCCTATTGTATTTCCGAAGACCGCACCGCCTTATATAAGGCCAGTCTCAATACGAAAGATCAGGAAGTAACTCTGCTGTGCGAACACCAATACCTGCCTCTGGGGATCAAGGAACTATCGCTTTCTCCGGATAAGAAAAAGGTATTATTTTTTAATAATAATAGATTGGACGTCATTTATCTGCCTACTGAAAAACTGAATTACGAACGGCTGAGAGCCAATAATTTCTTTGTCCTGGCAGACGCTAAGATCTGGCATGCCTTTTGGTATTCGGATAGCGACCGTATCATCGTGATTACGGAGAAGAGCATCACCATATACGAACTCCTTAGCCAGGGTAGGGGCAATACCATTTCCGCCCTGAAATTACGCGATAACCGCACGAGCGCCTTTTATGATACCGCTGATGATATCCTCTATTTTACGGATATCCAGAAAGGTAGCGACGATAAATGGCATCGGGGGTTATACCGTTTGGACATGGGGAGAAAATCGCCTTTTGCCTTTATCAAGAATATAGAAGAGAACCTGAAATAATGAAAGCAGACCTTGACCTCTTCCGGCGCACCTTTGAGATTATTCCTGCCTTTATCTCCTGGTCAATACTCTTAGTTTTTCTTTTATTTGTTTTCTTAAGGCCGATGATCTATGCCGTGTTGATTATTGCCTTTGATGTCTTCTGGGTCACCCGCGGCCTTTATCTGACCTCGCTTTTAGTGATCGCCCACCGCCGCCTAAATAAGGAAAAAAAGAAAAACTGGTTAGCCATAGCCAAGTCATTGCACGCCACCAGATGGCAGGGTATATACCAGGCAGTGATATTTCCGGTATACAAAGAAGGGCTGGAGGTCCTGATACCGTCTTTAGAGGCCTTGGAGAATACAAACTACCCTAAAGATAAGATGATTGTAGTAATGGCCTTTGAGGACAGGTTAAAGGAGGCTCGGGAAAGGGCAGAAATATTAGCCGCCAAATATAAGGATAGTTTCCGGACCTATCTATCTACTTTTCATCCTGACGGTATTATCGGCGAGGCGCGCACCAAAGGCGCAAATGCTACCTGGGCGGCTAAAAAATTAAAAGAATATTTGGACACCCAAGAGATCAAATATGAAGAGGTAATAGTTTCCTGTTTTGACGCCGATACCTGCGTAGAGAAAGAATATTTCGGCTGCCTGCTAAATCATTTTCTCTCTGCGGATAACCCATTAAAATGCAGTTACCAACCCATTCCGGTGTATAACAATAATATCTGGCATGCGCCTTCTTTTGCTAGGATTATTGAGCTCACCGCTTCCTATTGCCAGCTTATTGATAGCATGCGCCTGGAGAAATTCGTCACCTTCTCCAGCCACAGTATGAGTTTTAAGACGCTGGTGGACGTAGATTACTGGCCGGTGGATAAGATATCGGATGATTCCCTGATTTACTGGAAGGCCTACGCCCATTATAATGGCGATTACAAAGTAGTGCCGATGTATATCACTGTTTCTATGGATGTGGCCTACGGAAAGAATTTATGGGAGACCTTTTTGGTGCAGTATAAACAAAAAAAGCGCTGGGCCTGGGGGGTAGAGGTTTTTCCTTACCTGATGATAGAATTCAGGGAAAATAAATTAATCCCCTTAAGAAAAAAGATAAAAAAGGCATTTCAGCTTTTAGACAGCCATGTGAATTGGGCTATCTGGGCGATAATACTTACGGTAATCAGCCCCATATCGCTAATATTGAATACCCACCTCTTCCGCAGTACCGTTATCGGTTTTAACCTGCCTCGCATCGTGGGTAGTTTATTCAACTTGACGAACATAACGCTTCTGTTGTGGGTGCTTTTGAGTCTCAGCCTGTTGCCGCCCAAGCCCAAAGATTTGAAATTGCGCTCGCGCATAAAGATAATTACCCAGTGGCTATTTCTGCCTCTGGCGGTGATGCTCATTGGCTCAACTCCGGCCTTGGAAGCACAGACGCGGCTGGCCTTAGGTAAATATATGCAGTTTACCTATACTGAAAAGAAAAGGCCGGAAACGCCAAAATTGCTCTGATGTTTAAAAAGAGAATTACCTTAAAATTGTTCCTTTTTCTTGTTTCTACAGACGTACTGGAAACGTTTACGCAGTTTTGTTTCAAGAAGAGCACGCTGGGCTTAGGGGCGCCAGAGATAAAGGCCCTCTGGGATATCTTTATTTTCTTAAGGGGGGTTTTTTTCTCGCCGTTTTTATGGCTGGGTTTTTTATCCGTGCTTTTAACTTTCAGCATCTGGTCTAGCATCCTCTCCAAGATAGACTTAAGCGTGGCTGTGCCGGTCTGCAGTTTCAGTTATATCTTAGTGCCATTGGTTTCTATCATTTTTCTGAATGAGAAAATCAGCCTTTTAAGGTGGACAGGGATATTTTTTATTTTGGCCGGGGTAATTTTTGTATCGCTGAGTAGCAAAGAGAAAGAGATTTATCTGAAATGAAGCCGGACCTGATTTTTATTTTATTTTTGATTGGCCTCACCAGCGTCTTTGATACGATAAACCAAATATTTTTAAAATCCGCAATTAATTCCTTAGGGATTTCGCTCTCTGTCAGTATTATTAAACTCTTCAAGTTTATCCTTAGGCTCATCCAGATACCGCGGGTCTGGCTGAGTTTCCTGGCCAGCAGCGTATCCTTATGCATCTGGCTCTTTGTATTATCTAGAGCCGACCTTAATTTTGCCTTTTCCGCAGATAGCATGCATTATATCTTTATCGCCGCCGCCTCCCGCCTCTTTCTTAAAGAAAAAGTCAACTCCCGGCGTTGGTTCGGGACGCTACTCATCATCATCGGCATCGCCTTGGTGAGTTTAAGTTAAGGTGCTTTCTTTTAAGACCCTCAAATTAAAATCCAACCTTGTCCTTGCCCCGATGGCCGGGATTACTGACCTGCCTTTTCGCCTGCTTAACCGCAGGTTTGGATGCGCCTTGGCATTCGTAGAGATGCTCAATGTGCGCTCGGTGAGTTTCAAAGGTCGCAAGACCCTGCAGATGCTTTCCTCTCATTCCCAAGATAGGCCGCTGGGTGTGCAAATTTTGGGTTGCGAAGAAAAGTTTATCCTGCGGGCGCTGGAGGTGCTTAAAAGATTTGAATTTGATCTTCTGGATTTTAATGCCGCCTGCCCGGTAAAAAAAGTAGTGCGCCGGGGCGAAGGTGCCGGCCTCTTAAAAGAACCCAAGAAATTAGGCCGGCTTTTAAAAATAATCGTCGGGAGATCGGAAGTTCCGGTAAGCGTAAAAATCCGCTCGGGATGGGACGCGGATTCAAGGAACGCTAGAGAAGTAGCCTTGACTTGTGAAGACGCCGGCATTGACGGATTATGCATCCACGGTAGGACCAAGGCTCAAGGGTACGGCGGCAGCGTAGATTATAAAATCATCAGGGAAGTAAAGAAGGCGGTGAAGATCCCGGTTATTGCTAGCGGCGATATTTTGTCGGTCCTGCTGGCCAAAAAGATGTTTGAGGAGACAGGCTGTGACGGCTTGAGCGTGGCCCGGGGCGCTTTAGGTAATCCCTGGATATTTCAGGAGATCGCTGAATATCTAAAGAGCGGCAGGTTGTCTCCTCGGCCCGGCGAAAAAGAAATCATCAGGGTGATACTTGAGCATTTACAGATGTGCCTTGATTTTTATGGGGAGAGAATCGGGGTGATGCTCTTCCGTAAATTTTTTACCTGGTACACCAAGGGTTTCCGCAAGATTCGGCCGTGGAGGGAAAAATGCTCCCGCGCCAAGACAAAACAAGAGATGCTCAATATTATTGCCGGCTGCGAAGTCATTACTGCCTCTTGACATATCCAGAACCTTGTGTAAAATTTATAGTATAAAAAAAATAGCACTGCTGTTAATAATCCTTGTTTTCGGGGTAGTCGGCCTTGCCTTTGCCGAAACTTCCCTGGAGGCAGAAGTGGATAAGGCCACATTGAGCACAGACGATACCCTGACCTATAAATTAAGCATTACTTCTACGGATCAGGCATTACCTTTGCCCCGCTTACCCAGGTTCGACGGATTTAATATCATCTCCACTGCCCAGTCATCCAACGTATCTTTCGCCCAGAGTGAAGTTAAGACCCAGGTAGTTTATGCCGTAGTCTTATCCCCCACTGCCGTAGGCAAATTTAAGATTGAAGCCAGTTCCCTCAAGATAAAAAACAAAGTCCTGACCACTGATTCCTTTCAGATAGAAGTCACCCAGGGAAAGACCAAGCCCCCACCCCAGCAGGAAGAAAGTCCTCTTCCGGAATCAGCAGAGCCGCAGTATAGTTTATAAATAATGCCGCTTGCTACTGCCATCCAATATCTCAAAGGCATCGGCCCAAAAAGAGCCAAATTATTTCAGCAACTTGGTATCCTTACCATAGAGGACCTCTTTTATTATTTCCCCCGGCGTTACGAAGACCGTACTAATTTCGTGCCTATTGCTAAACTTCAGGAAGGGCAGACTTATACGGTAAAGGCGCAGGTATTAGCCAAGGGTGAACGCACTGCCTTCCGGCGCAGGGGTTTTAGCATTATCGAGGTCGTGGTCAGCGATGATAGTGCTAAGTTATTCTGCGTCTGGTTTAATCAACCCTATCTTAAGGAATATTTTAAGGTCGGGGAAACCCTGATCTTGTACGGTAAGATTGAGCGTTATGCCGGCCGTCTGCAGATGAGTGCGCCTGAATTTGAGATAGTCTCTTCAGGCGAAGACCAGGCCTTGGGTATCGGCAGGATTGTCCCGGTTTATACTTTGCCTAAAGGAATGACCCAGCGCAATTTTCGGCGCACTATCAAACAGGCCTTAGATGAATATCTAGCAGAAATCAATGACTTTCTGCCTTTTGATATTCGCTCCAGGGGTAGTCTTTTAAACCTGGCCAAAGCCCTGTTGAATATTCATTTTCCGGAAAGTGCGCAATTGCAAAGACAGGCCCTGGAAAGGTTATCCTTTGAAGAGTTCTTTTTGTTTCAGTTGCCCCTGGCCTTAAGGAAACTTCGGAAAAAAGAATTGCCCGGAATAGCGCATAAAGTAGAAGGAGAATTAGTAAAAGATTTCCTGGAATACCTGCCTTTCAAACTTACTCCTGCCCAGGAAAAAGTTATTGCCGAGATAAAATCAGATCTAGCCAGGCCCTTACCTATGCAACGGCTTTTGCAGGGAGACGTGGGTTCGGGCAAAACCGTAGTCGCGACTATCGCTGGCCTGATGGCCATCCAGAGCGGCTCTCAGGTAGCGTTTATGGTGCCGACGGAAATATTGGCTAAGCAACACTATGAAAAAATCAAAAATCAAATATTAAATATCAAAAATAAAGTGGATATAGGTTTGCTCACTAGTAGTGTAAAAGACAAAGAAAAAATTTATCACCAGATAGCGGCAGGAGAAATTGACTTAATCATCGGCACGCACGCGCTCCTTGAAGAGAAAGTTAAGTTTAAGAATTTAGGGTTAGTAGTAATTGATGAGCAGCATAAATTCGGAGTGGGGCAGCGAGCATTGCTGCCTGGTAAAGGGCCTCATCCTGATGTCCTCATTATGACTGCCACGCCCATCCCCCGGACACTGGCAATTACCTTATATGGCGACCTGGATGTTTCCATCATCAACGAATTGCCTCCTGGGCGTTTGCCAGTTGAGACCTTGGCCTTTAGCCAGGAAAATATTCACCAGGCCTATGCCCTAGCCAGAGAACAAATTAAGTTAGGCCATCAGGTTTATATAATTTATCCGGTAATCGAGGAATCCTCTGCTTTGGATATCAGCGGCGCAAAAAAGATGTACGAGGAATTAAAAAAAGGCGAATTGAGGGCCTTCCGGCTCGGTCTCGTTCATGGCCGGTTAAAGCAGGCAGAGCAGGATGCGGTCATGCTGAAGTTTAAAAATAAGGAGTTGGACGTGCTGGTGGCGACCACGGTCTTAGAAGTAGGCCTTGATATTGCCAATGCCACCTGTATGGTCATTGAAAATGTCGAGCGTTTTGGTTTATCCCAATTACACCAGTTGCGCGGCAGGATAGGCCGGGGCAGAGATAAATCGGTATGTATCCTTATTTCTACTGCCGAGACTGAGGAGGCCAAGGCGCGCCTGGAGGCCATAGTGAAATATAGCGATGGTTTCCGTATTGCCGAAGAGGACTTAAAGATCCGCGGGCCAGGCGAATTTTTTGGCCGGAGGCAATCAGGCCTGACTGAGCTAAAGATTGCCAACCCCCTGACCCAGATGCAATTATTGAAGCGGGCCAGGGATGAGGCCATAAAAATTATTCAGAGGGATCCTGGCCTGGCAGAGAGACCGGATGTTTTGTTAAAAGAAAAATTACTGCAGAGGTTTCCGCAATATGAAAAGTTGATGCTCGTAGGATAAATTACTTGAGATAAATTAATAATAGGTATAAAATATGGGTTTAAAATGGGTAAGCAAAGAGTAGTGGTCACTGGTTTAGGGGTTCTGGCTGCCAATGGCATCGGCAAAGACGCATTTCTCCAGGCGCTTTTTAAAGGCAGATCCGGGATTAAGCCGATTTCTCTATTTGATACTTCTGAGTTTCCGCTAAAGGAAGCGGGAGAAATCCAGGATTTTGCTCCGGAGCAATTTTTAGGAACCAAGGGTTTACGTACCTTAGACCGGAGTGTGAAATTACTCTGCTCTGCAGTGAAACTGGCCTGGGATGACGCGCGCCTGGAAATCAAAGCAGAAAATAGCGATAATATCGGCGTGGCCGTAGGCACGACCTTAGGCAGCGTCTCTAGCGTCAGCGATTTCCAGCGGGAGGCAATAAAAGAAGGGCCGCGCTACGTTAATCCCGCGTTTTTTTCCAATACCGTGATTAATTCCGCGCCCAGCCAGGTGGCCATCAGGTTTAATCTCCGGGGCTTTAGCGTGGCGATGGCCACTGGTTTCTGCTCCGGCATCGACGCCATTAATTACGCCGCGGATTTTATCCGCCTGGGCCGGGTGAGGATAGTCTTGGCCGGCGCAGTAGAAGAGCTGTGTGTGCAGACCTTTATTGGTTTTTCTAAGGCGGGGCTGCTGGCTGGGCCAGAGAATAAGAAAGGCATTATTTTAGGAGAAGGCTCAGGTATATTAGTTTTAGAAGACCTAGATTCGGCGAGGGAGCGCCAGGCAGATATCTATGCCGAGGTCTTAGGCTCAGGCAAGGGTTTGGGTTTAAAAGAGGGTCTGGAGAAGGCCATGCAAAAGAGCCTGCAGGAATCAAACCTTACTGCTGGTGACGTTGATTACATTTGTTCAGGCGCAAATTCTAGTCATGAGAATGACCTGGCTGAAGGCGAGGCCATCAGAGAATTGTTCGGCAATCCGGAGAAGATAACCCTCAACCGTATTAAGCCCTTGGTCGGAGAATGTTATAGCGCCTCTGGCAGCCTGCAGGCAGTGGCGGCTGCGGCGGTAATAGAGAGAAAAAACGCAGAAAATGTTTTGATAAATGCTTTCGGGCCTTGGGGCAATAATTCCAGTTTGGTCATGCATAAGTTCGAGAGATAAATGTTATTTAAAGAGCAGGTTGCTTTAGTCACCGGAGGTTCCCGGGGCATCGGCAGGGCAATAGTTTTAATGCTGGCCCAGGAGGGCGCAGGGATTGCCTTTAGTTATTTGAAAAGTACTCAAGAGGCAGAGGGTCTAGCCCAGGAAGTCGAGAAACTCGGGAGAAAATGCTTAGGGTTACAGGCAGATGTGCGGGATTTCGCTCAGGCCAAAGAATTAGTGGAAAAAGTAAAGCAGCACTTCGGCAGGCTGGACATCTTGGTGAATAACGCCGGTATTACCAGGGATAAGGCCTTGATGCTGATGACCAAAGAAGAATGGCTTGAGGTTATCGAGACAAATTTAGGCGGCACCTTCAATGTCACGCGCAACGCCATAGTCACTTTTTTAAAACAGAAGAGCGGTAAGATTGTGAATATCAGTTCGGTAAGCGGGGTGGCGGGGATGAGTAGGCAGACTAATTATGCTGCCGCAAAGGCGGGGATCATTGGTTTTACCAAATCTCTGGCCAAGGAAGTCGCGGCTTATAATATTAGGGTCAATGCCGTAGCCCCGGGATTTATTGAAACAGATATGCTGGCCGGATTAAAAGAGGAATACCGGAATGAACTGCTCAAAAGAATTCCTTTGGGCCGCCTGGGAAAGGTGGATGATGTTTCGGCAGTAGTGAAATTTTTATTAAGCGATGCCGCGGATTTTATTACGGGGCAGACCATAGTTGTAGACGGTGGATTATTTATACAATAACGGAGGTTTAAATGCAGGATTTGGAAAATGAAATCAGGAATATGATCGCAGAAATTATTGAAAAGGACCCGGCCGCGATTACCCCTGATGCCAAGTTTTATGAGGACCTCGGGGTAGATTCGATGATGGCCTTGGAGATTCTGGCGGCGATGGAGAAAAAATATAAAATTACCATACCCGAAGAGAAATTGGCGCAGCTGACCACGCTAGAAGAGACCGTGGCCGTGGCCAGGGAATTTTTGGAAAAGAGAGATCCACATGCTTAATATCGAAGAAATCCAGAAAATTTTACCCCAGCGATTCCCCTTTTTACTCATTGACCGCATCTTAGAGCACCAGCCCCAGAAAAAAGTAGTGGCGATAAAAAACGTCAGTTTTAACGAAGGATTTTTTTCCGGGCACTTTCCCGGGAAGCCGGTGATGCCTGGGGTTTTGATTATTGAGGCCATGGCACAGAGCGCGATTATGCTCTTTTCTGCGGATAAACCTCGGGAGAAAGAAGTCTCTTATTACCTGGGCGCAGTTAAGGTCAGGTTTCTGCATCCTGTCTTTCCCGGCGACCAATTGAAGATTACGGTAGAGACAGTGAAAGTTCTCTCCAATGCCGCGATGGTAAATGCCGTGGCTTGTGTCGGCGATAAAGAGGTAGCCAAGGGCGAGTTGAGTTTCAGCGTAAAGTAGTAGGGACTGTCCCCACCAGGGCTATAGCGTAGCCATACCAAAGGGGACTGTCCCTAAATGGAACTCACTTAGCGGGTCCCTGCCCGTCATTGCGAGCCCGTCAACGCTTCAATGGCGGGCGAAGTAATCCCAAACGTTTCCTTCACTGAATTACTTAGCGGGTCCTGCTCAGCCCAAGCCACCCGCTAAAAGCGCGTTGAATTATAGATAATATGGAGAAACGCATTGTTATTACTGGGCTGGGGGTAGTATCTTCAATTGGTATCGGCAAAGAAGAGTTTTGGGAGGCGCTGATTGCGGGTAAGTCCGGGATTTCCCCCATCACTTCCTTTGACACTTCGGAATATCCTACCCATTTAGGCGGCGAAGTAAAAAATTTCTCGGCTCAAAAATTCCTTTCACCAGAAAAAGTGCGAATTTACGGCCGCTCATCCTGCCTGGGTATTGCCGCAGCAAAACTGGCAGTGGCGGATAGCGGTATAGACCTCGATGCCTACGACAAGGAGAGGATCGGCGTATGTATGGGCACAACTATGGGCGAGACCCAGCTTTTTGAAAGGCTGAATGCCGCCTGGATTAGAGAAGGCCTGGGGGCCGTAGATGCCGGTCTCATCTGCAGCCTTCCTTCCAGCGTCCTCTCCGAAAATATAGTCAAGGAATTAGGATTAAGGGGCCCGGGTTACGTTATCCCTAATGCCTGTGCCGCGGGAAATTTTGCCATCGGCTATGCCTTTGACCTCTTGCGCAAAGGCGAAAGCGAGTTGATGTTGGCCGGCGGAACAGACGCCTTTTCAAAAATTGCCTTTACCGGCTTTAACCGGCTGCTGGCAGTGGCGCCCCAATTATGCCAGCCCTTTGATAAAAATAGGAAAGGGATGATGGTGGGAGAAGGCGCGGCAGTATTAATCCTTGAGCCGCTAGATTCTGCTTTAAAAAGAAAGGCGCTGATTTATGCCGAGGTCTTAGGCTACGGCATCAGTTGCGATGCCCACCATATGACTGCCCCGCATTCCTCCGGCATAGCCAGGGCAATAGCAAAGGCCTTAAGGCAAAGCGGGCTAAAGCCGCAGGACGTGGATTATATTAATGCCCACGGCACAGGCACTCTGGCTAATGATAAGGAAGAATGTGCGGCGATAAAAGAGGTATTTAAAGAGTATGCCCAGAACTTAGCCGTCAGTTCTATAAAATCTATGCTCGGCCATACCATGGGCTCTGCCTCGGCAATTGAAGCCGTGGCCTGCGCCTTGACACTCAGAGAGGACATCATCCCACCCACGATTAACTACCAGACCCCTGACCCGGATTGCGATATTGATTGCGTGCCGAATGTCTGCCGCAAGATAAGAGTGAATATTGC
>CAZKSS010000022.1:0-14650 GCA_964555545.1 uncultured Planctomycetales bacterium
TACTAATAGAGCTATAGGCAGGACTGTGGGGATACTTTATGCTGCTGACCTCCTGGGAGGGTGGTTGGCGGGAATGCTCGGGGGGATTATCTTTTTACCTCTATTAGGGTTCTTTGATACTTGCCTGGTTATAATTCTGCTCAAAGCAAGTAGTCTAACCTTGCTTTTATTCGCCGGGGACACCCTTCCGATTGGCTCTAAAGACGTCCCTCGATTGGGGTGAAAGACGTCCCTAAAATATTTGACAAGAGGGGTAATTTAATATATATTAAGTGTTCATGTCAATAGGAAGGTAAATAGGGATGCAGAAATTAACACTGAAGGATATCGTTTTGAAAGATAAGAGGGTTTTGCTGCGCGCGGATTTTAATGTGCCGCAGGACGTAAACTTGGCGATTACCGACGATACGCGCATCCGCGCCACACTCCCGACGATAAAATATATTTTGCAGCAGGGTGCAAAAAAACTTATTTTAATGAGCCACTTAGGCCGGCCTGATGGAAAGCGCGTGGAGAAATACAGCCTCAAGCCCATCGCCGAGCGGCTCAGCGAGTTATTAGGCCAACCGGTTAAATTTCTGGATGACTGCGTAGGCGAGGCGATTAAGCAGCAGATTGCGGCGGCAAAAGAAAGAGTTGTCTTATTGGAAAATTTAAGGTTTCACGCTGAAGAAGAGGCCAACGACCCCAATTTTGCAAAAGAGTTGGCATCCTTGGGGGACATCTACGTAAACGACGCCTTTGGCACTGCCCACCGCGCGCATGCCTCCACAGAAGGCGTGGCGCATTATCTTAAAGGCGCGGCAGGTTTACTCTTGGAAAAAGAAATCCAGTATTTAGGCAGCGCAGTGGAGAAGCCCCAGAGGCCATTTATGGTGATCTTAGGCGGAGCCAAGGTTTCAGATAAAATCGGCGTGATTGAAAATCTCCTCCCTAAATGCGATGCGATCTTAATCGGTGGAGGCATGGCCTATACTTTTTTAAAGGCCCAGGGCAAACCTATTGGCAATTCTAAATTAGAAAAAGATAAAATTAACTTAGCCAAGGAGATCCTGGGTAAAGCCCGGGTCATAAAGAAAGATATATTACTGCCCATTGACAACCTGGTAGTAGCCAATATTGACGCAAATGCCCAGACCGAGATCGTAGGTGAGGATATCCCAGAAGGTAAGATAGCCGTGGATATCGGGCCAAAGACCATCAAGTTATTTGAGGACAAACTAAAAAGCGCAAAGACCATTGTCTGGAACGGCCCCCTGGGAATTTTTGAGATGGCTGCCTTTTCCAGGGGCACAGCCGAGGTAGCCAAATTTATTTCCGGCCTGGGCGCCACTACTATTATTGGCGGAGGAGATACTGCAGCCGCCATGGCCAAGTTTAAATTGGAAGATAAGATGACCCATATCTCTACCGGCGGCGGAGCAAGTTTAGAATACCTGGAAGGAAAGATCCTACCCGGGATAGCCGCATTAACTAACGAATAAGATGAGAAAGACCATTATTGCCGGAAACTGGAAGATGTATAAGACCATTACTCAGGCGATTGAGCTGGCCAATGGCCTGAAGCGGGAATTATTTGAACTGGAGCCGCAAAATATAGACATTGTCTTATGTCCGCCTTATACCGCGCTTTCTGAGGTTGCAGAAGTAGTGGCGGATTCTAATATCCAATTAGGCGCGCAGGATGCCTTTTGGCAAGAGGAGGGTGCGTTTACCGGCGAAATTTCACCTTTGATGCTTAAGGATGTCGGCGCAAAATATGTGATCATCGGTCATTCTGAACGCCGGCAATATTTCGGGGAGAGCAATGAGGGGGTAAATAAAAAAATTAAGGCCGCACTAAAACACAACCTGACGCCGATTGTCTGCGTAGGCGAGACCTTAAAAGAAAGAGAAGGCGGAAAGACCTTTAAAGTTTTAGATGACCACATTAAAAATGGGCTTAAGGATTTAAGCGAGGGAGAAGTTGACAAAATGGTCATTGCCTATGAGCCGGTCTGGGCCATCGGTACGGGAAAGACCGCGACTGCAGCCCAGGCGGAAGAGGCGCAAAAATATATTCGCGAAATGCTCGCCAAGATGTATAATAAAGATATAGCCGAGAATATCAGAATTCAATACGGGGGGAGCGTAAAGCCGGAAAATATCGCAGAATTGATGCAAGAGCCGGATGTTGACGGCGCCTTGGTAGGGGGGGCAAGCCTGGAGATTGCCTCTTTTGCCGCCATCGTCAAGAAAGCAAGCCAGATAAAGAAATGATCGGTTTTATCATCGCTATACACGTAATCATTTGCGCCCTGCTGATTACCATCATCTTGATCCAGGCCGGCCGCGGCGGAGGGCTGGTAGAGGGTTTTTCCAATGTAGAATCTATGTTTGGGCCAAAGACAAATACCTTCCTCACCCGCACCACCACGACCTTGGCTATCTTATTTTTTATTACCTGTGTAAGTTTGGCGGTATTATCGGCGAGGCAGAGTCGTTCCCTGATGCGTAATATCGTACCCACGGCGCCGCCCATAGAGACGCCGCAGGAAGAAAAAGCAGGGCCTGAAGCAGCCAAGCCAGAGGCAGCCACGCAGACCAAGCAAAATCCCCAAGAGCCACCAAAGAAAGAATTGCAAACTCCGTCACCGCCGCTGGAAAAACCGGAGGCACCTAAGGCTGAAAAATAAGTTATTTTGGGTCTTTGCATTAAGTAGCACGGTTTATTTTACCCAGGGCATTGAAGGTCTTCCTTCCCAGGGTTTATTCTATTACCTCAAAGAAACCCTGAATTACTCTCCGGAAAAAATAATGGTCATCAGTAGCATCACCACCCTGGCCTGGCTGGTCAAGCCACTCATTGGTTATATTATTGACAATTTTTTTAATAAGCGTACCTGGATCTTTATCTCCCTGGCTGTGGATATAATGCTGGCCTTGCTTCTGGGGTTTGCCAGCCTCCCGATTATTATCTTGATCGCTATGCTGATTATAAATTCGGCAGATGCCGCCTTCCGGGATGTGGCAGTCGACGGGATTATGTGCGTAGAGGGCAAAAAGCATAATGCCACGGGAAAAATTCAGAGTGTGCAGTGGATAGCCATTTCTGTGGCCGGGCTGCTTACCGGCATAGGAGGCGGCTTGATTGCCCAGAAGTGGGGGTATAAAGCGGCTTTTTTGTGGCTCATCCCGGTTTATTTAGTAGTGGGAATTACCGCCTTTTTATACCAAGAGCAGCAGCCGATAACTATAAATGTTGCCTCTGCGCTCTTAGCGCATCTAAAACAACTCCTCCGCGATAAGCGGCTGTTGCTGGTAGGCCTGTTTATTTTTCTCTATAAGTTTTCACCCTCTTTCGGTACGCCGCTTTTTTTCATCCAAAGGGATAATTTTAAATGGGGCAAGATCTGGATCGGCACCTTAGCCAGCATCGGCACGGTCTTTTCCATTATCGGGTCATTACTCTATTATCGGTTTAGCCAGAGGATCAAGATTAGAGAGTGGCTTTTTTTCTCGGTATTTCTGGGGGCGCTGACTTCCTTAAGTTACCTTTATTACACTCCGGTCACTGCGGTCATCTACGATATCATCTATAGTCTGATCGGAATGTTCATTTTTATTATGGTCTTGGACTTTATGGCCAGAAACACCACTAGTGGCCTGGAGGCAACTTCTTTTGCGTTCCTCTGCAGCGTCAGCAATCTGGCTCTTGTTGCCAGCAACTTATCCGGGGCATTTTTGTTACCGACGTTCGGCCTAAAATGGCTGATTGTGATTTCGGCATTCACCAGTTTCCTGTGTCTGCCATTGATCCATAAAATAAAGTGAGAAAATTACTGCTTGAAGCAAGGGAGGAACAGTAGTATAATTTAAGACTATGTGGAAAATATTACAGCCTTATGTCCTTACCTTTATACCTATATTTGTGGCCGTGGATGCCATCGGCAACATCCCTTTGTTTATCTCACTGGTAGAGGGGCTAAACAGGAAAGAGCGGCAGCAGACAATTTATGAGTCAGTGCTTACCGCGGCTTCTGTGGCTATCCTCTTTATGCTCATCGGCAAGTTTATCTTGCGGATTTTAGGCATTACCATCTCGGATTTTCAGATTGCCGGCGGAGTGCTACTTTTTATTATTGCGGTGCGGCTTCTCTTGCCTGGAACACACAAGGACATCTTGGTAAATTCTCACGAGCGGGACGTAGGAGTATTTCCTTTAGGCATGCCTCTGATTACCGGCCCGGCGGTATTAACCACTACCTTGATTATGCTCGATGCCTATGGGATTATTCCTACCTTTGTCTCCCTTGGTTTAAATATGCTCATTGTTTGGTTCTCGCTGGCTAAGGCGGATTGGTTTATGAGAGTCTTAGGCCCGGGCGGCGCGCGCGGTTTTGCCAAAATTATGTATATACTCCTGGCGGCGATTGCGGTGATGATGGTACGCCGGGGCATCACCGGAGTATTGCTTTAGATGATGCGCAAGGTTCTGACCTTTATCATGGCCGGCGGTAAGGGCGAACGGCTCTATCCTTTGACCCGCGACCGCACCAAACCCGCGGTTCCTTTCGGCGGGATCTACCGGATTATCGATTTCACCTTAAGTAATTGTATTAATTCGGGCCTGCGTAAGATTTACGTGCTCACGCAGTATAAGAGCGCGTCTTTGCAGAGACATATCCGTTTAGGTTGGAATATCCTGCCTTCGGAGTTGGGGCAATTTATTGAAATCCTTCCTGCGCAGCAACGGGTCGGAGATTCCTGGTATTTAGGGACAGCGGATGCGATTTATCAAAACCTTTACACCCTGGAAATGGATCCGCCGGATGAAGTCCTGATTTTGGCCGGTGACCATATCTATAAAATGAATTATTACAACATGATTGATTTTCACCGCGAGCAAAACGCGGATTTAACCGTCGGGGTCGTAGAGGTAGAGAAAGAAAAGGCGGCGCATTTGGGAGTAATTGAAGTGGATAGTGCAGGTAGAGTCAAGGGGTTTGCTGAAAAGCCAAAACACCCCGCGACCATCCCGGATCATCCGGATAAGATCTATGCCTCCATGGGCATTTATGTCTTCAAGCACGACGTGATTATAAAAGAACTACACGCTGATGCCAAGCAGGGTAATTCCGTCCATGATTTCGGCAAGGATATTATTCCCCAGATGCTCAAAAAGGGCCTTGAGGTTGCGGCCTATAATTTTTCTAGCGACAATAAGAAAGATAGCCAATATTGGCGGGATATCGGGACTATCGATGCCTATTACGAGGCAAACATGGATTTGATCCAGGCCCAGCCAGTCTTTAATCTCTACGATAAAGACTGGCCGATTAGGACCTACCAGGAGCAGTTTCCGCCGGTCAAGACCGTGCATTCAGGCGAAGAGACAGTAGGACGCATCGGCCTGGCCTTGGATTGTATAATTTCCAATGGTTGCGTGATTAGCGGCGGAAAGGTGCAACGTTCCATACTTTCTCCCAACGTCAGGATAAACAGTTATTCCGAAGTACACGACGCCATCATTATGGAAGGGGTGGATGTGGCCAGATACGCCAAGATAAAACGGGCAATCATTGATAAAGATGTCAAGATCCCGCAGGGTATGGTGATCGGATACGATTTAGAGACAGATAAGAAAAAGTTTTTTGTCAGCGATTCCGGGATTGTGGTGGTAGCCAAAGGGACTGAAATCAAGTAACGCCGTAGGGACTGTCCCCGTCAGCGCTATAACGTAGGAACCCCAAGGGGACTGTCCCTACTATGCGAGATACGGCTTGATTGCGAGTTAAGCCAAAAAGGAGATATGATCCGTAAAGCCAAGATACAAGACATAAAGCAGATACAAAGCCTGATTAATCATTTCGCCAGGCAGGATTTGATGTTGCCGCGCTCCTTGAATGAGATTTACGAGACCTTACGCGATTTCTGGGTGGCAGAAGAGGCCGAAAAGGTTGTGGGCTGCTGCGCCTTACATATCTCCTGGGAGGATTTAGCCGAGATTAAATCTTTGGCCGTCGCCAAAAATAAACAAAAAAAAGGCATCGGTAGGCTTTTAGTTGGTGCCTGTTTAGAGGAGGCAAAGGAATTGGGTGCTCAGAAGATATTCGTGCTCACCTATAAACCAGATTATTTTAAGAAATTCGGTTTTAAAAGAATTAGAAACTCCAGCCTTCCCCACAAAATTTGGGCAGAGTGTATTAACTGCTGCAAATTCCCCAATTGCCAAGAAGTGGCTATGGTCAAAGAGTTGTAATCCCTAATGAGGAGGAAAAAATGGATTATCTTTTAAGCGACGAGCAGAAGATGATTAAGGAACTGGCGCACAAAATTGCCGAGGAAAAGATCCGGCCGGTGGCGGCCAAGTACGACCAGAGCGAGGAATACCCTTGGGATATGATCAAGGTGATTGCAGATGCAGACCTTTTCGGTTTATTTATCCCCGAGGAATATGGCGGAATGGGCGTAAGTATTATGAATCTCTGCTTGGCTACCGAAGAGTTTTCCCGGGCCTGCGGCGGGATTGCCGTCTGTTATGCTGCCTCGGCCTTGGGGACTATCCCTATCATCTTGTTTGGAAATGAGGAGCAAAAGAAAAAATACCTGCCGGACCTCGCCAAAGGAAAAAAGGTTGCGGCCTTTGCCATTACCGAGCCAGAAGCAGGTTCCGATGCCTCTAGCATTAAAACCACGGCTAAAAAACAGGGCAGCCATTATATCTTAAATGGGCTAAAACATTTTATTACCAACGGCGGCGATGCGGAAGTCTATGTGGTCATTGCCATGACCGATAAGGCCAAGGGTGCCAGAGGCGCTTCGGCATTTATCCTGGAAAAGGGGATGCCGGGATTTACCTTTGGCAAAAAAGAGGATAAGTTCGGTATCCGCGCCTCTTCCACCCGGGAATTGGTTTTTACGGATTGCAAAGTCCCTGCGGAAAATCTCCTCTCGCGGGAAGGCATGGGGTTTATCGTGACCATGAAGACCTTTGATATGTCTAGGCCGGGTGTGGCTGCCCAGGCCTTGGGCATTGCCCAGGGTGCGCTAGAGTTAGCGGTAAAATATGCCAAGGAAAGGCACCAGTTTGAAAGGTCAATTTCCAGTTTCCAGGGGATTCAGTGGATGCTGGCAGACATGGCCACAGAAGTAGAGGCAGCCAGGGCTCTAGTCTATGCCACGGCCAGGATGGTGGATGCCGGGGTTAAAGATGTGGCTAAGGAATCAGCCATGGCTAAGATGTATGCCTCGGATGTGGCCATGAAGGTGGCAGTGGATGCCCTACAGATTTTCGGCGGCTATGGCTATATGCGGGATTACCCCATCGAGAAATACGTGCGCGATGCCAAGATTACCCAGATTTACGAAGGCACGAATCAAATTCAGAGAAATATCATTGCGCTGCAGTTAATCAAGGAAATGGCTAAATAATGAATATTATTGTCTGCATCAAACAGGTTCCGGAAACTACCGAAGTCAGAATTAATCCCGAGACCAATACCCTTATCCGCGAAGGGGTCAAGTCCATCATTAATCCCTTTGATATGTATGCCATTGAAGAGGCAGTGCGCCTGAAGGAAAAATTCGGCGGTAAAATCAGCGTGATCACTATGGGTCCGCCGCAGGCAGAGGCAGCCTTACGCGAAGCAATTTCTTTAGGGATAGACGAAGGCATTTTAATCTGTGACCGGGCCTTTGCCGGAAGCGATACCTGGGCCACCAGTTATACCTTAGCCGGAGCCATAAAGAAACTGGGGATTTTTGATTTGATTATCTGCGGCAAGCAGGCCTCTGACGGCGATACTGCCCAGGTGGGACCGGGCATTTCCGCGCATTTAGATATCCCTCAGGTAACTTACGTGAAGAAAATTGAGGAAGTAAAAGAGAGGTCCATGCGCGTTGAGCGCATGATGGAAGAAGGTTTTGAAATTATTGAGACGCCCCTGCCGGCGTTGATTACTGTGGTCAAAGAGATTAACGAGCTGCGCCTGCCGTCTTTGAAAGGCATGCTGCGCGCCAAGGCCGCAAAAATTATCCACTGGACGCAGAAGGACTTAAGTCTAGACCCCTCTGGGATAGGGCTTTCTGGCTCGCCCACGCAGGTGGTGAAGATATTCACTCCGCCCCAACGCACCGGCGGACAGATACTAACTGGTGAGCCAGTCGAAATTGCGGAGAAATTAGTAGGTTTACTTAAAAATGAAGTTACTTAAGTTAAACCCTAAACACGAAACCCTAAACTCTAAACAAACTCAAAATTCAAAACACAAAACTCAAAACAAAGTTAGTTTTGGGAATTTGGATTTTGGGTTTTGGATTTGTTTAGGATTTAGAGTTTAGAATTTAGGATTTAAGATGCCTATCCAAATCATCATTGAAAAATGCACTGGTTGCACGCTTTGCCTGAAGGTCTGTCCTTTTGACGCCATCCGTATTATGGACAAGATAGAGAGCAGTGGTTTGCCTTCCGATAGGCAAAGCCACAAGAAGGCAGTCATTGATTTGAATAAGTGCAATCTCTGCGGCGCCTGCGTGCCGGCCTGTAAATTTAAAGCCATACTTTTAGAGAAGCCGGAAGTCAGAAGTCAGAAGTCAGATCTCAGAGATTATCAAGGGGTTTGGGTTTTTATTGAGCAGAAGAATAGTAAGATACAATCGGTTTCCTACGAATTATTAGGCAAGGCCCAGGAATTAGCCCGGAAATTACACTGCTCAGTAAGCGGAGTCTTAATCGGTCACAACCTCGACGACCAGTTAGATGAATTATCCTGGCGCGGTGCGGATAATCTCTATTTAGTGGAGGCGCCGGAAATCGCCAACTTCCAGGACGAGCCCTACACCAATATTTTAGTAAACCTCATTCAGAAGTATAAACCAGAGATTGTGCTTTGCGGTGCGACGGCGATCGGCCGCTCCTTGATTTCGCGCGTGGCAGTTAAAATTAAGTCCGGGCTCACTGCTGACTGCACTGGCTTAGATATTGACCCGGACAAAAAAATACTCTTACAGACCAGGCCCGCCTTTGGCGGAAATATCATGGCCACTATTATTTCGCCCAATTTCCGGCCGCAGATGGCCACGGTCAGGCATAAGGTAATGCTGCCGCTGGAGCCGGACAAGAGAAGGAAGGCCAAGGTGATCAGAGAAAATTTTGCCAGCACAGTTTATTTCTCGCGGACTAAACTGCTGGATATTGTGGAAGAGATTGAATCTACCGTTAACCTGGCCGAGGCAGACATTATTGTCTCTGGCGGACGGGGAATGGGAGGCCTGGAAAATTTCAAAATTTTAGAAGAACTTGCCCATGTCCTCGGCGCGGCAGTGGGCGCCTCGCGCGCAGCCGTGGATGCTGGCTGGATGCCCTATTCGCACCAGGTCGGCCAGACCGGCAGGACCGTGGCCCCCAAAATTTATATTGCCTGCGGCATCTCCGGCCAAATCCAGCATTTTGTCGGGATGTCCTCTTCCAAAATTATTGTGGCCATCAACAAAGACCCCGATGCTCCGATTTTCAAATTCGCTACCTACGGTATCGTCGGAGACCTTTTCCAAATCGTTCCTGCCTTAAGCAAAAAATTCAAAGCCGCCCTCAGGAAATAAGCTTTCTCTCCAGTATGTTTTTCCTATACCTATCATTTTTAACATTAAAATAATCCTTTCAGCATATATATGTTAAAGAATGTAAAGATTTTCCTTGACAAATTTTCCTTCCTTGTTTATAATATAATTCGTAAAATGAGGAAAGAAGATATGCTCAATAGTGGTCTGATGACGATAGAAGATTTAGCCGGTTATCTCAAGGTCACCCGTCGGACAATTTATGATTGGCTGAAGCACCAGAAGATTCCGGCGATTAAACTCGTCGGCCAGTGGCGTTTTAAAAAAGATAAAATTGATGCCTGGTTGGAAAATCGCACTACACCCTCGTGAGAAAGGAGAACAGATGTATCTTAAAAAATTAGAACTCGTGGGTTTCAAGTCTTTCCCGAATAAGACTACCCTACATTTTGAACCGGGCATTACCGCAATAGTCGGACCAAACGGTACCGGAAAAAGTAATCTCAATGATGCGATACGCTGGGTTTTGGGAGAACAATCCGCCAAATCTCTGCGCGGCTCGGAAATGCAGGACGTTATTTTTAACGGCACGGATAAGCAAGAGCCTTTAGGCATGGCCGAGGTAACCTTGACCTTTGATAATAGCAATAAATTCTTTAATCTTGACCACCCCGAGGTGGCGATTACCCGCAGAATCTTCCGCTCCGGAGAAAGCGAATACCTGCTGAATAAAAGCCTGGTGCGGCTCAAAGACATCCTAGACATACTCCTGGGCACTGGTATCGGCGCAGAGAGTTATTCCCTGGTGGCACAGGGAAAAATTGACCTGGTCTTGAGTTCCCGACCAGAAGACCGGCGCCTGGTTTTTGACGAGGCCGCTGGGATTACTAAATACAAATCCCAGAAGAGAGAGACCATGCGTAAACTTGAGGAGACTGAAGCCAACCTTTTGCGCGTTAATGACATCATTACCGAGGTCAAGCGTCAGATCGGCTCTCTGGAGCGCCAGGCGAATAAGGCGCGCAGATATAAAGAGGTATTTGAGGAACTGAAGGCCAAAGAGATAACTTCTGCTTCCGTAGAGAAAGCCGGCCTCCTGCGGCAAAAAGAAGAGATTATTCAGGCGTTGAGCGCACTGGAATCAGGAGAGGCAGGACTTTTGGAGAGCATCAAAGGAGAGGAGTCAAAGATCGGTAATCGTCAGGAAGAAATAAGACTATTGGAAGGCAAAATAATGGCGCTTAAAAATGAAATCTTAAACCTGGATAATTTAATTGTCCGCAATAGAGAGCATATTGATTTTAATCAGGAGAGGATAAAGGAACTGCAAACAATCAAAGGTCAATTAGAGCCTGGGATACCCCGGGCCAGAAATAAACTCGCCGCGGATACAGAGAAATTGACCCAGGCCAAAGAGGAATATGCGGGCCTGGAGAAAAATATTGCGCTGAGGGCTGCGACCTTAAAGGAAAAAGAAGGTCAATTTGAGAACTTAAGCCTGGAGATTAAATTATCGCTGGAGAAGATCGCCCGCGCCAAGAAAGAGATTTTGGAGTTAGTCGTCCAGATCGCCAAGGTTAAAAACGAGATTACGGATTTGGCCTCCAAACAGCAGATCCATTTGGCGCGTCAGAAAAGACTGGAATTGGAAAAGGCCAAAGTTAAGGAAGAGAAGGGCATTGCCGAGGATAGTTTGGGGGCTATAAATCAAGAACTAGAGGGCATGAATAAAATTATCGCGGATTTAAACCTTAGGTCAAGCCAGTTCAAGGATGAATTAAGTAAAGAAGAAGGCTTATTAAATAGCGTCAATTCCGATATAGAAAAGTTAGAGCGCGAAAGCCTGACCCTACATTCGCATCAGGAGTTCATTGAGAAACTTAAAACTAAATACGAGGATATAGGCGAGGCCATGAATGCCGTCATCTATCTGGATAAATTGCCCCAGGAGGCAGTAAACGGTTTAGTGATTAAGGTAAAGGAGCAGATTAAGTTAAGCGACGAAGATAAGTCCTATTTTGACCCGGGAGAGTTTAAATTATCTGGAGAGGCCAAGCCCATTGACCTGGATACGCAGAAGATCGGCGAGAAGATTACCAAGTTACAGCAGGAATTATATTATCTGGAAAACGCCAAGAGAAATAAAGAGGCCCAGCTGGAGGAGATAAAAAGGTCTCTTGGGGGATTAGAGCAGGAATCGCGCTCCCAGGACATCCTCCTTGCCAATAAGAAGGCAGCCTTTGCTACTGCCCAGGAGCAATACCATAAAATAAAAGAAGAAGAGGATTTGATTGTCCTGGAGTCAGCAGACCTAGAAAAAGAGATATTTGCTCAAGAAGAGACTATTACCGGCCTTAAGGTTTCTCAAAATGCATTGGAAGACCAGCACCGGCAAAGCGAAGAGATCATCGCTGCCGAGCAAAACAGGATTACCTCCCACAGCGACCTTAAAGAGCAGGCCTTAGTGGTGATGGCCCAGACCAAGGCAGAACTAGAGGCCTTGAATAAAAGAATTAGTTCTGACCAGGTGACGCTTCAGATCTTGGAAGACACCTGCCAGCAGGATCGGGATAACCTGGCCAATATCCAAAGGCAGGTTCAGGAGGCACAGGGTAAAACAGATTCCTTAGGGCTAGAGATAAAAGACCTGGAGGAGAAAAGCCAGCAGACGCAGGAAAAAATAAGCGCCCAGAAAAATTTATTGGCGGCCTTAGAGGACAATTACCGACAGGTCTCTGACGGCGCAAGCGAGGTGGTCAAAAAAATTGAGCAGGAGAGGAGTCGACTCGACGTCATCAAGAATCGCTTATACCAATTGCAGATGCAAAACAAAGAGGCGGACTTTAAATTCTTAGGCCTCAAAGATAGGCTTCTAGAAGGTTATAAAGTTGAACTGGAGGCGCTCCCCCCCTTGGCAGAACCCGCCGATGCCGAGGCCCTAGCCAAGGAAATAAAAAATTTAAAAGCCAAACTGGAGGCCTACGGTACGGTGAACTTAGTGGCGATTGAAGAATACGACGAGTTGAAGAAGCGCTACGATTTTCTCATCCAGCAGCAGACCGATTTAAACCGCGCCAAGGAATCTCTGCATGAGGCGATAACAAAGATTAACCGCACCACCAGAAAGATGTTTCTGGAGACCTTTGAGAAGGTGCGCGTAGAGTTCCGCAATTATTTCCGGTTGCTCTTTAACGGCGGGGATGCCCAGGTCTTCCTGGTTGACGAGCAGGACCCCTTAGAGTCCGGAATTGAAATTATCTGCCGTCCGCCGGGCAAGAAATTACAAAATGTGCTCTTGCTTTCCGGTGGCGAAAAGTCCCTTTCCGCCATCGCCCTGATTTTTGCCATCTTTAAGGTAAAGCCTTCACCCTTCTGCATCTTGGATGAGATTGACGCGGCCTTGGATGAGGCAAACGTAGATAGGTATTCCCGACTCCTGCAGGAATTTATTCAGACTTCGCAGTTTATCGTAATTACCCATAATAAAAGAACTATTGTGAATGCCAATGTGATGTATGGCATTACGATGGAAGAGTCAGGGGTTTCCAAAATCGTTTCCGTTAAGTTCGCTAAAGACGAACCCAAGAAAGATAAAGCGCAGGCAACAGCAGAGCCAACCGCAGTCTAAATTCTAACAGCAGGTATTATTCTTTCCTTTATGCTTGGCCCGATAGAGCGCCTGGTCAGAGAAGGCGATTAACTCGGAGGGCAGTGACCCGTCTTCAGGAAATGTGGATATGCCTAAACTCACGGTTAATTTTTGGGTGGGCAGGATTTCTTCATGGGGAAAGGAGTGGTTTTTCACATCTTCTCTTAAGCGTTCAGCGATTAAGAAGGCCTCTTTTTTATCCGTCTCAGGCAGAATTAAGGTAAATTCCTCGCCGCCGTAACGGCAGACATAATCCATCTTGCGGGATTGATTCTTCAGTAGCACCGCCAGTTCCTTCAGTATCTTATCTCCTGCCTGGTGTCCTAAGGTATCGTTATAAACTTTAAAGTCATCCAGGTCCAGCATGACCAGGCTTAAAGGTTTCTGGGTGGCTTTTGCCCTTTCTAATTCTGCCTGAAGTATATACTGGAAATAACCGTGATTCCACAGGTCGGTGAGATGGTCGGTGTGCATACGGGTCAGGGTTTTTTCAAAGAGTTGAGAATTTTCTATAGCCAGCCCTGCCTGGTTGGCCAGCATCGTGAGCATCCGGATATCATCTTTGGTAATGGGATCGCCGGTAATAAAATTATCCGCCACGATGATGCCGTTCACCCTGTCCTTGGCCTTTAGCGGGATCAAAACTATTTCCTGGCAGTTTAATAATTTTATCAGCGGGGTTGACCTATATTTTTCTATACCTTCCGCCGTTAAATGCAAGGGCATTCCTTCCTGCGTCACCAGAGTCAATAAACTTTCATTTTTATCCTGCAGGGATACCTTGATATTGCGTACCTGCCGGTTAAGCCTAGATTCGCCGGTATTATTTACGCTCTGATAAGCGCTGATTAGTTCATCCAGATCCATTTTTTCTTCTTCAATCTGCGTCCAGATGCGGCCAGCCTCTTCGCCGGTTTCCGGACCAATAGCCATTTTGCCTTCGATGAGCCCGGCCTTTTCATTGACTAAAAATAGTATTGCCCGGTTAAACCCTAAGCCGATATGCGCCGTGACGCCGGTGAGGATGATATATAAAATTTCATCCAATTTCAGGGTGGTGCGCATGGCATTGGAGATTTCGTAGAGTATGCCGAGTTCCGTTTTGGTGCGCTCAAGCTCTACTTTGAGTTTATTTATCTCGTCCATAGTAGATAAAATTTAGCATATTTTCCGGCCGGTGTCAACATACAAAACCGGTTAGATTTTACGCAAGTTTGCGTCTATTGTAAGTGAGGATAGTGTGTTCTTTGCTCTCTGATATTTCACCTCGGGCTTTGCTCACATGCGATTTTGCGGGTCCTGCCTGCCGGGCCACCCTTTTCGTGCTCGCCTTAAGTAAGCTGGACGCTGCGCGCGAAAAGGGAACCCGGCCCCGGCAGTCACCCGCAAAACTCAACCTGCGCTCGCAAACCCCTCGCAAAATATACAATACGATAGGTATTGATTTTTAGCGGGTGGCTT
>CAZKSS010000023.1:0-14348 GCA_964555545.1 uncultured Planctomycetales bacterium
GGGTATCGATAGGACAAAAGAGCAATCAGATCAAATATGCTATGGTTGGCTCTATGGTTGGGTTTTTAGGAGGCGCAACTACTTTTCCTTTATGGTACCAAATTCAACTTCCACCTTTTGGTTCTCATTTTGTTTGGCTATATACTCTTGTGCTTACTATCGCCATCCTCCGTTACCGTTTACTGGATATTACTGTTGCCATTACTCGCACCAGCATCTTCATTGCCGTCTATACGCTGGTTCTTGGGCTGCCGTTTGCGATTGCCGGGTGGTTGAGGCCGTGGCTGATTGCTAGATTAGGCGCTTATTGGTGGACTACGCCTTTGGGCCTGATGGCTGCCCTGGCGACGGTCGGGCCGTTTATCTATATTTATATTGACCGCAAGGCAGAGGAGAAGTTACTCAGAGAGCAGTTGCGCTACCAGGAAACCCTCAAGCAGGCCTCCGTCGGAATGACACGCATCCGCAGCCTGAAAAAACTCCTGGAATTAATCAGCCATATTGTGACCAAGACCGTCAAGATTTCCTATGTGGCGATCTATCTTTACGATGAGCAAAATGCTGAATATGTGCTGCAGGTAATGCGCGATAAAGGCAGGTCGCCTGTGCTTAAAATCAGCGCTAGTAATCCGCTGGTCTCCTGGATTCTGGTTAGGCGCCAGCCCTTGGTCTACGAAGAAGTAAAGCGGCAGATGGAAGACACTAACGATGAGACCTACAAACTCCTGGAAGAAAATATGCGGCTCTTGACCGCCACGGTAATTATTCCCAGTTTTCTGGAAGACAGGTTTATGGGCTTTATTGTCTTGGGAGATAAAATGTCCGGACAAATTTATACGCCGGAAGACCTGAATGTCTTTGAGGTACTGGCCAGCCAAGCCGCCCTGGCCATTGAAAACGCCCAGTTCTACGAAGAGGCAAAAGAGATGCAGGGCCAGATTGCCCAGGCCGAAAAAATGGCCACCATCGGAACTATGGCCGACGGGCTTTCGCATCAGATCAACAACCGCTTTTATGCGCTTTCCCTCATTGCCGGCGACACCATTGACACCATAAAAATGACCAACACCTCCAAATGTACGCCTGAGGTCAAAGAGATGATTGACCAGATTAACCACGCCCTAGAGCGCATCCAGGCCAATGTGGTGCAGGGTGGGGAGGTGGTCAAAGGCATCCTCAAATATACCCGCAAAGGCGACGAGGGCTTTGAGGCCATGGACTTAAATAAAATAATTGATAATACGCTGGAGATGGTCCAGTTTAAGGTTAAGTTGTCCGAAATAGATATCGCGCGCGATTTTAATACCCTTCCCAAAATCAAAGGCAATATGGCCCAGTTAGAAGAGGTCTTCTTTAATTTTATTGACAATGCCTATGATGCCATAGTTGAGCGCCGCACGCTTTTAAAAGAAGAGGGCTACCGCGGCAAAATCACCATCTCTGCCCAGTCCAAAGATGATAAAGTGGAAATCATCGTTGAAGACAACGGCATGGGCATAAAAGACGACAGCCACCAAAAGCTATTCACGCCGTTTTTCACCACCAAAACCTCGGCGCGCAGAGGCACCGGCCTTGGCCTTTATGTCATCCGGCGCATCATCACCGACACCCACAAAGGAAAGATTAACTTTGAAAGCGCCTGGAAAGTTGGGACGAGATTTATTATTGAATTGCCAATAGCGAAATAACCAAAGGGAGTTACTGATGACTAAAAAGGAATTTGTGAGGAAAGTTACAAACGGGAAAAAGGATTTATTGCAGGAATTTATTGATATACTAAAAAGGAGGAAAATTCCTTTTTGTATTATTGGCGGCTTGGCAGTTAATGCTTATGCCGAACCAGTGGTGAGCCTGGACCTCGATGTGGTAATTATCGTAGATAGATTAGATGATTTGCTGGTTACCTTAAGAAAAAAATACAAAGTCAAGAAGTATGTAAATAGTATAAATATCTCCAGCCCATTTTCGGATTTACGTATTCAGATACAGACTGACCTGCGCTACCAGCCGTTTATTTCGCGTGCAGTAGATAAAGAGGTGCTGGGTTATCGGCTAGCCGTAGCCAGAATAGAAGATGTGCTGCGGGGTAAAATCTGGGCAGCAGAAGATAAAACTAGACGACCAAGCAAACGCCAGAAAGACCTCGCCGATATCCTGCGTTTAATCGAGGCAAGAAAAAACCTCCTTTCCCTCATCCCCGCTTCCTTAAAAAAGAGGCTATCCTTAGCATAAAAAACGCTTGACAAAATTTAATCTTTACTTGACTTTATATATCGTTATGATATACTTTATTCGGAGGTGAGAAAGATGTCCGTAACGATGAATAAAGAGCTTCTGATAAGGATGCCGTCTTCGCTTTATAATGAGACAATTAAACTTTGCAAAAAGCGGTATATGACAATGTCCTCATTTATCCGGGAATTGATTGTTGAGCAGATAGAAAGCGCCCTTACTCCGGCAGAAGAGAAGATTGTGGCAAAGGGAGAAAGGCAATACCTGAGAGGCAAAGGCACTAACTGGAGAAAGATAAAACGTGGGTAATTTCCAGGTCCTTTTAATGCCGGCCGCGCTTAAATTCTACAAGTCCTGCCCGGAAGAGTTGACAAAGCGATTAAATAAGTGCTTTGAAGATCTTGAAAATAATCCCTTCTGGGGTCCGAATATCAAAGTGCTAAAGGGAGAAAAAAGGCGGTATAGATACCGGGTAGGCGATTACCGCGTGATTTACGGCATAGACAGAGAGCATCACAAAGTCCTTATTACTTTAATCGCCTCTCGACCCTCGGCGTGGCGTTATAGAAATATAGGTTAATACCGCGAAAGCAATATAAGTAAAAGATTATGCCTGCTAAAGATGATATTTTAATCGGCCAGATGCTCGTTGACGAAGAGATAGTAACTACTGAGTAGCTGGAGGCAAGGTTGCGCGAGCAGAAAAAAAGCAGGGATTTTATCTGCACCACCCTTCTCAATCTGGACTTTGCGTCGGAAGAAAAAATTTTTCCTGTCCTTTCCTGGCAGTTAGGCATTCCTTACCTAAAGTTAAAAGATAAAGATATTAAGCCAGAGATGGATAATATTTGTAACGAAGAGTTCTTGAATAATCTTAAGGCCTGTTTTATTCTGAAATCCAGATATTTCCGTATTGACTCTCAGGGTAAAGTCGGCAACACCATGAAAAATATCACTGTTGTTTATGACCTGGAAAACGATAAGGTAGTCTCTTGGCATGAGAATTGACTTGACAAGAAGGCGATTTATAGGTATACTTATTTCTGTAAATAATCATTTTTGATTATTAGGAGAAACGGGGATGAATTACCTTAAATTCAAGAACTATTTTCAGGAATATCCTTTAATTGCCAGCAAGGATGTGCTTAAAATTTACGGCAATAACCAGGCAGTACATAATCAACTTAACCGCTGGCAAAAAAGGGGGCTTATCCTGAAATTACGCAAAGGGCTTTACCTCTTGAATAAAAATGAAAGGAGGGTTTCTCCCGGCCAAATGTTGATTGCCAACAACCTTTATCAACCTTCCTATGTAAGTTTAGAGCATGCGCTCAGTTTCTGTGGCCTTATCCCGGAACGAAGCTATACTGTAACCTCCGTAACCACAAAGAAGACCGCACATTTTAAGAATATGGAAGGTGATTTTAGCTATCAACATATCAAACCGCAGGCATTTAGGGGCTTTCGGGAAATGAAGGATCCCTCTGGATGTTCAGTTTTTATTGCTGAACCCGAAAAGGCGGTGGTGGATTTTCTATACCTTAATCTGCGTAAGTTCCGCGTTAATCCAAAAGAAGCCCTGAGCGATTCTTTTCGTTTCCAAAACATCGAAGACCTGAGACAGAAAAGACTACTTGATTTAGCAAGATTATTCCGTAATCGCAAACTTTTTAAAGTAGTTAAGGATTTTTGCGGGTTAATCAGGAGTAGTAATAAACATGATTGATATCATCAGGCAACAACTTAAGCCAGAGATGGCATACGAAGAGAAATTAAACCGGATAAGGGAAGTTTTGCAATTAATGGCTTTGAAAATTATTTATGATAAAAATTTATTTGAGAACCTTGCTTTTGGCGGCGGCAGTGCCTTAAGGATTATCTTCAATTCCAAGCGGTTCTCGGAAGATTTGGATTTTTCATTAGTAAATAAAAAAGGGTATACATTTCTTAAGTTGACTAAGGAACTGGTGCGCGGCTTTGCATTGTACGGACTCCAGGCAGAATCGCATCCGGATAGAAAAAAGACGGTCAATGCCTCAATGTTTAAATTCAGCGGCTTATTAAAAGACCTTGGTCTCTCGGCTTTGCCAGGGCAAAAAATTTCAATTAAACTAGAAGTAGATACTAATCCACCCGGGGGTTGGGTCATTGAGAATACGGCAGTAAACAAATTATATCTATTGAACATCCCGCACTTTGACCTGCCTTCAATGTTTGCCACAAAACTGCATGCTTGTTTTTTCCGTAAATTCACCAAAGGTAGGGACCTCTATGATTTTATCTGGTATCTTTCAAAAGGGGTTAAGCCAAACTACGTTCTCTTAAATAACGCTATAGAGCAGACCGAACATTATAAACCCAAATTAGATGAAACTAATATCCGGGATTTCCTTCTAAAAAATTTAACCAAGTTAGATTTTTCTGCGGCTAAGAAAGATGCGGAGAGATTTCTGGAAGATAAATCCGAACTGAGAATTTTTGCTTTAAGTATTTTTAAAGATACAATTAATTCAGTTTTTAGCCAATGAGAAAAATCATACCTTGGTGCCCTTTGCCTTAGAAGCAATTAAATCCGCGGCGCCATTCGGGCCTTTTCCCAAAACGCTGGATAAAGAGCAGGAAACATTTAAGATAAGTCTGTCTTATGAGTAAAGGCGAGGTTGACAAATGCGACAAAAGGCGATATTCTAAAGAGAAGGGGGGACAATGGCGAATTTATTGATTGTGGACGATGAGGCGGATGTGCGGGAATTCGCCGCGAATTTTTTCCGCAAAAGAAAGATTGAGGTTACCGTCGCTGCCAGCGGAGAGGAGACATTAGAAATTTTAGAGAAAAATAAACCGAATTTAGTGCTCCTGGATATTAAAATGGAGGGTATCGACGGAATAGAAACCTTAAGGCGCATCAAAGAAAAGGATAAAAAGATTAAAGTCATTATGGTCACCGGCAGGAAGCCGGAGGATGAAGAGGCCTTTGAAAAATGCCGTAAATTCGGGGCGCTGGATTATATTCATAAGCCCCTTGAATTAGACGAATTAGAGCGCATTGTGATAAAAAATATAAAATAATTATGGCCATAGACTATAAAAAAGAATTGGAAGCCGCCTCAAAAACCATGATCCTGGTGCATGAGGCAGACCTCCTGATCAAAATGATTGTGCGCACCATCGTGCAAAAAGTCAAGGTCAGTCACGCTGGTATATTACTCTGCCATAAAGATAAAAATACCTATATCCTCACTGTCTCGCGCGGCCGTAAGGGCCTGAAAATTCCCGCAGGTTTTGCGCGTATGGATATGGATAATCCTTTGATCTGCTTCTTCGCCGAGCGCGTGGACAAAAAACTCTTTAATGATGGGGCGCTTACTTATGCCCAGGCAAAAAAATGCCTGAAGAAAAATATAGGGACTAAGGCAAAACAATTATTAAAAGGCATTATTTATCAGATGGGGATCTTCAGTGCCGTGGTCTGTATTCCCAGTTACTTCAGGAATGAACTATTGGGCATATTATTCCTGGGCCGTAAAAATAACGGCCGGGAATTTAAGCGCGATGAACTGGATTTCTTTGTGGCCTTGGCCTCGGATGTGGCTATGGCTATCCGCAACGCCCAGTTATTTAATGACCTAAAATTAGAATTAGACAAAAATAAGCGGCTTTTTATCCATACTACCGTTGCCCTGGCCGCAGCCATTGACGCTAAAGACCATTACACCCACGGTCATACCTCCCGGGTAACTTCCTTAAGCCTGGAAATCGCCAAGAAACTCATGCAGAAAAATAAAAAAATATTTGATGAAAAGTTCTTAGAAGAATTGCATATTGCCGGTCTGCTGCATGACATCGGAAAAATCGGGATTCCCGAAGGGATATTAAATAAAAATGGACCTTTAAATGATGCGGAAGCCAACCGCATCAAAGAACATCCGGCAATCGGGGCTACGATACTGAATCCGATAAAGGAATTAGGCAACGCCATCCTGGGAGTAAAATACCACCATGAGAAATACGACGGCTCAGGCTATCCCGATGGACTAAAGGGCAATCAAATTCCCTTAGTCGCCTCCATTATCTCTGTTGCGGATACTTATGATGCGATGATTACCGACCGGCCTTATCGCCGCGGACTAACTAAAAGCGAAGCCGTTAAAGAACTAAAGCGCGTCAGCGGCAAACAGCTCAACCCCCAGATAGTTTCTGCCCTGGTGGACCTCTATCAGGAAGGCAGAGTCTAACCAAAATGCATTCCAAACGCATACTCCTCATGTACATATCCGAGGTCTCCGGACATCATAGCGCAACGCTGGCTATTGAAAGAGGTCTAAAGATCCTCCAACCCCAGACCGAGATCCTCAATATCAACGCCTTTAATTACACTAATCCCATCTCAGAAAAAATCGTTAACCGCATTTATATGGGCGTAATCAAGAGAACCCCGCAGATCTGGGAATATCTCTATGATAATCCCACCGTAGTAAAAAAAATAGAAAACCTAAAAAAAAGTGTGCATAAATTCAATTCTCCGAAATTAAAAACTCTCTTTGATAATTTTAGGCCCGATGCCGTGGTCTGCACCCAGGCCTTTCCCTGCGGAATGGTGGCTGATTATAAACAAGAATATAATTCAGACCTCCCCCTACTGGCCGTGCTTACCGATTATATCCCGCATTCTTACTGGATTTATGACCAGGTAGACTACTACATTACTCCCTCGGATGAGGTAACGCAACGGCTGATAAAAAAGGGGGCGCCGCTAGAAAAAATAAAAACTTTAGGCATCCCTTTTGACCCTAAATTTAACGAATATATGCCACGGCAGAAAATCATCAATAAACTAAAGTTAGAAAATAATATCCCTACTTTATTGATTATGGGCGGTGGCCAGGGCTTAGGCCCGATAAAGACCATTGTGAGATCGCTAGAAAAAGCAGACTGCGATTTTCAGGAGATAATCGTCACCGGTACAAATAGGAAACTCTATAATTCCCTCAAGAGGAAAATAAAAAAATATAAAAAGAAGATTTTAGTTTTGGAGTTTGTAGACCACATTAACGAATTGATGGAGGTGGCCGATATCATCATCACTAAGCCCGGTGGCATAACTACTGCCGAGGCCCTCAGTAAAAGAATACCCATGATTATAGTCAAGCCCATCCCCGGCCAAGAGGCCAGCAATGCGCGATATCTTGTGGAAAAAGAATTAGCCATAAAAATAGATGACCCAAAAGATATCAATTCAATTGTTGATGGGCTCTTGGGCGACCCTGTAAAATTGAATTATATGCGTGAGGCTGCGGGACGCATCAGTAAACCTAACTCAAGTTTAGACATAGCCAAACTACTCTTGAATCTTTAAGACCCGTGTTTGACTATACCCTTTATCGGGCCGGACAATTTATTGCTTTATCTCTGCCATTAAAGTTGGCCTATCGGGTGGCAATATTTTTTTCCGACGTACATTATCTTTTTGCGGACCAGGACCGCTTGGATGTAAAAGAAAACCTAAAAGCTATCTTCCCGCAAAAGTCCGACCGAGAAATCAAAAAGATTCGCCTGCGGATGTTCCGGAACTTCGCCAAATATCTGGCTGATTTCTTCCGCCTCAAAGATTTAGATACGCAATATCTGAAAAAGAGGGTCAGAATAGAAAATATAGAACACCTTAACACCGCCATTGCCCAAGGCAAAGGGGTTATCCTTTTAAGCGCGCATCTGGGAAATTGGGAATTAGGGGGCGCGGTAACCGGGATTCTGGGATATAAAATTTGGGGCGTGGCTATGCCGCATAAGGATAAACGGGTAAATGATTTCTTTAATCAGCGTAGGGAAAGCAAGGGGGTGAAAGTCATACCCGTGGGAAAGGCGGCCCGCAAATGCCTAGAGGCCTTAAAAAAGGGAGAACTTATCGCCCTCATTGGTGACCGGGACTTCGGTGAAAACGGCGCGCGCATAGATTTCTTCGGCAAGCCGACATTTTTCCCGGAAGGGCCGGCGGCATTTTCTTTAAAAACCGGCGCGCCTATCTTACCGGTATTTATGATTAGAGATAAGGATGATGGTTTCATCCTCAAGATAGAAAAACCCATTGAATTTAAAGCCAGCGGTAATAATGGTAGGGACATAAACGAATTAATCCTTAAATACAAAGTTATTATTGAAAACTACATCCGCAGATACCCTGACCAGTGGTATATGTTTAAGAAATTCTGGATAGAGCAGAAAGAATGAAAACTTGCGTCATCACTCCGACTTATAACGAAGCCAAGAGCATCGCAGAATTAGTACGGCAAATCTGCGAGCAAAACCTGCAGCCGTTAGTTATTGATGACGGCTCCGACGATAATACTGCCCAGATCGCCAAAGAAAACGGAGCCATAGTTTTAAGAAATGAACAAAACCAAGGCAAGGGCGCTTCCCTAATCCGAGGCTTTCATTACGCCTTGGAGCAGAATTTTGACGCGGTCATTACTATGGACGGAGACGGCCAACACCTGGTCTCTGATATCCCTTATTTTATGCGTCTTGCCGCCTATTCTGACGGCAGTATCTTTATCGGCAACCGTATGAATAGGCCTAAAAGCATGCCCTGGCTGAGGCTAGGCACAAATAAATTTATGTCCTGGCTCATTTCGTTAATTGCAAAACAAAAAATTCCCGATACCCAATGCGGCTTCCGGCTGATAAAAAAGGACGTATTGGAAAAAGTCAACCTTAAGACCAGCAAATACGAAACCGAATCTGAAATCCTCATTCAGGCCGCGCGCCTGGGCTTTAAAATAGAATCAGTGCCGATTAAGACAGTTTACGGAAGCGAAAAAAGCCGCATTAACCCTATTGTAGATACCGCAAGATTCATCAGATTTATCCTGAAACAAATATGGACTACCCTACATTAAGAAAGAGGATGGTAGAGGAACAACTTATTCCCCGGGGCATAAAAAATCAAAGAGTGCTGGATGCCTTTTATAAGATAGAACGGCATAAATTTATTCCTGAAGACCTGCGCTCAAGCGCCTATGCGGATTTTCCTGTGCCTATAGGCCAAGACCAGACCATCTCCCAGCCTTATATCGTGGCTTTGATGACCGAATGTCTTGGTTTAGAAAGTGAAAATAAGGTTTTAGAGATTGGGACCGGCTCGGGTTATCAAACCGCGATCTTGGCAGAATTGTCCAAAGAAGTTTATAGCGTAGAAAGATTTGCCAGTTTGTCTTCGCCGGCAGAAAAACTACTTAAGGAACTAGGTTATACCAATGTTAAATTAAAGGTTGACGACGGTAGTTTAGGGTGGCCGGAGTTTGCGCCGTTTGAGCGGATTATGATTACCGCTGCCTGCCCCAGAATTCCCCTGCCTATATCTGAGCAATTAAAAGAAGAGGGGAGGCTCGTTTTGCCCTTGGGCGATACTTTTAGCCAGGTCTTGACTATCGTAGATAAAAATAAGCAGGGCCTGGTAACTCAACGCATCTGCAGTTGCGTATTTGTGCCTCTGGTCGGTAAATACGGTTATCAAAAGGAGGGACGTCTTTGATGCTGAAGCAAAGGGTGTCCCTCTTGGGGACACCCTTCCGATTGGGTTGAAAGACGTCCCTGATAAAATATGTTGAATATAATACTGGGGTGGTTAAAGGATATACCTAAAGATTATATCGTGATGCTCGTGGCGGCCTTGCCGATATCGGAGTTAAGGGGAGCGATACCTTTGGGGTTATCTTTTGGGATGCCTTTAACTAAAGCCTTCTGGCTGTCAATTATCGGCAATGTCAGTTTTGTGGCGCCGGCGCTTTTTCTCTTTGAGCCGGTCTCCAGCGCTTTAAGGAAATTTAGACTCTGGTCGCGCTTTTTTGACTGGGTCTTTGAGCGCACCAAGAAAAATTCCGATGCCATCCAAAAATATGAGGCCTTGGGTCTGGCCATATTCGTCGGTATACCCCTTCCGATGACCGGCGCCTGGAGCGGCGTAATTGCTGCCTCCTTATTTAAAATTAGGTTTAGATACGCCTTTATTGCCATTGTCGCCGGAGTAATCGGCGCGGGAATAATCGTGGCTACCTTCTGCGTTTTAGGTATAATGAGTTGGAAGGTGATTGCGCAATGATACAGGTATACACAGGTAATGGTAAAGGTAAGACTACGGCTGCCTTGGGGCTGGCGCTTCGGGCTGCAGGCGCGGGCCTTAAGGTCTATATCGGCCAATTTTGTAAAGGCAGGGATTACGCCGAATTAAAAGCTCTAAAAAAAATCAAAAATATAAAGATTGAGCAATTCGGCAGGAGGTGTTTTATCAAAAAGGCGCCGAGTCTGGAAGATATCAGATTAGCCAAAAATGGCTTAGAAAAAATAAAGAAGATTATTATGGGGAAAAAATATACCTTAGTGATATTGGACGAGATAAATATTGCCCTAAACTTGGGTCTCCTGTCTCTCAAGGAGATACTACGCCTGATGGAAAAAACTCCCCAGAAAATAGAATTGGTCCTCACCGGTCGTTATGCCCACCCCAAAATATTAAAAATGGGGGATTTAGTAAGCGAGATAAAAGAAAAGAAGCATTACTATAAAAAGGGCGTCGCTGCTAGAAAGGGCATTGAATTTTAAAAAATTTACTTGACAGAAAAGCGAATCTCTATTAACATAAATAAGATAAGGGAGGCCATAAATGTTAGCCCTGAGTCTCATCGTAGTTGGCATATTATTAAGGTTTGTTCCCCATGCGCCGAATTTTACTCCGGTAGCGGCCATCGCTTTATTTGGCGGCGCCTATCTTAATAAAAAACAGGCCCTCATTGTCCCCTTGGCCCTGATGATAATTAGCGACCTGTTTATCGGGATGCATAATGTGGTTTTATTTACCTGGGGGGGATTTTTACTGACTACCGTGCTGGGTTTCTGGATCAAGAAACATAAAAATATTTTTGGCATCGCTGTGATGTCTTTGGCCTCTGCGGTCTTGTTCTATCTGGTATCTAATTTTGGCGTCTGGGCGATGGGTTGGTATGCGCGCACGCCGCAGGGCCTGCTAGACTGTTATATTATGGGCCTGCCTTTCCTGCGTAATTTTACCGTAGCGACGCTAATCTATGCGGCTGTTTTCTTCGGCGCCTACGAATTAGTTGCGGTTTCAGTTAAAAATACTAAGTTAGCAAAGGTTCTTTTATAATATAGATTTGGAATTATCTGGATTTAGGGAAGGCTGTTTAAGCAGCCACAGTCCCGCTGCTGTGGCCCTGCCCTTTTTAAAAAAGGGAACCCTTTTGGCAAGTTTAAGCCACTGTCTTAAGAGTTTGAGGATGGGAAGGCAGCCAAAAGGGCGGGGGAGTCAGAAGACCTGTCCGGATAATTTAATATAAATAGACCTTAAGTTCGCGGACAGACTTAAAGGGGGATAAAACAGGGTTAACCCTTGATGTCAATTTGATATCAAGGGTTTTTTATTTTAGTCCGAGAAAGGTAGAGGCAGATGAAGCGTATAGTAATGCTGGTAGGATTATTCGTACTGCTGGCAAGGGGAGAAGGTTTTGCGCAAGAGGAAAATATATCCTTAGAAAAAATCGTAGTCACCTCATCGCGCAGCAATGAATACCTGAGTGAAACACCCAATAATGTTAGCGTAATTACTAGGGGCCAGATTGAGCGTAGTAAGGCAAAAACCCTACCTGAACTTCTGAATAGCCAGGGTGCGGTATTAATGCGGGATTATATCGGCAACGGCAAGACTACCAACGCCGATATGCGTGGTTTTGGAGATATGGGTGCAAGCAATATCCTGGTCTTGATAGACGGCAGGAGGGTCAACAGCATTGATTCCAGTAATACTGACTGGACGCAGATACCCGTCTCGCTGGTAGAAAAAATAGAGATCCTCCACGGCGCAGGAAGCCTCCTTTATGGCGATAATGCTTCAGGAGGGGTAATCAATATCATTACCAAAGAGCCGGCGAAAAAATTATATGAATTTAAAGTCGGGCTCTTGGGAGGTAGTTACGCGACTTATGGCGAAAAAGGGGAATTATCATTTGCCAAGGACAAATTCTCGGCCCTCGGCCTCTTTGAACAATACCGCACCGACGGTTATAGAATAAATAGCGACCTGCTGCGCAACGATACCAACGGAAAATTAACTTATAGTTTTAATGACGCCTGGAAAGCCAACTTGAGTTTCGGCGACCACGAGGATAAATACGGCATGCCCGGCGGCCTCAAAGACGACGAACTCAATACCCGGGATAGGCGCGCCTCGGTATTCCCCGACGATTTTGCGCGCACCAGAGACTATTTTTTTGATTTAGGTGCTGAGGGCGACCTAAAAGAAGCAGGGAAAATCAACGCTAGTTTTGCCCGCAGGAAGAGGAATTCTTTTGCCAATCTAGTGCGTTTTTCCTGGCTGACGGAAAGGAATACCGTTACCGATACGGCCGACCTAAAATATCTCTTGGAGAATAAGATTCTTAACCGTAAAAATAAACTCACTATGGGTTTTGATTACCTAGATGCCTCGCAGGATGTGGAGGATGGTAGTTATGCCGGTAACCCCGACGAACTTACCTTATCCAAGAAAAATTACGCATTTTATTTACTGGATCAGTTTTACCCTCTAGATAAATTTTCGGCAACCGGCGGCTGGCGCTACGATACGGTGCGTTATAATTTTGAACAGGAGGCGGCTCTGAAGGGCTCAGACCAAAGTAAATTTAAGGAAAGTGTTTTTAGCGCCGCCCTTAATTATAATTATGCTGCGGATTCTAATGTCTATGCCAGTTTCGGCAATACCTTCCGCCATCCCCTGGTAGATGAATTTTATACCAGTAAATATGAATTTTTTGGCATCTCAGGCGGCGGACTAAACACGGGTCTCAGTCCCCAGACGTCAAAAAATTATGAAATCGGCATCCGCCACAGTTTTAATAAAGATATCGTGGTGGGCGTGGACGGTTATCTGATGAAAGTAAAAAATGAAATATACTATGAGCCATCAATCGTGACCAATACCAACTATGACAGAACTGTACACCGCGGAGTGGAATTCAATACTAGTATAAAATTAAATGATGAAGTCAAACTCTTTGCTAATTATAGTTTTACCGACGCTTTTTTTAGCGGTGGCCCATACGATAAGAGAAGGATACCCGCTGTGCCTGTGCATAGGTGGGGTGCAGGGGGCCAGATACAATTCTATAAATATTTTACCCTGGCCATATTTACAAATTACGTCGGGGAAAGATACTTTATTAATGACCAGACAAATATATTACCCCGCATGGCCAACTATTTTGTTGTGGATACAAAATTGATTTTTGAAAAAGATAACTATTCCTTTTTCGTGGGGATAAATAATTTATTCAATGAAGAATATTACGAATACGGTGTCGCCGGCTATCCCAGAACCTACAAGAATTATTATCCGGCACCCACAAGAAACTTTACACTCGGTGGGTCAGTAAAATTCTAGATTGCCAAAGAATATACTTTGTGTTAATCTAATTATATGTTTTCCAGTAAAACCTTTCAGATTGCCTTTTTGCTTTCGCTTTTTATCCACGGCGCAATCCTCTTGCAAAATCCGAACTTTAATCCTTTTCCGGTCACTAAAAAGCAGGAAAAGCTGGAGGTAAGCTATGTCCGAGAGCCGGAAAAGCCGGCGGCAGAGCCGCTTTTGAAAATCCCGCCTAAGATAACCGCAAATAACCGCCTTCCTCCGCCGTTCTTAGACCGCGAAAATTATCCGCTCAAGGCCCAAAATCAAAATCTGCCCCGGCCGGAGTTTAATAAACCCAACTTCATCCGGCCGGATATTATCGCCATCAAAAAGAAGATATCCCTTCCTCCCATTGGCATTGATAAGATCAACAACCCCTCTTATATAAGTTATTACCAGATTGTGCGGGAGAAGATCAAACGCGCTGCCTATCAGAATTACAACCGCACTGAAACCGGAGAGGTTTACCTTTCTTTTATCATCTCCAACTACGGCTATTTAAAGGAGGTGCGGCTTAACGAAGAAAAATCTTCCGCAAATGGCTACCTCCGAGAAATTGCCTTAAGAAGTGTAAGGGACGCTTCGCCCTTTCCCAACTTTCCCAAAGAACTGGATTATCCCCAACTCTCCTTCAATGTGA
>CAZKSS010000024.1:0-1552 GCA_964555545.1 uncultured Planctomycetales bacterium
CCCCGTAGATGAATAAAGGGTTATAGGCCTTGGCCGGGGAGTCGGCCACGGCCAGAGAATAGGCATGGGCGTGTCGGTTTGAAGGGCCAACCACAAAATTTTCAAAGGTATAACGCGGATTAAGATGGAGGCTCTCCCGGAAATTTTTTGCGCCGGGCAGAGATGTGCTGGGCGGTACAAACAAGGCAGGTTCTGGTTCCGGCCCTGCAGTCAAGGTCACCACTATTTCTACCTGGCTAGAATGGTTGATAGCCTCCTGGATAGAACTTTTATAATTTTTTTCCACCCAGTCTTTGAAAAAGGCATCTGGCGCCTCCAGGGCTAGGTTATGTCCGTCCTGGGATTTGGGTTTCAGGGGCAGGATCCAGGTTTCAAAAGCAGTGCTCCCAAGTTTGCCCTTGAGATGCTCTTGCGCCTTATTCCAGATCTGGGTTGTGTCTTCTGCGGCCATGGGGTTCTCGCGAAGAAATTAGGCTATCCACAAGTTATGCACACGGGGGATAACTTTGTGGAACTTATTATAACAGATAAAACTTTTGTTTCAAGTAAAATTTAAAACGCGCACTATTATACAAGATTTTTGTGCGGCGTCAACAAGAAATAATTTTGTCTTTTTTTGCTGTTGACAAGAAAAGGCATTGTGTTATAATTAACGGCCTATGACCCATTCGATGGTTCGACTACCCTCACCATCGACACTGAGCGAAGTCGAAGTGTCGAGAAAAGGCGCTCAGGGTCATCCCGAGCAACCGAAGGGAGTCGAGGGATGAAAAAAAATTTAAAGACGCCCACCAATATTGTGGCTAAGCGCAGGCACGGTTTCCGACGCAGGATGAGTAAAAGGGCAGGCCGCAGCGTCTTGGCGCGCCGTCGCCAAAAAGGCAGGAGGCGCATTAGTCTCTGATGCTAAAAAACTATGTCCTTGCCCTGATCAGCGCGTATCAGAAAACCTTAAGGCTATTCCTGCCGGCACAATGCCGCTTTACGCCCAGCTGCTCGGAGTATGCCAAACAAGCGATTTTAAAATACGGATTCTGGAAGGGTATGTACAAAAGTGCAGGTCGCATTTTTTCCTGCCACCCTTTTTCGCGCAGGTCCGCTAATGACCCCTTAATCTAAATTTATGGAAAGACGCCTTATTTTAGCCATTGCCTTATCTTTATTGATTCTTTTGAGTTGGTCTGCCTGGGTTTCGAAAACACAACCTATTGCTAATAAAGAAGTTACAAAACAAAACCTTCCCTCTACCCCTCAACTAAGTACGCCTGCGCCAGCACCAGTAGCCTTGCCAGCGCCTGCTCCCTCCTCTCTACTCAAATTTTCTTCAGGCAGAACAGAGATTATTTTTGTGGGGCCCCAAGCCAGTATCAAAGAAGCGGTATTTAAGGATTATCACTCTGGGAAAATTGTTTTAGAAAATGGGTTTTTATTCGGCGACCCCAACCTCTCTTTTCAAAAAGAATCCGCTGGTGCAAACCAAGTTGTATTTGTCCATTCTGACCAAAATAAAGAGATTATAAAACATTTTATTTTTTTTAATACTAACTATACC
>CAZKSS010000024.1:1562-14287 GCA_964555545.1 uncultured Planctomycetales bacterium
CCATAGACTTGGAGATTGAGATCCGCAATATGTCCAATCTGAATTTAAAAGTTAACTGGCCTTTGCTCGTAGGGACTTTGAGTTTTGTAGGAGATCCTTATGAGGTGCGTTATCAGGACGTGGCTGCCATTACTAAAGAAAAAACCTTTTATCTTAACGGCCGCAAAGATGCCAGCATTGCCGGCATAGAATTTTTAGGTCTGCGCAACAGATATTTTTGTGCTATTGTGGAGCCGCAGGAGAATGCTGCGGCTGGGGTGAGGGCTATTTCTCGGCAGGAGGCGCAGGTGTATTTGCAACCCCAGGAAATCAATCTGGCCCCAGGTAAAACTGCTCAGGAAAAATTCCGTATCTATTTGGGACCGCAGGAGTTGCGCACTATCAGCCGCATCCAGCCAGAATGGACAATAGTGATGCATTACGGCACCTTTAATTTTATTGCCCAAATTCTTTTGCAATTATTAGAATTTATCCATCACCTGGTGCCGAATTGGGGCGCGGTCATTATTATTTTAAGTATCTTCATTTATCTCCTGCTCTATCCGCTCACCCTGAAACAGATGCGCTCCATGAAAGAAATGCAGGCCCTGCAGCCGCGCATTGAAGAATTAAGAAAAACCCATAAAGATAACCCCCAGCGCCTGAATAAAGAGATTATGGAATTGTACCGGGAGCATAAAGTTAATCCTTTTGGCGGATGTCTGCCTTTAATTTTGCAGATCCCTATCTTTTTCGCCCTTTATCAAGTGCTCATGCGCTCTGTGGCTTTAAAAGGAGCCAAGTTCTTATGGATTAAAGACTTATCTCAGCCGGACCGTTTATTTATCTTCCCCAAGGCCTTGCCCATATTCGGCAACGAGATTAATATTTTACCGATTATTATGGCCATCGGCATGTTTATTCAGCAGAAGGTTTCCCTCGCTAGCGCAGCCAGCAGCACTTCTGCCGAGCAGCAGAAATTCATGCAGATTTTCTTTCCTATTATGTTTGGCATCATTTTCTATAAGATGCCCTCGGGCCTGGTGCTCTATTGGTTTATCAATAGTTCGCTGATGTTATTTTATCAATGGCAGATTAGCGCTTCGACTTCGCTCAGTGCCAATGGTGAGCGTAATCGAACCATTAGCCGACAAAAATGACTCCGAAAAAAATTATTGAAGTAGAAGGCAAGACCGTAGAAGAAGCCGTGAAAAAGGCGCTCCAGGAATTACATTTGCCCCGGCACAAAGTCAAAATAGAGGTGCTTTCCGAGGAGGAAAAAGGGCTTTTTGGGATGCCCGGGGCTAAACCTGCCAAAGTCAGGGCCAGCCTGATCAAAGGTAAAGAAAATACTTGACAAAGCGCTTAATTTTAAGATAATAAGTTTAGTTATAGTGAGCTGAGTTCCACGTATAACATCTCCTAAGTATATAGATTGCAATGGGTAGAATTATAACGGTTTGTAATCAGAAGGGCGGCACAGGTAAAACTACCTCTGCAATTAACCTGGCGAGTTATTTGGCCCTGGCAGGCAAGAAAGTTCTGCTCATTGACTTAGACCCCCAAGCCAATGCCACCAGCGGCATGGGCATCAATAAGCACCAGGTCAAGCAAAGTACCTACCATGTCCTCTTAGAAGAATTAGAACTCAAAGAGATTATCCAGCCCACGGCTATCCAGCAGCTTTTTTTAGCCCCTTCCAGTTTAGACCTGACTGGTGCAGAAGTAGAGTTAGTCAGCGCCTTGGGTAGAGAATATCGCTTGAAAAGGGCGCTCGCTTCCGAAAAAGACAATTTTGATTTTGTTATTATTGATTCTCCGCCGTCATTAGGACTCTTAACCATTAATGGGTTATGCGCGGCAGATTCGGTTTTAATCCCGGTGCAATGCGAATATTACGCCTTAGAAGGATTAACGCAACTGGTTAATACGATTAATCTTGTGAAAGATAATCTTAACCCTGGCCTGGTTATTGAAGGGCTGCTTTTGACCATGGCTGATTATCGCACTAACCTGACCAAGGAAGTGATTCAGGAAGCCAGGGAGCACTTTCAGGCCAAAGTTTATCATACCGTCATCCCGCGCAATGTGCGTTTAACCGAAGCACCTAGTTTTGGTAAGCCGATTGTATTATATGATAAAAATTCTTTAGGTGCGCAGAAATACGCAGAATTAAGCAAAGAGGTTTTAGGCATCCCTATGGCCGATAAAATATTTTCAGAAGGAGAGCGATAATGGAGAGAAGAGCCTTGGGCAGAGGTATCAGCGCTTTAATCCCGGAAAAGGAATTAGAAAGGCACGAGAAGATTATTTATGTCCAATCTGACCTGGTCAAGCCCAATCCTTTTCAGCCGCGCGAAGATTTTGATGCGCAAAGCCTGGAAGAACTGACCCAGTCAATTAAAGAGAAGGGGGTGATCCAGCCGATTTTAGTCCGGCGCAGGGGAGATGCTTATGAGCTTATTGCCGGTGAGAGGAGGTTGCGTGCTTGTAACTCATTGGGAATAAAAGAGTTGCCAGTAATTATCCGGGAAGTAACTGACCGGGATTCCTTAGAAATATCCCTCATTGAAAATATCCAAAGGCAGGAATTAAACCCCATTGAAGAAGCCCATGCCTACCAGTACCTGATTGAGAAGTTTCAGGTGACCCAGGAGAAGATCAGTGAGGTCTTGGGCAAGGCCAGGGTGACCATTACCAATACCTTGCGCCTTTTAAAATTACCCCTGGAAATTCAGGAAGAGCTCAAAAAGGGCCGTTTGTCTTTTGGCCATGGCCGAACCCTCCTGGAGATAGAAGATTTGAACCAACAGCGCCGCTTGGCCCAGGAAGCCATTGCCAAAGGGCTATCCGTAAGAGAATTGGAGAGTTTAGTCAAGATGCGCCGGCCGCGACCGCCTAAGCGCAGGATGGCCTCTGCCCAGCGCGAGCCCTATTTAGCCGTAATCGAAGAGGAACTGCAGCATATCTTGGCCACTAAGGTAAGAATCAGCAAAAGAAAGAAACGCGGGGCAATTTCTATTGAGTTTTATTCCCCGGAAGATTTAGAGCGGATCGTCAGTAGGATCAGAGGAGGTTCAGCCCTATGAACCAGGCCACATTGATTCTGATTAAACCCGACGGCTTAAAAAAGTCTTTAACCGGAAATATCCTCACCAGATTGTCAGAGACGAAATTAGAGATTGTGGCGTCAAAGATGGTGCGTGTCTCCAAGGCGCTCGCCGAAGAGCACTACCGCCACCTGAGGGAGAAGCCCTTTTTTGAGGAGATTATCAAATATATCCAAGGCGACCTGCATGACCGCAGAAAAGTGATGGCCTTGATTTATTGGGGGGAGGCAGCCATAAAAAAATGCCGGGAACTCGCTGGCGCCACCAACCCAGAGGAGGCCGAGGCCACCACCATTCGCGGCTCTTACGGCCGCATCACCACCTCGGGCGTTTATGAAAACGTGATCCATGTCTCTTCCAGCCCTGAGGAGGCAGAAAGGGAAATCAAGCTTTGGTTTACCCCCGAGGAGATCATCGTCAATTTATACCCCACCAAAGAGAGGGTCGAGAAAGAAAAAAGGGTGAAGGTCTGGGCTTAAAACGAGGAGAAAGGCAAATGTTAAGCAGCATGACTGGTTTCGGCAGCAGAGAAAAAGAGATTGCGCCGCTGGGCAAGGTAAGCGTGGAGTTAAGGAGCGCAAACCATAAATTTTTGGATATAGTATTCCGCCTGCCCGAGGGCTTTTTGTCTCTAGAGGAGAGGATCAAAAAAGAAATCGAGGCCAAGATCAAAAGGGGCAGGGTTACCTGCGCCATCAATATTAGCGCAGGCAGCCTTCCAGAAGTGCGGGTCAACAAAGGCCTATTCCGGAATTATCTGGCGGCGCTGAGAGAGGTGAAAAAAGAGTTCCGGCTTAAAGACGAGGCCTACCTGGACACCCTGATTAATCTGCCCGGGGTTTTGGCTTTGGCCGACGAGCAGATTTCCAAAGAGCGCATCTGGCCGGCGCTGAAAACATTAATCCAACAGGCCTTGGATGGCTTAGTCAGGGCGCGGCAAAAAGAGGGCCGGGCTTTAGGCATTTATCTAAAGAGCCGGGCCAAGGGTCTAGAGGCGAATTTGGTCAGGATCAGGACCAGGTTTAAAAAGGTGATCAAAGATAAAGCCGCGGCGTTTGCCACCGATGAAGAACGCTCCAGTTTCCTGAAGGATGCGGATATCAGCGAAGAACTGGAGAGGTTAAGTTTCCATATTCGGAATTTTCAAAATAAATTAACCAAAGGCGGCAGTGTGGGTAAGGAATTGGATTTTATCGCCCAGGAGATGCAGCGGGAGGCAAATACCATTGCTGCCAAATCCTGCGATACCGCCATCTCAGGCAGAATCGTGGGGATGAAGAGCCAAATAGAGAAGATCCGCGAACAGGCGCAGAATATTGAGTGACCCATTCGATGGTTCGACTACTCTCACCATCGACACTCAAGCGAAGTCGAAGTGTCGACAAAATACGCTCAGGGTCATCCTGAGCGCGCAAGGCGAGCGAAGGATGAGTAAGATTTTTGTAATCTCTGGTCCGTCGGGCTCAGGCAAGACTACGCTCGTCGCGCGCCTACTCAAGGAGCGCGCATTAAAACGCCGGCTGGTAAAGTCCGTTTCCTTGACTACCAGGCCAAAGCGGTCTGGCGAGAGAGAGGGGAGGGATTATTTTTTTCTCACCCCAGAGGAATTTAGCCGTAGGCTAAAGGCGAAAAAAATCCTTGAATGGACCAGGTATTTGGGTTATGATTACGCCACTCTCAAAGACTTTGTGGAGGCGCAATTAGCCAAAGGCAAGCATCTGGTTTTATGTCTGGACTTACGCGGCGCAGAACGGATCCAAGAACTCTATCCGAAAAATACGGTCTTAATCTTTGTGGCGCCGCCGTCTTTGGAAGCGCTCTGGGAGAGAATCAAAAAGCGTTGCCGCAAAACCAAAAGAGAAGAGATCAAAAAACGTCTGCGGCTTGCCCGCAGGGAGGTTTTGGCAGCCGCCAGATACGACTATTGCCTGGTGAACGCAGATCTGAGAGAGACGCTAGAGAGGTTAAAGCAGATAATACGGAAAGAAACAGCACGCTGAATTTACGAGGTGGGATATGCCCTATGTAGCACTGGAGAAACTTTTGGATAAGAGTGAGAAATCAGTTTATAAACTGGTGATCTTGGCTTCTAAAAGGGCCCTGGAGATTGCCGAGGGTCAACCAAAACTGGTGAGTTTGAATTCCACGACCAAACCTTCTACCATTGCCCTGCATGAGATTGCCGAAGGTAAGGTGCAGTATAAAAAAATCAAAGAAAAATAAACCATGAGCAAGGGCAAGGATATTGTTTTAGGTATAACGGCCAGCATCGCCATTTACAAGGCCTGCGAGATTTTACGCCGGTTGCAGGATGCCGGATACGTCGTGAGCGTGGTGATGACCGAAGAGGCCCAGGAATTAGTGCGGCCGCTTCTTTTTGAGAGCCTGTCCGGAAGCCAGGTTTATACCGGCATGTTTGAGCCGCACGAGCGCGATATTGAGCATGTGGCCCTGGCGGAGAAGGCAAACTTAGTTTTAATTGCTCCGGCCACGGCAAATATCATCGCCAAAATCGCCGCTGGGATCTGCGATGATTTATTGACCTGCGTGGTCTGCGCCACTAGGGCGCCGGTATTAATTGCCCCGGCGATGAACGAGAAGATGTATAAAAATAAAATTACCCAAGGCAATATCAGCAAACTGAAATCTTTAGGTTATAAATTCGTGGAACCGCGTCTGGGGAGACTTGCCTGCGGAAAAGTCGGCGTAGGTTGTTTGGCAGAAGTTGAGACGATTATTAAGGAAGTAAAAAGATTATTTGATGCCTCGACTGCGCTCGGCATCAATGGTGAGCGTAGTCGAAGCATTGAAAATACGGCGACGTAGCCAAGCGGCAAGGCAACTGTCTGCAAAACAGTTATTCACCGGTTCGATTCCGGTCGTCGCCTCCAAATAAAATGCCACAAAAAAGAAAAGAATTAAAAATTAAAGGAGCAAATCTTTGGTATCTGGTGGGGTTGATTACCAGCGATGGATGTTTATCTTCCGATGGAAGGCATATAGATATAACGTCACACGATTGCGCCTTTTTAGAAAAACTCAAAGATGCATTTGGTATTAGTAATAAAATTGGGCTCAAGTATAATGCTCTCAAGCAAGAAAGTTTTCACATCCAATTCGCAAACAGAGGTTTTTATGATTTTCTTTTATCGGCGGGATTAACGCCTAATAAATCGGTAACTTTGGGCGCACTAAAGATACCTAATCGGAATTTTGTGGATTTTTTAAGGGGCCTAATTGATGGTGATGGGTCTATACGCAGGTGGATACACCCGTCGAATAAGAGAGAACAATGGAGCCTGCGAATTTATTCTGGTTCCGGGAAATTTATTGGGTGGTTAAACAATAAAACAGGACAATTGTTAAAGGTATGCGGCAAGATTCATAAAAATGCAAATAATACCTGGGTATTAAAATACGGCAAAATGGCGGCGAGAGTCATTGCGCAGAAATGTTATTATAAAGAAGCATTTGCTTTGGTTAGAAAAAACTACTTAGCGCAAGCATGCATCAATTCCTATAAGGGTTGGGGGAAAAGCAAAACAGTTCTTAATTAGAACTTATGCGCCGGGGTGTTGGAATGGCAGACAATGCGGATTTAAAATCCGCTGCTCGTAAGGGCGTGAGGGTTCAACTCCCTCCCCCGGCATAAAATTGCGGGCTCATAGCGCAGTTGGTTAGCGCGCCACGTTGACATCGTGGAGGTCAGAGGTTCAAGTCCTCTTGGGCCCAGTTTAAAAATTATGAACTTAGATACTCTACGACACTCTTGTTCCCACGTGATGGCCCAGGCGGTAAAAGAGCTTTGGCCAGAGGTGAAATTAGGCATCGGCCCGGCGATTGAGGACGGCTTTTATTATGACTTTGACACCTCGACTGTGCTCGGTGTCAATGGCGAGCGTAGTCGAGCCATTGGTAAGAAAGAGCCATTTACCGACGAGGATTTGAGCAGAATAGAAAAGAAGATGCAGGAGATTATCCAGAAAAATGAGCCGTTTATCCGGGAAGAAATCTCTAAAAAAGAGGCTATGGTCTTATTTAAGAAACTAAAAGAAGATTACAAACTGGAATTGCTCAAAGAAATTCCCGAAGAAAAAGTTTCTCTCTACAAAACCGGCAAAAGTTTTCTGGATTTATGCCGCGGCCCGCATGTAAATTCCACCGGAGAAATCAAGGCCTTTAAATTATTGTCGGTGGCTGGAGCATATTGGCACGGCATCGAGACCAACCCCATGTTGCAGAGAATTTACGGCACCTGTTTTGAAAGCAAAGCAGAACTAGAGGAATATCTGAAAAATGCGGAGGAGGCCAAACTGCGCGACCACCGCAAATTAGGTCCGCAATTAGAGTTTTTTGACATCTACCACGAAGAAGCCGGAGCAGGCCTAGTTTTTTATCATCCCAAAGGCGCGATTTTACGTAAGATCATTGAAGACTATGAAAAGGAGGAGCACCTAAGGCGCGGGTATCAACTGGTGGTTACCCCGCATATCCTGCAGGCCGGCCTTTGGCATACCTCTGGGCACTACGATTATTATAAAGAGAATATGTACACCTTTAAAATTGAAGATAAGGAATTTGTGATCAAGCCGATGAACTGCCCGGGCCATATTTTAATTTATAAATCCCAGACCAGAAGTTACAAGGATCTGCCTATGCGATATTTTGAATTAGGCACGGTATACCGCAATGAAAAGGCCGGGGTATTGCACGGGCTAATGCGTCTGCGCGGCTTTACCCAGGACGATGCCCACATCTTCTGCCTGCCGCAGCAACTGGGGGCAGAGATAAAAAATATTATTGATTTTGTATTTGACACCATGGCGGTTTTTGGATTTAATGAGGTAGGCATAGAATTAAGCACCCGGCCACAACATTACATCGGCTCGGAAGAAGATTGGCAAGAGGCCACCCAGGCGCTGGAAGATGCGCTCAAAGAGAAGGGCCTAAGCTACGAGATCAACGTCGGAGAAGGCGCTTTTTACGGCCCCAAGATCGACATAAAATTAAAGGATGCCTTAAAAAGAAAATGGCAGTGCGCTACCATCCAATGCGATTTTGCCTTGCCCAAGAGATTTAACCTGGCCTATGTAGATGGCGACGGCAGGGAAAAGCAGCCGATTATGTTGCACCGGGTTTTATTGGGGAGCCTGGAGCGTTTTATCGGCGCGCTCCTGGAGCACTATAAGGCGGATTTGCCTTTGTGGCTGGCGCCCTTACAGGTCTTGGTGATCCCGGTGAAGGCCGCGGCGGCAGAATACGCCCGAGAGGTGAAGTGCGCCTTGGAAGAAAATAAAATCCGCGCAGGGCTGGATGAGCGTAACGAGACCCTGGAAAAAAGAATCCGCAATGCGGAATTAAATAAGGTGCCGTATTGTCTGGTGGTGGGTGAGCGGGAGGCTAAGGAAAAGGCGGTGGCAGTAAGAAAAAGGCAGGAAGGCGATAAGGGCGCTTTTCCTTTGCAGGAATTTATCGACAAGATAAAAGAAGAAATAGCAAATAGAGTTTGTTGATTCAGCGTAAACCAAAAAGAGGAGGTGTAAGATAAAAAAATTTATCCGTATTAATGAAAGGATACGCGCTGCCCAGGTGCGCCTCATTGGTCCGGATGGAGGTCAGTTAGGCATCGTGCCGATACAAAAGGCGCTGGAGATAGCCAACCAGCACGAATTGGATTTAGTAGAGGTCGCGCCCCAGGCCAGTCCTCCAGTATGCCGCATTATTGACTTCAGCAAATTTAAGTATGATCAGGAAAAGAAAGAGCGCGAGGCCAAAAAACACCAGAAGCAGGGCAAACTTAAAGAGATTCGCTTCAAGCCCAACATTGACCGCCATGACTATGAGACCAAATTAAAACAGGCACTCGCCTTTTTAAATAAAAAGGATAAGGTAAAAATAAACCTCTTCTTTCGCGGCAGGCAGATGGAGCATCTGGATTTAGGCCGCAAGATACTGGATAAATTTATCGTGGATACCCAAAACGCTGGCCAGGTAGAAAAAGAGCCAGCCTTAGAAGGCAGGATTATCTCATTGGTGATTGCACCCAAATAGTTGAATTAGTTGATTAGCGAGGAGAGAGATGGGGAAGTTAAAAACTAAGAAAGGCGCGGCAAAAAGATTCCGGTTCAGCAAAAGCGGCAAAATCAAATATAGCCACTGCGGCAAGAGCCATTTGAGCACGCATAAAGAGCCGGAGAGGCTCAGGAAATTAAGAAAATCCGGTCTGGTCAAGACAGCCGCACAAAATATAAAATATCTCAAGAGGATGCTGCCCTACGGATAAACTTAAAGGAGCGAAGAACTATGTCTAAAGTTAAACACAGTGTGGCCACCCGCAAAAGAAAGAGGAGACTATTAAAGGAAGCCAAAGGTTTTTGGGGCGACCGCAGTAAACAGTACCAGCAGGCGCGCCGGGCCCTGATGCATGCGCTGGTCTATGCCTATCGTGACAGACGCGTCAAGAAAAGGCAATTCCGGCGCCTGTGGATTACGCGCATTAACGCCGCCTGCCGCGAGAATGGAATTACCTACTCTAGGTTTATGAGTGGCCTAAAGAAACACAAAGTGCTCTTAGACCGCAAGGTCTTAGCGGATTTGGCAGTTAGAGACAGCAATGCCTTTAAGAAACTGGTAGAGATGGCCAAAGGAATATAACAGTGAGGTAAAATATGTATGTGATAATCGTGGGTTGCGGCAGGGTAGGTTCAGAACTGGCCAAACTGTTGTCCGGCGAAGGCCATAATGTCGTGATTATTGATAAATCCCAAACTTCTTTTGACCGTCTGGGCGGAACTTTTAACGGCCTGACTTTAGTGGGCAATGGCTTTGACTTAAGTCTTTTAAAACAGGCGGGCATTGAAAAGGCAGATGCCTTCTGCAGCGTAACCAACGGCGACAACACCAATTTAATCTCCGCGCAGGTAGCCAAAAAGATATTCCATGTGCCCAAGGTCATTGCCCGCGTCTATGACCCCCAGCGTGCGCATATCTATGCGGCTTTGGGGCTAGATATTATTAGCGGGACAGTTCTTTTTGCCGCAATGCTCAGGGATAAAATTATCGAGAGCCGCTTTTCTAGTTATTTAATTGAGACCAAGGACTTAGGCGTTATTGAGATAGAAGTGAAAGATGCCCTGGTAAGTAAAGCAGTTCAGGAGATAAATATTCCGGGTGAATTTCTGGTGGTGGCGATCAGAAGGATGAGCGGGGTAATGCTTCCCGAGCCGCAGACTATCTTAAAAGAAAAAGACGTATTAATGGCGGCGGTGAAAGTCGCTAGCCTGAAGAGAATAAAAGAGAAGTTCGGACTCTAAAAAGAGGTGCGCTATGTATATCTTAATAGTGGGCGCAGGAAAAGTAGGATATTTTTTATCCCGTCGGCTGGTAGCCAATAAACACACCGTCAGTATCGTGGAAAAAGACAAGGCCATCTGCGAAGAGGTAGCCAAAGAGATAGAGGCGCTGGTCATCAACGGCGACGGCTGCGAGCCGCGGATTCTGGAGGAGGCGGGAATTGAGCGGGCGGATGTGGTGGCTGTGGTTACCGGCGACGACGAAGACAACCTGATTATCTGCCAGTTGGCCAAGGAGAGATTCGGCATCCAGCGCACCGTGGGCAGGGTGAACAATCCTGACAATGAGCACACCTTTGCCGAATTGGGTATCGATGTGCCGGTAGACTCTACCAAGATTATCGCCAAGATTATTGAAGAGGAAGTCTCCTTCTCAGATTTCGTAAATCTGATGAGTTTTAAGCGCGGGAAGTTGAGCATTGTGCGCGTGGACCTGCCCAGCGACTCCCCCGTCATCAATAAAGAGGTCAAAGACATTGAATTGCCGCCGGACGCGGTCTTGGTCTCTATTGTCCGCGGAGAAGAGGTGATTGTCCCCAAGGGAAACACGGTTTTAAAATCCGGAGACGATATTATCGCTATTGCCACTATCGGTACCGAGCCGCAGTTATTAAATCTTTTGGTAGGTAAATTATAAGGATGAAACTGAAAATCCCGATTAATATTGCCTTAGGTATTACCACCGAACTCTTATACGCCTTGGTCATAATTCTGGCGGCATTTTTCATTTGCCTGGTTTTAAGTAAAATATGATTCTGAAGCCCCGCCTCCAAGACCTCAAAAATATCGGCTATTATTTAGGCCGGATTATCGTTGGGCTGGGCCTGACCATGCTGGTGCCAGTAGCCGCGGGTCTGGCCTTTGGCGAAATCAATCCCACTTTAGATTTTATTCTCGGCATAGAAATAACCTTGATCTTCGGTTTAATCTTGATGCAACTCTGCTCTACGGACAGAGACCTGAACTGGATGCAGGGGATGATCGTGGTGAGTCTGTCATGGTTAGCGGCCATGTTCTTAGGCGCCATACCCTTATATTTAAGCGGCCACTGGAAGTCCTTTCTGGATGCCTGTTTTGACGCCATGTCTGGCTTTGCTACCACCGGCCTGGTTTTGGTGCAGGATTTAGACCACCTCTCCTTTACCCATAATCTCTGGCGGCATCTGATTATGTTCATCGGCGGCCAGGGCATCGTGATTGTGGCCTTATCGTTTTTTGTCAAGGGTGCCTCCGGAGCATTTAAGATGTATGTGGGCGAGGCGCGGGAAGAGAGGATCCTCCCCAATGTCATACACACCAGCCGCTTTATTTGGACTTTAAGCATTACCTACCTAATTTTGGGGACAGCCGCTTTAGGGATCGTGGGGATGTTCAACGGGATGAAGACACTGCATGCCTTCTTCCACGGGGCCTGCATATTTATGGCGGCCTTTGATACCGGCGGCTTTACCCCGCAATCGCAGAATATTCTCTATTACCATAGTTTTCCTTACGAAATAATCACCATGGTCATCATGATTTTGGGCGCGCTTAATTTTAAACTGCATTATCACCTCTGGACAGGTAACCGCAGAGAGATATTTAAAAATATTGAGACCGTAACGCTATTTATTAGCATTAGCATTATCTTTTTGCTCACCGCTTTTGGCCTGGAGCGGTTAGGGGTTTATCCTACGGCGATGCTCTTGCTGCGCAAAGGTTTTTACCAGCTCCTCTCGGGTCACACCGGCACAGGTTATCAGACCGTATATGCCGCGCAGCTGGTCAATGGGTGGGGGAATTTAGCGGTGGTAGGTCTCATCTGCGCCATGGCCCTAGGTGGCGCAGTCTGCTCCACCACTGGTGCGATCAAGATGTTGCGCGTGGGCGTAATCTTCAAGGCCCTATTACAGGATATCAAAACCATCATTTTACCAGAGCGCGCAATTGTCGTGCAGAAATTCCATCATGCCAAAAATATATTGTTAGAGGATAAACTGGTGAGGCCGGTATTAATCATTACCCTGATGTATTTATTATTGTATGGGCTAGGGTCTCTGGTGGGGATGTGGTATGGGCACCCGTTTTTGTATTCTTTATTTGAATCCACCTCTGCTGCGGCCAACGTAGGTCTTTCCTGCGGCATCACCAATGCTGGCATGCCCACGCTTTTGAAAATAACTTATATCTTCCAGATGTGGGCGGGGAGACTAGAGTTTATGTCGGTGTTTACGTTAATCGGATTTCTGGTGGCGGTGATTAAAGGAAAATGATGGAAATATCAAATATCAAATATCCAATATCA
>CAZKSS010000025.1:0-8294 GCA_964555545.1 uncultured Planctomycetales bacterium
GTTTATAGAAAAAAGGATTTATCGACATTATTTAATCAAATTAGTCCTTATTTAAGGCACCATAGAATGAAAGAAGGTCTGTTAGAGGCTAGAAGAAATATTATTGTGAGAAACCAAAAGTTTGGTAATTTAAGGATGAATTAGATGGCAGAGGATAAAATACCCGGCCCATATTCAGAAAAAGTTATGGATCATTTTCTTCATCCGAGAAATTGTGGTGAGATATCAGATGCTAGCGGCATCGGTAATGTTGGGAATCCTGTGTGTGGTGACATCCTTCGGCTTTACATAAAAGTTGAGAATAACATAATTGTAGACGCAAAGTTCAAGACATTTGGCTGTGGAGCAGCAGTGGCCACCAGTTCCATGGTTACGGAGATGGTTAAGGGCAAGACCATTGAAGAGGCCTTGGAGATTTCCAATAAGGCAGTGGCCGAAGCCTTAGGCGGGTTACCGGCGATTAAAATGCATTGTTCGGTTTTGGCAGAGCAGGCCTTGAGGGCGGCGCTGACGGATTATTACAAAAAAATCGGCAAAGACCCTAGCGCCTTTGCGCCCCCGCCAGATACCCACGGACATCAAGATGAGTAGCGTGGAGTTGACAAAAAGGGAAATCCGTAGTAAAATCCTACTTAAGTTAAATTCACAAAAGGAGGAAAGACGGGAACTAAAAACTAAGGTAATCCAAGATAAACTTTTTAGGACCAAGGTTTTTAAGCAAGCAAAAAATGTGATGTTTTTCGTCTCCTTTGATGGCGAAGTAAAAACAGAAGGTATGATTAAGGAAGCGCAGAGATTAGGCAAGACAATCGTCGTGCCGGTATGTACAAAAAATAGAATGCTCAAGCCCTGTTTATTAGACGCAGAAGCCAAACTAACAAGGGGGTCTTACGGCATATGGGAGCCAGCAAGCAAACGTTGCCTGAGCCTTAAGGATATAGACCTAGTGATTGTTCCGGGACTGGCCTTTGATAAGCGGGGCAACCGCTTAGGAAGAGGCAAGGGTTACTATGACCGTTTCTTAAAAGGGCTCACCAATAAAACCACGTCTATCGGCCTGGCATTTGACTTCCAATTCTTACCGCAGATTCCCACCACCAAGCGAGACGTAAGCGTCAACAGAGTTGTCTTTGCTTAAACTCAGCAAACAGCAATAAACAGCTAGACTAGATCTAGATATGGGAGGTTAATTAAATATGCTTAGCATAATCATATTTATTGTTATTGCTTTTACTGCTGCCGCAGCAGGTTACTTATTTAGAAGGTATGTCGCCGAAAAAAAGATCCAGGATGCCGAGACCCAAGCCAGACACATCTTAGAGCAGGCGAAAAAAGAAGTCCAGGACCGCCGTCGGGAAGTGGAACTGGAAGCCAAAGACCTTCTCTATCGCATGCGCCAGGATTTTGAACGCGAAACCAAAGACCGGCGCCAGGAGATCGCGAATATGGAGAAGAGGCTGAGCCAGAAGGAAGAGAATATTGACCGGCGCTTGGGGCTCTTGGAGAGCAAAGAAAAAGAAATTGAGACCAAACTAGAAAACGTCAAGAAGCAGGAAGAAGGGATTAAGGCAAAGGACGTGCAACTACATGCACTCATTGCCGAAGAAAAGGAAAGGCTGCAGAAGATTTCTTCTCTCTCCGCAGAAGAGGCAAAACAGATTTTATTGAACCGCCTGAACGAAGAATTGAATAACGAAAAGGCGGTCTTGATCAGGCGGGAGGAAGAAGAGTTGCGCAGTGCCGTGGATAAAAAAGCGCAGGAGTTGGTGAGTTTGGCCATCCAGAAATGCGCCGTGGAGCATACGGTGGAGTCCACGGTCAGCGTAGTTAATCTGCCTAATGATGAAATGAAAGGTCGGGTGATCGGCAGGGAAGGCAGAAACATCCGGGCCTTGGAAATGGCCACGGGCGTGGATGTAATTATTGATGATACGCCTGAGGCGGTAACCTTATCTGCCTTTGACCCGGTGCGTAGGGAGATCGCGCGCCTGAGTTTGGAAAAACTCATTTCCGACGGAAGAATTCACCCCGGCCGCATTGAGGAGATAGTCGAGAAGACGAAAAAAGAAATGGAAGACAAGATCCGCGAAGAGGGCGAGCGCGCGGCGTTTGAGGCGGGGGTCAACGGGTTGCATCCTGAATTAATTAAACTCTTGGGCCGCCTGAAATACCGCACCAGTTTTGGCCAGAACGCCCTGCAGCATTCCCGGGAGACGGCCTTTCTTTTGGGGGCCATGGCCTCGGAGGTGGGTCTGGATTTTCGTCTGGCGCGCCGCATTGGCCTCTTGCATGATATCGGCAAGGCCATTGACCATCAGATTGAAGGCACACACGCCAAAATCGGCGCTGACCTGGCTAAAAAATACAACGAATCTGCGCAAGTCGTGCATGCCATTGAGGCGCACCATGAAGAGGCGCAGCCGCAGAGCCTTTACGCGGTTTTGGCCGTGGCCGCGGATGCCATCAGCGCCACGCGGCCAGGGGCAAGGCGCGAGACCCTGGAAACGTATATCAAGCGACTGGAAAAATTAGAGTCCATTGCCAATCTCTTTAAGGGTGTAGAGAAATCTTTTGCCATTCAGGCCGGCCGCGAGATACGCGTAATCGTGCAACCGGAAAAGATTTCGGACAACGAGGCCATCAACCTGGCACGGGAGATCCGTAAGAAAATAGAAGAGGGCATGGAATATCCGGGCCAGATTAAGGTAACGGTAATTCGCGAAACCAGGGCAATCGAGTTCGCAAAATGAAAATATTATTTATCGGGGATATTGTCGGTGCACCAGGTAGAGAAGCGGTAAAAAAACTTCTGCCGGGACTAAAGAAAGAATTCGCCCTGGATTTTGCGATTGCCAATGCTGAAAATGCCGCCGGTGGTTCAGGCGTTACTCTAAAAGTGGCTGAGGAATTATTTGCCGCCGGGCTAGATGTCTTGACTTCCGGCGACCATATCTGGAAGAAAAAAGAAATATTTGAGTTTATCAATGGGGAAGGAAGACTCTTACGCCCCCTCAATTTCCCGACTGGCGCGCCAGGACGCGGCTGGGGTTTGTTTAAGGCCAAAAATACCCCCGTCGGCGTAATTAATGTGAACGGCCGGGTTTTTATGGAGGCCCTGGATTGTCCTTTCCGGACTAGCCGGCAGGCGCAGGAGGAATTATCTGAAGACGCCAAGATAATTATTGTGGATATACATGCCGAGGCGACCTCGGAAAAAGTGGCCCTGGGATGGTATCTGGATGGCAAGGTCTCCGCAGTTTTAGGCACGCATACCCACATCCAAACTGCGGATGAAAAAATTTTACCCAACGGCACCGCCTATATTACTGATGTGGGCATGACCGGCGCCTACGATTCGGTGATTGGCCGCAGGGTGGAAGATGTCTTGGAAAGATTCCTGACTGCTGTGCCGGTGCGTTTTGAAGTAGCCGAAGGCAATGTCCAGTTGCACGCAGTAGTGTTGGATATAGAGGAAAATAGCGGGAAGGCCAGGTCAATTATTAGAATACAAAAGAAACTATAAATGAAGCGATTACCGATAAAAGTTTTTCTTCTGTTCTCTGTTCTCTGTTCTCTGTTCTCTGTCTGTCTCGCCCAGGAACCCGACCTGGAATTCACTTTAGACGTTGCCTCTCAGACTATACCTTTACCTAAAATCTTTAAACCCAACATTGATTTAAGCGGCCGGGGTTATCATCGCGACATGAGTTGGCCCCAGGGCTTGGCTGCCCCGGAAGTCTTGGAGACTTGGCAGAAGGATATCGGTTTTCTCGGGCTATACCGCATGCAATTTAATCTCTGGGAAATACACCAACTGGCCAAAAATAAAGAAGCCCAAGATAAACTGCTGAGTAATTATGAAAATGTCATTAAACGTATTAGCGACTCTGGCGGGATAGTAATTTTGGATATCTTCGGCACTCCTGCGGGCCTGGGCAAGGTCTTGGATAAGAAAAGCCCGCCGGTAAATTTAAAGGCCTTTCAGGAACTCATCGAGGGCTGCATTAAAAATTTAAGCTGCGATAAACATTATCACATCTGGTATGAGGTCTGGAGCGCGCCGGACTTAGACGACTTTTTCTTAGGCCGCAGGCAGGACTACCTTAATTTATACCGCACCGTGGCCGAGGCGATAAATGAACTGGAAGGCCAAAGCAAGATACAAATTCCTTTGGGCGCGCCGGCCACGAGCAGTTGGTTCCAAGATACGGACACTAATACCAACCTGACGCCGGAACACAGTCTCATATATGAGTTGATTAAATTCTCTTATCATTATCACCTGCCTTTAGACTTTATCACCTGGCATGGTTTTTCTACCGACCCCGCCTTAGAAAAAGAACAGACCATCTATAAAAAGCCCGTCCTCTCCCTGATCCGCGATTGGCTGACTTATTTTAAGCTTAAGCGAGATACGCTACTCATCGTAGATGAATGGAATTACGATCGGGGGACTAATCTTTTACCGGAAAGAAGAGAGCGCTCTTACATCGCCGCCAGTTATATTCCCTCCCGCCTAAAAAATATGTATCAGGCAGGCCTGGATAATCAACTCTACTTTTCTCTGGAAGATTTTCAGAATAATAAAGAAGGGGTGGTCAGAAACACCGGGGTCTTCTGGTTTGACCCCGAGGCCTCCGCATATAAGGGCGGGCCTAAGGCCGTATACAATGTCTATCAGATGCTCGCCCAATTAGGCGAAGGCATGTTTTCTGCGCCGGGCCTTTCCGATGAGTTTGTCGGCGTAATTGCCAGCCGCGGCAAAGACAGTATAGCTATCCTCATCTACAATTATATTGACCCGGACATAGCCGTTAATTTTATTTCCAGGAATATCGCCGTCTTTGACAGCGCAGAGCGCAAATTTATCTTAGACCTGATTAAATCCGATAAATTTTTAAAGATTATGAGAGGAGAATTAGACATCACTACCCTGCGCACCACCAAGGAGGTCAAAAATTTACTGCATAAGGCTAAGGAGTTAAATAATTCGGCTGCTAAATTCAAGGATACGCCGCGTAGCCTAAAAATAACCCTGAAAAATCTTGGAGGCGATTATACCTATCAAAAATATGTCGTAGATTCTGCCTGCGCTACAAATTGCAAATTTGCGCCCTTAGAAAATAAAGATATTGTTTCTGCTGGCACATATCAAGAAACCTTGGAGATAAATCCTTATTCGCTGAATTTAATTATCTTAAAGCCAAAACCCAAAGAGCCGGAAGCGGCGGTTGTCCCGGCGCCGGCAGCAAATCCGCCAGCTTCTGCACCGACAAATGCAGGCGACGCCAATAAAACAAAGAAAGAATAATTTTACCGATTTAGAAAAGTCCCGGCATATCTATACCGTCTCGGAGATTACCCAGGACATCAAGATTATCCTGGAGAATACCTTTGGCGGGGTCTGGGTTGAGGGGGAAGTTTCTGATTTTAATGCTCACCCGTCGGGACATTCTTATTTTTCCTTAAAGGATGAGGCGGCAATAATTCGGGCACCGATTTTTAGCCGGATCAACCGCGATATCAAATTTAAAATTGAAAATGGCTTAAAGGTAATATGTTTCGGCAAGATCAGCACCTATGGCCCGCAGAGCCGATACCAGATTGTCGTCGAGAAGATTGAGCCCAAAGGTATCGGCGCCCAGCAGCTGGCCTTTGAGCAATTAAAAAATAAATTATCCCAAGAAGGTTTATTTGACCCCCGGCATAAAAAACCCCTTCCCTTGATGCCTTTTCGCGTCGGCATAGTTACCTCTAGTGCTGGCGCAGCCGTGCGGGATATACTGCAAATACTTAAAAAAGGCGCTCCTTGCGTGGATGTGGTCATCCGCTCGGTAAAGGTACAAGGAGAGGGTGCCAAGGAAGAGATTGCTGAGGCCATCAGGGATTTGAACCGCCTAAATGAAGAGGGGTTTTTTGAAAGAAAGATTGAGGCGATAATTGTCGGTCGCGGCGGCGGAAGCACCGAGGACCTCTGGGCATTTAACGAAGAGATAGTGGCAAGGGCAATATATAATTCTAGAATACCGACGATATCCGCAGTCGGCCATCAGATCAATGTTACGCTTTCGGACCTGGCGGCAGACGTATTTGTGGAAACCCCCTCGGCCGCGGCCAAAATTATTGTGGAGAAAAAGAATAGTTTATTAAGCGATATGGATTCTTATAAATACCAGATGCATTCTTGCGTCTTAGAAATTATCCACGATTTAAAGAATAATCTGGTGGCCTTCCGGCACATGCTCAAGAGCCCGCTGGATAGATTAAGGGAAAAAGAACAATTACTTGATGAATTAAATGCCGGCCTGACCAGCAATATAAAACACATCTTAGAGATAGCCCAGGAGAGACTCAGTGCTTTTAGCCAGAGATTAAACGCCTTAAGCCCTTTGGGCATTTTATCCCGGGGCTATAGTTTGAGCATGCTCCTGCCGCAAGAAATAGTGGTGAAAAATGTATCCCAGATTAAAGTCGGCGATAGGGTAAAGACGGTTTTAGAGAAAGGTAGTTTTTTTAGTAAGGTAGAGGAGGTCAGGGAAGATGGGTAAAGACAAACAGGCATTTGAAGACGAGATGAAAAAATTGCAGAGGATCGTCGAGGAATTGGGTAGCGGTAAACTCACCCTGGGTGAATCGCTAAAGATTTACGAAGAGGGGGTAAAACTCGCCCAGAGCTGTTCCGCCACCTTAAACGAGGCCCAGCGTAAAGTGGAATTATTGATGAAGAAAGACGGCAAGTTCGCTTTAGAAAAATTTACGGATCTAGAATCAGAGGAAGATAAATAATGCTTTTAGAGGCCATAAATTCACCTCAGGATTTAAAAAAACTTTCTTTAGAGCAACTCCCCCAGTTGGCCAAGGAGATCCGCCAGAGGATAGTGGAGGTGGTTTCCGCTACCGGCGGGCATCTGGCCTCTAGCCTGGGTACTGTGGAATTGACGCTGGCGTTGCATTATTGTTTAGAGGCCCCCAGAGATAAAATAATTTTTGACGTCGGACATCAGGCCTATGCGCATAAGATTTTGACCGGCAGGGATAAGGCCTTTACTACCTTAAGACAATATCAAGGCATCAGCGGTTTTCCTTCTAAGGACGAATCTGTTTACGATAGCTTTACTACCGGACACAGTTCTACCGCAGTATCGCTGGCCTTGGGTCTAGTCTGCGCCAGAGATTACCTCTCTCCTCCGGAAGAGAATTTTAAAGTAGTCGCCGTAATCGGAGATGGTTCGCTTTCCGGGGGAGTATGTTTTGAAGGTCTGAATAACGTAGGCCATTTAAAAAAAGATATTTTGGTGATTTTAAATACCAACGAATTAAGTATCGCCCCCAATGTGGGCGCCTTAAGCACGTATCTGAATAAATTCATTTCTTTACCTATATATAACCGTTTTAAGAGTGCCCTGGAGAATTTTGCCAAGGCCCGTATCCCCAAGGGAAGTCGCCTCTTAAAAATCGCCAATCAGTTTGAGGAGGGCCTAAAAGGCCTGTTCGTGCCGGGAATATTTTTTGAAGAATTAGGGTTTCGTTATTTCGGCCCTATCGACGGCCACAACCTAAACACCTTAGTCCCCACCTTAAAAAATATCCTTTATATCAAAGGCCCGCGCCTCCTCCACGTGGTGACTAAAAAGGGTAAAGGCTATCCCCCGGCGGAAAATGAGCCGGTAAGATTTCACGGCACCGGCCCATTTGAGATGAAAACCGGAGCACCTCTGCCGGAAGAGAAAACTAAGACCCTGACCTATACCCAGGTTCTGAGTAAGAAATTAGTGGATTTGGCGCGCAGCAATCGCAAAATCTTTGCGATCACCGCAGCCATGCCTGAGGGCACGGGTCTAGATAGATTCCGGGACGCCTATCCAGAGAGGTTCTTTGATGTGGGCATTGCCGAACAACATGCAGTCTGTTTTGCCGCTGGCTTGAGCAAGCTGGGGCTGAAACCGGTAGTGGCTATCTATTCTACTTTTTTGCAGCGCGCCTACGACCAGATTATTGAAGACGTGGCCCTGCAGGGTCTGCCAGTGGTTTTTGCCATTGACCGCGCCGGAATAGTAGGGGAAGACGGGGTAACGCACCAGGGGGTTTTTGACCTTAATTTTTTAAGGAGCGTGCCTAATTTAGTGGTGATGGCGCCAAAGGACAGCCGGGAATTAGAGGAGATGCTGGAGTTTGCAGTTAATCTGGATAAACCGGTAGCAATCAGATACCCCAAGGATAAAATCCCAAATCCCAAATCCCAAATCCCAATGGTTCGACTACGCTCACCATTGGCACTGAGCGAAGCCGAAGTG
>CAZKSS010000025.1:8394-14126 GCA_964555545.1 uncultured Planctomycetales bacterium
CCCAATGGTTCGACTACGCTCACCATTGGCACTGAGCGAAGCCGAAGTGCCAAATCCCAATGGTTCGACTACGCTCACCATTGGCACTGAGCGAAGCCGAAGTGCCAAATTCCAATTGGGTAACGCGGAAGTGTTAAAAGAAGGCAAAGATTTTTGTATCATCGCTGTAGGCAGCATGGTAATACCTTCTTTTGAAGCGATAGAATTGTTAGAAAAAGATGGTCTTTCGGGTGGCTTAATCAATGCGCGTTTTGTCAAGCCCTTGGATGCTACTTTATTTAAACATGTCAGTGCAAAGACCGAATTTATTTTTACGGCGGAAGAAGGGGTTTTAGACGGCGGTTTTGGCAGCGCGGTTAGTGAAGCCATAGACAGACCGGTAATCAGAATAGGGCTTCCTTGTAAATTTATCCCACACGGGAAGAGAGATGTTCTCTTGGAGAAGTACGGCTTAAATAAAGAGGGCATTGCCCGTCGGATTAAAGAAGTTCTGCCCCACCATGGCTAAGATTACTCTGCATAAAGATAAATGTAAGGGTTGTCTCTTGTGTATTGCCTTTTGTCCGCAAGGCCTGATCGCCGTAAGTAAAAAACTAAATAAGCACGGAGTAAATTTCGTAGAATTCAGGGATTCCGGTAAATGCATAGGTTGCGCGCGGTGTGCCATCATCTGCCCGGACTGTTGTATTGAGGTATGGAGATAAGTATTGCCGTAGGGACTGTCCCCGTCAGGGCTATAGCGTAGCTAACCCTAGGGGACTGTCCCTATCATGCGAGATAAGTATGAAGACCGAGAAGCGCCAAAAGCGAAGCATGAGAAAGATACTCATGACGGGAAATGAGGCCGTTGCCGAAGGGGCAATTCAGGCGGGTTGCAATTTTTACGCCGGCTACCCGATTACTCCGCAAAATGAATTGACCGCCTATATGGCCAGACATCTGCCGGAGAAAGGAAGAATTTTTATTCAGGCAGAATCAGAATTAGCCGCCATTAATATGGTCTTCGGCGCCTCAGCCGCAGGCACCAGGGCAATGACCTCTTCCTCCAGTCCCGGGATTAGCCTCAAGCAGGAAGGCATCTCCTATATCGCCGGCGCAGAATTACCCGCAGTAATTGTCAATGTGATGCGCGGTGGCCCGGGATTAGGCAATATTGCTCCGGCCCAATCCGATTATTTCCAGGCCACGCGTAGCGGCGGGCACGGTGATTATCATTCCCTAGTGCTTGCGCCGTCTACGGTTCAGGAGGCCTTTGATTTTATGCCGCTGGCCTTTGACCTGGCGGATAAATACCGCAATCCGGTCATTGTTTTGGGAGACGGGATGCTCGGCCAGATGATGGAGCCGTTGTTAGTCCATAGTCCACGGTCCACAGTCCATAGTAAAAAAGATAAACTATCGACTATCGACTATCGACTATCGACTAAACCCTGGGCGCTCACAGGATGCAAAGGGAGATTTCCCAATGTCATAAAGTCGTTTTACATCAAAGAAGGTGACCTGGAGAAATTTAATCTTACCTTGCAGAGAAAATATAAAATTATCCAAGAAAAAGAAGAGCGTTGGGAAAGCGCAAATTTATCTGATGCCAGAATTATCTTAGTGGCCTATGGTTCGATGGGCCGCATTGCCAAAGCAGCACTGTCACCATTAAGAGAAAAAGGCAGAAAAGTCGGCCTGATCCGACCCATAACTTTATGGCCGTTTCCGAAAAAGATATTTCAGCGTACAGCGTACCGCGTACCGCGTACAGCGTTTTTAGTCATTGAGATGTCTTACGGCCAGATGCTGGAAGACGTAAAGTTGGCGCTTGACGGCAAAGCAAAAGTGGAATTCTTAGGCCGCGCTGGCGGCGGCATACCGACGGAAGAAGAGATTATAGAAAAAGTTAAGAGCCTAAAGGGCTAAAAGTTTAAAAATTAAGATGGAAAAAATATTCAGTCGCCCCAAATCGTTGCGTAATGTATCAACCCATTATTGCGCAGGTTGCGGGCACGGCCTCACCCACCGGCTCGTTGCCGAGGTGGTAGATGAATTGGGGATTAGAGACAAGGTGATTGCCGTGGCGCCGGTGGGTTGCGCAGTGATTGCCTATGATTATTGGGATTTTGACTGCAGCGAGGCAGCGCATGGTCGGGCCCTGGCAGTGGCCACGGCCATTAAAAGAGTCAGGCCGCAAAATATCGTCTTTACTTACCAGGGCGACGGAGATTTGGCTGCCATCGGCACAAACGAAACGATACACGCGGCTAACCGCGGAGAAAACCTCACGGTGATCTTTATCAATAATGCTGTTTACGGGATGACCGGCGGGCAGATGGCTCCTACTACGCTCGTCAGTCAGAAGACAGCCACTACCCCGCTTGGCCGGGATGTGCAATTCCACGGTTATCCTTTGAAAATTTCCGAAATGCTGGCCCTCTTGCCGGCAGTGAGATATATAGAGCGCGTGGCTTTAGATTCCCCGCAGGGCGTCAGCAAAACCAAACAGGCGATAAGACAGGCCTTGCAAAACCAAATTGAGCAGGTAGGTTTTTCTTTGGTGGAGATACTCTCGCCTTGTCCGACGTATTGGGGCCTGCCGCCGAAAGCAGCAATGGATTGGATAAGAAACGTGATGAGCAAAGAATTTCCTTTAGGCAGGATAAAATGACCGAGAAAATTATAATCGCCGGTGCCGGCGGCCAAGGGGTAATGCTGTTAGGAAAAATCTTGGCGGAAAGCGCGATGCGCGAAAATAAATTTGTCACTTGGTTTCCTTGTTACGGCGCAGAGGTGCGCGGAGGCACTGCCTATTGCATGGTGGTGGTCTCTGATAAGGAGATAGGCTCGCCCTATGTCCACCAGGCCGATACCCTCATGGTGATGAATAACCCGTCGCTACTAAAATTCAAAAAGAGGATAAAAAATAAGGGCCTCTGCATCATAAATACTTCTCTGGCGGTATCAGCCAAGGATATCCCGGCCATAAAACATCCCTTCTCGGAGATAGCCCTAAAATTTGGTAACATCAAGGTGGCCAATATGGTCATCCTGGGCTGTTATCTGGCGCAGAAAAAAATTGTAGACATAAAAACCGTATTGAAAGTTTTTCAGGAGATTGCGCCTGCGGATAAAAAGGACCTCATTGCCATTAATCAAAAGGCCTTAAAGGAAGGATATAAACTGAAATGACCAGAGTACGTTTTGCCCCCAGTCCCACCGGATATTTACACCTCGGCGGTGGCCGCACTGCACTCTTTAACTGGCTTTATGCCCAGACAAAAAAAGGTAAATTCATTTTAAGGATAGAGGATACTGATACTCTCCGCTCAAAGCAGGAATATGTGGACGAGATCTTGGAGAGTCTAGAGTGGCTGGGGTTTAAGTGGGATGAGATTTATTATCAGAGCAAAAGAATGGACCTCTACCGCAGCTACGCGGAAAGACTGTTCAAAGCAGGCAGGGCCTATTTAGAAAAATCCCAAATCCCAAATCCCAAATCCCAAGGTGAGGCAATTATCTTTAAGGTAGAGCCCCAGAAAATTAAGGTAAAGGATTTAATCCGCGGTGAGATTGAATTTGATGCCGAGAATATCAAAGACCAGGTCTTGATAAAATCCGACGGAACTCCAACTTATAATTTTGCCTGCGTGGTGGATGATGCCACGATGCAGATCACCCACGTCATCAGGGGCGATGACCATATCTCAAATACGCCTAAACAAATCCTTCTCTATCAGGCCTTGGGTTTGCCTCTGCCTGATTTTGCGCATCTGCCTTTAATCTTAGGCATGCAAGGAGGCCGGCTTTCTAAAAGAACAGGCGCCACAGCCATTACGGATTATCGCAAAGCAGGCTATTTACCCCAGGCACTGGTGAATTATCTCTTACTCTTAAGCTGGGCGCCGGGAGATAACCGCGAGGTGATGGATATTCAGGAGGCGATAAAATTATTTGACCTTAAGGGCGTGAATAAGACCGCTGCCACCTTTGACTTAAAGAAACTGGGCTGGATGAATAACCAGTATCTAAAGAAGGAAGACTCCCAAAAATTGACTGACCTGCTCGTCCCGCTGCTGGTGGAGAAAAAATATATCTCGGAAAGTAATTTCGATAGAAATTACCTCCTTTCTCTAGTAAAATTATTCCAGGGACGGCTGACCACGCTAGAGGATTTTCCCGATTGGGCGGATTTCTTCTTTTTAGAAGAGATTCGGATAGACCCGGAAGCAGAAAAAAAATTTCTGGCCCGGGATTTCTCAAAAGAATTTCGGCTTTTTAGCGCCCGGCTGGATGCCTTGCCGAAATTTGATCTTGCGGCCATTGAAGAGTGCTTCCGGGCGCTGGTTAAAGAATTAGGTATGGAAGCCAAGACACTAATTCATCCTATTCGGGTGGCCCTGACTGGAAAGACCATCGGCCCGGGGCTATTTGAGGTAATTTATTATTTGGGCAAAGAGCGCACCCAAAAAAGATTGAGCCAATGGATAAAAGGGAATTCAGGATGAGTAGGCATAAAATTTTTATCTGCTGCGCGCTGTTTTTCTCTCTTTTCCTTCTGAGCGGTTGCCAGACTGCTAAAGGCGTGGCAGAAGGCGTAGGCACTACCATAGCCGGGACAACCACAGGCGCGGTCAAGGATACCCAGGGATTATTTGGCGCCATTATGTCGCTGGATGACTGGATAAAAAGAAATCTTTGGTAATTTTTGCCCTGTCGTCTAATCGGTAGGACACCAGACTCTGGATCTGGGTGTTGTGGTTCGAGTCCACACGGGGCAGCCAACCTTGACGCTCAGGCGAACAATAAATAGGAGCAATGTTAGCAGTTTTTGAGACTATGATGTATTTTGTTAAAGGACATTGGGAATGGTTAACTGGATTTTTGATAAGTTTCGTTGGTGTTTTAATTTCTTGGAAAGCTTATCGTTATTCAATGCAAGCTAATAAAGATACAAATGAATTAATAAAAATCGCTTTGAACGAAGCAATCAATACAAATAATAAGGAACAAATAAAAGAAAAACTCTTAGAAACAGCAGTTTCGGAATGGCGGCTAAAAGGTCAAGCTAGAGATTTTCTTGTGAGCGAATTTAATCGTTTGCAAAATAGAGGATGGACAAAGGAGGAATTCGAAGAAATATATAAAGAAGCGTCGATAAGAAAAAAGGGTAAAGAACCCAAGCGGCTTTTATTTGAGGAGGTGACTTCGTGAAAAACATAATATTTTTATTAACCGCGTGCTTCTTATTGTCGGGTTGTGGTATGTTTGGTAGTGATGGCAGATATGAAGTTAAAAACATAAAACTCCCTGTTCGGTCAATAATCGATGCCAATACAACTGTTACATATCAAGATGAAATAGTCAAAATTGATACTCGAACCGGGAAGGCATGGAAATTACAACATGGATCGAGCAATATCGGCGGATATACTGCCGATTTTAGTTTGTGGGATGAATTAGGGAATACATACCGTCCTAGCGACAAGAAAACGGGAACAGAAAAATAGTACGAGTTCGGTTGTCATTTAGGTTGTCATTTAGGTTGTCATTTGTTATAATAATGCTATGTCGTTCGAGCCCAAATATACGATTACCAATAAAATTGTCAATAATCTTACCGAGATTGCAGCAGGTAGGGGGATTATTGAGCAGGCAAAGCTTATCCCTAAATGGGAATTGAAGCTTAAAAAAGAAGCTCGGATTCATAACGCCCATTCATCTACGAGCATTGAGGGCAATAACTTACT
>CAZKSS010000026.1:0-7148 GCA_964555545.1 uncultured Planctomycetales bacterium
CTATATATCTTGCTTAAAAGTATTGATATAGGAACGGATTTTATTATTCTGCGGGTCTAATATCATCGCCTTTTTAAATTCTTCTTTCATCATCTTTGTGTCTCCTAAAAGACTGTATATCCAACCTAATTTTAAATGGTAATCTGCCTGGGTAGGATTAAGGTCAATTGCCTTTCTATAAGACCCCCCCGCCAGGAACAGGAGATTGTTTTGACTGATAAAATCAGCATAGTTAGGTAATTCATTTTTTAGGTCATCCCTCAGGGCAAGTCCAGAAAGCAAATTACCCTTTTTACCCAAATAAGAACTATCTAAGGGATTCCAGGCAATGGCCGTATCAATCTCCTTAAGGGCCCTCTTATAATTCTGCAGGGCCTGCAGGCTCTCGGCGGTCTGCGCTTCTTTGATTCTGTCAAAAACCATTTCTGCCTGATAGCGCCTGAAAATTAAAGATGCAATGAATATTAAGGGTATAACTAAGGCGATAATTAAGGAAAATCTTAGATAATGCGGTAGGGAAAAGTTAAAATTCGGTAGGGGTAGGAGAGTCTGTGGCTCTTTGAGATAGACACTCCGGTAGATTAAGGCCAAGATGATGAAAAATAAAAGTGCATCAGCAGGGACGTGGAAGACAAAATCAAAGAGACTATGCACGCTTATAGAAAATATACCGACCATCCCCCCTAAGGTCAAATAGAGGGCGTAGGGTGAATTACGTTTAAACCAGAGGAAGATTATCTTCCTGGAATAATTAAATAAAAAGAAAAATACCAATAAGAAACCTAATACCCCCGTCTCGACGAGTAGTTGCATAGGTTCGTTATGAGCGAAATTCCAGGTTACCTGTTTGCTGGAAGTATTATATTTCTGGAAAATTTCCCCGAATGTCCCCAGGCCCGTCCCAAAAATAGGGAAATCCTTGACTATCTTAAAACTATCCTTGAGCAGATTCAACCGTTCCTGATATACACTAAGGGGAGAGAGCAGACTCTTTAGTTGTTCCCCCAGCGAACCGGGGCCGATGACCCCTAAAAATAAAGTGAGGAATAAAACTAAAGCAATGACTATGCCTATCCCTTTCTTCAGCGGCCTTTTGGATTTTAAAAGGGCCAGCAGTATAAGAATGCCCAAAGAAAAAGAGATTATTCCTGCGCGCGATAAGGATAAAAATAATGCCAGGGTAATCACCGAGACCATAAAGACAATGATGATTTTTCTGGTTTTTGAAACTTCGGCTAAAGTATAGCCGATGCCTAAAGGAATAATCATTTCCACATAAGCGGCGAAATGGTCGCGGTTGGTAAAAGTGGAGAAATCGGGATTATAAATAGCCAACCAATGGATAATCCCGTAAAAAGAATATAAAAATCCGCAAATAATAATCGCCAAGGCCAGGCGTTTTATTTTTTTCAGGGTATCCATATAATTTAAAACTACAAAAAATACGGCGAGGTAACTTAGGAATTGCAGCAAGAGCTTGACCGTGGCTTCGGGATATATGCTTAAAGGAAACTCCGCCAGAGAATTGGCCCGGAAATCCCTGAATAGAGAAAAGGCGGCCGGGGAGATAAAAGAAAGGCATTTTTCAGGCAGAGGAAAGAGTTGGAAACAAACCAAACCCAGGAATACAAGAAGAGGCAGGAAAGAAATTTTGATAAAAGAAGTCCTATCTTTGCTCAGGCGGTTGAGAAGAAAGAGAAAGAGGAGTAAAAAACTCGTTGCTTCCAGTAGGGATTGCGGCAGGATGGTTACGCTACCATAAATTAGCGGGGAGAAAAAAACGAGGAATACCAGCAGAAATTCCAGGATAATATCCATTCACTTTGAGGAATCTATTTTTTTTGCTTTTGGCTCTCTTCGCTATAATAATGGTAGTAGTAATAACTATCTTCTTTTTCTAAATTTATATTGTTGATGACTACGCCTATAATCTTACCCCTGGCTTTGAGGATCCTCTCTTTTGCCTGCAATATCGATTCCCTACGGGTACGGCCCCCCTTGACTACCAGGACAATCCCATCGACGATATTGGCCAACAAGGAAGTATCGGCTGCGCTCAAGGCCGGGGGCGAATCAAGGATTATCCGCTCAAATTTTGACTTTAACTCTTCAAAGAGAGACAGGACCTTGGCTGAAGAAAGCAATTCGCTGGGGTTAGGCGGAATAGTGCCGGCAGTAATAACAGAAAGATTTTTGACCCCGGTGCTTTTAATAATCGCCTGGGAGTCAACGTTGCCGGTCAGGAAATCGCTTAAGCCGTTTTTCTGCTCCAGGTCAAAATTCTTATGTAATCTGGGCCGGCGCATATCCACATCCAATAAAACCACCCGCTCATTGACCTGGCAGAATACTTCGGATAAGTTACTGGCGATGAAACTCTTGCCTTCCTGGGGGATGCTGGAGGTAATCAAAATATTCTTTAGGGGTTTATCTTCGGGCGAGGCAAAGAGTATGGAGGTGCGGATTGCCCGGTAGGATTCAGTAACTTTGGAACTGGGTTTAGCGTAGCAAATCAGACTCCTCTCTGCTTCTGTCTTGACCTCCCTGCTGATAGAGGGGATATAACCTAAGAAAGGCATATCCAGATAGAGGCTGACGTCCTCGGCTGTGCGGATGCTGGAATCCAGGTATTCTAAGAAGAAAGAGAAACCTACTCCGGCGAATAGGGAGAGCGCAATGGACATCAAGATATCCCTTAGTTTTTTCGGCTTAAAAGGAACTTCCGGCGGCTTGGCCGAATCAATAACGCGGATACTGGAAATTATCAGTTTTTCCGAAACGTCCGTCTCTTTGGAGCGCGTGAGCATCGCTGTGTACAACTGCTGATTGGACTCTACGTCTTTTTTCAGCATATTGTATTGCACCAATTTCTGGTTTAAGTCCAGCAGATGGTCTGTTTCCTGCTCAATTTTTTTGTTCACGTCATCCAGTTGCGCCCTGAGGGCAATCATCTTAGGATGTTTTTCCTTATAGCGTTTGGCTGCCTCGGCAATATCCGTTTCCAGACGGGACTTATTCTGCTTGAGTTCATCCAGGAGGGTCTGACTCTTCTTCTCTACATCGGGGATGGTGACAATCTTATTCTCCTGTAGATATTTATTTAAGGCCTCTTCGGAGTCCCGCATCTTTTTCTTGATATCGGTCAACTGCGATTCCAGCCACCCGGTGGCCTCTTTAGTGGCGCGGTTGCGCATCTGAATATCCTGCTGGATATAGACCTTGGCCAGGGTATTGGCGATGGAACTGGCCCTTAAGGCATCGGGGTCTTCCACATTCACTAAAACAATCTGGCTATTTTTTATCGGCTCAATGCTAATCTGGTCTTGCAATTTCTGGATGGGGTCTTTGGCCTCGGCATAATCCGGGTCCCGACTTAAATGCATCTCTTCAAAGACGCGCTCTGCCAGTCCCCTTGATTCTAATATCTTATATTGGGTTTGATAATACTGGTTATCCTGATAACTCGTCTGATATACGTCCTCAAACTTAGTTATTTTTGGCTGGGATTTCTCAATGAGGATACTGACGCTGGCGCGATAAACGGGCTTGGTGGTAAAGACAAAAATAGTGACCGCGCAAGGTATAATAATCAGGAAAGCGACAGTTACTCCTATCTTTTTCTTAACTACCTTCAGGTAATCCTGTAAAGTTACTTCTTTGATTTGGGGATTGGGTAACATTTTTTAGTCTTATAATCTTAAAAAAAGGATTCGGGCACGACGATAGTATCGTCCGGCTTTAAGACAACATCCTGGGATTTATCTCCGCCTTTTAATATTGAGTCCACGGCCACGTTAATCGTCTTCTTCCTGCCGTTTTCTATGCGGATAATCTTGGTACGGTTACCGTCGGCTAATTCCGTGAGCCCTCCTGCCGAGGCAATGGCCTCAATCGCCGTCATCCCTTCTTTTAAGATGTATCTGCCCGGGTTTCTGACTTTGCCGATGACCGAGACCATCCCAAGTTCTCCCACGATGATGACATCATCCGGCTGCAGGGCGATGTTGGCATTACCGTCTGATTCCACACCTATCTTGCTGGTATCTATGGGTATATTTTCTTTTTCTGCGCCCTCGCCACGGCTCAGGATAATATTGGCCTGGTCGGCTTTCTCGGTAAAACCCCCGGCCAGAGCAATGGCCTGGATTACCGTCAGGTTTGCCTTCAATTCATAGGAACCCGGACGCTTGACCTCTCCCAGGACGGATATCTTGGCATATTCTTTGATAAACACGCTGACCTGGGGATTGACCAGATAATCCTTCTCTAATAAATCCCTTAATTTTTCCTCCAGTCGTCGGGCGGTCAGGCCGACCACGGAGATATCCCCCAGGAGAGGATAGGTAATTGTGCCGTCGGAAGAGACCCTGACCGTCTTGCTTAAATCCGGCTCCTGGTAAACGCTGATTTCCAAGAGGTCGTTGGCGGCAATGCGATACTCTGACTCCTTAGGAGTAGTCTGGGCAAAGGCCGCAGCGCAAAAGACCACCACCGCAATAATCAGGAATAATTTTATGGATTTTAACATCGGTTAAAATTCTACGTTTGTCCCCAGGGCACAGACATTATTCTCATACTTGTCAGTCGGCCTATTGGACTGGCGTTTCTCAAATTTGTATTCTAGATACACACTCAACCATTTACGGAAGAGATATTCTAAACGCGGGGCGCAGATATAAATTTTATCATCCGTGCCCGAATGATATTTGTCGTCAGCATAATCAAGGTTGAGTTGAAATTTAATCCTATGACTTAAGAGGTGCAGTAAAGAGAGAGAGAAGTCCGTGCCTTTGACATAACCGTCGGAACGGTAATTTCCCGGTTTATTCCCGTATAAAAAATGGAGGAGAAATGAAGTTGCGGGCGAATAGCCATAAGTGAGGTCAAGGTTGACTGTCGCGCCGCTATAATCCGTGCCTCCTTTATAATCCCTGAATTCGTAACCAAACTTGGTTAACCCGGATATCTTCTTGGTAATCTCGCCTTTTACCCCTAACCAAATTTTGTGATAATCGGAATTGTCGCTATGGGAAGCGGATTTATTATAATCAAATTTTCCGTAGTTGTATTCCATCAGAAAGCGCGTTTTGGGCAAGGGCTGAAAGAAACCCGTTAGCCGAGCCATCTGGTCCTCATAACTATTGCTGGCCTTAAAGTCCTTGGCATAAAGGGAGGCGTCTCTGGTATAACCTAATTCATAGCCTAAGCGATGATAGGTAGCCTCCCAACTGAAATCCGTATTATTATTTGTATAATCGACAATCCCCCCTGGACCGCTGGGGGTCAAGGTAGAAGTGGTAGTGACGTCTCTTCTAAAGCGCTCAGTAAGCATTAATTTATGGCTGCCCTTGCCTAATTCCAGCAAAAAATTGGCATAGGGTTTCTGGCGGTTGGCCTGGGAATGGGCATAATAAGAAGTGAGCACTCCTCCCAGATCCAATTTCAGTCTCTGGCCTTCAATGTCTAATCCTTCCTGGCCAAGGAGAAACTTAATCCCCGGCGTCAAGGTGTTCACCCAGTCGCCTTTGACGGTATCCGGGGTAAGGTAGATGTTATCGTTATAAACAGTTTTTATTTTCGCGTAGGGATGCAGCCGCGAAAGGATAAAAGCAAAACCTTCCCCCTGCTCTTTAGTCTCTGCCTCTCCCAGGGCGGCGGTGACTGCCTGTTCCTTAAGGGCTAATTCCATGGCCCTATCCCGGGCACTCTGGGGGTTACCGGCATCAGCAAAGACATAGACGCTGGGCATCAGCAATAAGAAAAATAAAAACGCGGGAATTAATGGCCTGGCCATCCGAATATACTTAATCCCGTCTTCTTTTTTGGTTTTGTCTCCTTATCTACATATCTGGCTTGCTCGTCGATAAAACGCCGCATATCTTCATCTATCCGGACAAATTCTGCTCCGACCAGGAAGTGTTTACTTTTGCCTATGCTCCTGGGCTTTACCCAGACCACCCTGGCCAAGGCAGAAAAAGCCTGTGGCAGGGAGGGGCAGCTTATTTTCAACTCCAACATACCAGAGACAGGAAGCGCCTCTGGTGTCCTCAGACATATACCGCCGGCGCCCAAATTCTCAATGGCGGCAACAATCGGCACGCCCTGGCCTTCCTGGCCAGCTAATGGTCTGTATTTGGCCAGGTGATAGACTTTCAGGCGCAGATGTTTTCTGCGATTATTTTTTTCTATCTTACTCATATATATCATTCTAAGTTAACACGCTATATTATATATGTCAAGCGAATTTTGGCTTAGACGTGCGGATGGCTAGAGAGATGTTGATGGGGATGGGTATGCCAACTGGCAGCGTGCTCGTGCCTGTGAATATGCAGGAGATTGTGCCGGCTTAATAAGTCTTGGTCGGAAAGGATGTCTTCGGTTTTGCCAGAGGCGACGATGGTATTTCCTGCGCCCAGGAGATATATCTTTTGGGCGAGTTCAGGCAAGATATGCAGGTCTTGAGTGGCGGTAATTATGGTCTTGCCCTGCGTGTGGTATTCTAAAATTAAATCTAGCAATTCACGTGTCGTCGCCGGGTCAAGCCCTGCCGTGGGCTCATCTAGCAGCATCACATCGGGAGCCACGGCCAATACCGAGGCGATGGCCACCTTCTTCTTCTCTCCGATACTCAACTGGTGGGGCGAACGCTCCAGCAAAGGCGCAATCTTAAAGAGAGCAACTAATTTCTCCAGGCGCTGCTGGACTTCATCCTGGGGCACCCCCAACTGCAAAGGGCCAAAGGCAATGTCCTCTTTTACCGTCGGGCAGAATAACTGCACCTCGGGATTCTGAAAGACAAATCCGACTCTGCTGCGGAAAAAGCGCGAAAAGGTAGCAGCATTGAGGTTCTCTTCGCTTAGCTCCCGGCCAAAGGCCTTTACACTGCCGCGGCTAGGAAAGAACAAGGCATCCAGCAACATCAGGAGCGTGGATTTACCGGTGCCGTTTGCGCCGATAATCGCAACCTTAGCCCCTTCTTCTATGGTCAAACTTATCCCGCACAAAGCAGGGACCTGCTCCGGATACGAAAAACAAACTTCTTTCAGTGCAAAAAGCGGTTCTGCCATAAACTTAATCCAAAGATAAAAACCGCTACCCCCAGCCAGAGGTAATCCTTGTAGGTCGCGTGAAATTCATCCATCACCCGC
>CAZKSS010000026.1:7248-14124 GCA_964555545.1 uncultured Planctomycetales bacterium
CCCCACTCGCCCCAGGCATCGCCGGCCTGAAAACGCTCTGGCAGAATCAATCCCAGCGGCGAAAGCAGGATTAAAATTCCTATGCCCAGCCATAATTTAGTCGTGGTCTTCATCGCATCATCTTTCTCCTGCCTTCAGAAGTGCGGGGTCCTGCTTTTGCAGATATTTGACCACTAGCGCCGTCACTATTGCCTCCACCCAACCGAAGAACAGGAGATGTTCGCTTAACATCGCCGGAATAGCCACACCTAAACCATAAGGACAATAGAGCGATTCTCCGCTTGCGGCTCTGTGTAGTAACGGCTGAATGCCGAACATTATGGCTGCGGAGAGCGCAGCCACGTTGATGGCCACATAACCGGCAATACCAGCAGCCATCACCCGCCTGCCGGAAGTAATAGAAGATGCGCCGCTGATAATTTTATATAGATAATAGCCGATGAATACTTCCACAAAGGCCATGTTGAAACAATTGGCGCCGATGGCGGTTATACCTCCGTCGCCAAAGAGCAGCGCCTGGACTATTAAGGCAACGCTCACCGCAATACAGGCAGCCCAGGGCCCTAAGAGTATCGCCGCCAAGACCGCGCCTACGGCGTGGCCGGTGGTTCCGCCGGGAATAGGTACATTGAACATCATAATCACAAAACTGAAGGCTGCGCCGATGGCCAACAAAGGGACCTGCTTTGCCTTGAGCGTCTTTTTGGTGATCCGCGAAGCCGCTGCCCAAATGGGCAGCATAACCAGATACATTACGCCGCTGGTCGGCGGGCCTAGATAACCGTCGGGTATATGCATGGTCTTCCCCTAAAAGGTATAGACAAAAGTAATTACCAGCGCATCAGTGGCGTCGGTATTCGTGCCGCTGACAGTGCGTTGATAGGCCAGGAGGGCCTGGATTTTATCGTTGGACCAGCCAAGGCCGGGAGAAACAACTAAATACTTGACATCCGAACTAGGGACCATCTCTCCCTCTTCTTTTATATCTCCCTGCAAAAAGCCGTTCAGTTCCAGCATGAGATTAAACCCTTTGGGTAAAAAATATTCTATCCCCGCATCATAATTAAGGTAATTGCCGTACCTGGTCTTTACCGCGTCAACTTTTACTTCCTGCGGAAAATTATAGATAAAATCGCAATGCAGCAGAAAGGGCTTGAGTTTCTTAGTCATCATCAGGCCCAGGCCGTAATCCCAGGAACCTCCGCCGGAACTAGCACCCATCAGGTCAGTACCCAGTTTATTCGGGTCGGCGTGCTCGTATTTTCCCGTCGGGATTTTTAACTGCCCCATCGCGGTCAGGTGCGGACGCCAACCCTTTTCCTCAAAGAGACAATAGCGCGAGAACAAATAACTGTCTCCGACGCCGTTGGCGTGGGCCTTGAGGTCGCCTTCTTTTACATAATTTTCCTGATAAACCCCCAGCCCGTCAATTTCCCACCTGTCGGTTAAGCCGTATTGCAGAAACAACTGCTCTTGATACTGATAACTCTTGTCTGCGTCGGGTAGGGAATTATAGTGTCCTTCCGCATCAAAGGTGCCCCTGGTCTTGCTGTAAAAGAAAAACGGCTGCAGGACGAATTCTCCCTTGGCGCAGAGTGGGGCGGTCCAGGTAGTGACTGGCCCGGCGGAAACCGGATTCCATTCTTCTTCTGCGCTGGGCTCCTGGGCAGAGGCAAAAAGCGTAAAGGCGCAAAACCAGAAAACTATTATTGCTATTTTTGTTCTCATTCTGCCCTCCTATGCCTTTCCTGCCGAGGACATGCTTAAAGCCACGTGCTGCACTCCCTTGATGGCCTGCAGGCGGTCGGATAATTTCTTTACCTCTCTGGCTCTGCCCCTGGCGGCGATTATCTCCAGACACGTATGGTGGCTTAAGTGGATGTGTTGCGTGGAGACGATTACGTTGCCAGAATCGTGCTGGATATCCATCAAGGTATCGGCCAATTCTCTTCTGTGGTGGTCGTAGATGAGGGTGATGGCGCCAGCGACCTCTCTACCCTCCTGCCATTCTTTTTTTATCAGTTCCTGGCGGATTAAATCGCTGATGGCCTTGGAACGGTTGGTGTAATTTTTGGCGCGGATGAGGCGGTCAAACTTTTCCAGCAACTTTCTGTCTAAGGAAACTCCGAACCTGAATAAACCCGACATCGCGACTCCTTTTGTTTAGTGGCACATTTTTTATAAAGATAACACGCAATCCCGCTTTTGTCAAGGAATATATTTTATCTATTTTGAGATTATTTTAGAAGAGGTAGGAAATACCGAAGATGCCGAAGTGGGTGGCAATGCCGCTATTGGGTTTGCCGATGTCGGCATTGGAGAGGTGGCGGTAACGGTATTCTACGGTAAAGGCAACGTTCTTCTTGAAAAAATAATGCAGGCCCGCACCCCAGTACTCATTGAAATTAAACTGCGTGCCCTGCTCCCGGGTGTGCTGGGTAATATAGACCATGCCTAAACCGCCTTTAAAGTAGGGCTGGAATTTAGAGGTTTCCGGCAGGATGCCGATTTTGATGAGAAAATTATTTCCGAATTCAATGTTATCGTTGGGTTCAAAGACGTAGGAAAAAAACGGCTCTTCCACAAACTGGATTAATCCCGGATAATTTATGCCCTTTTTTTGCAGCAGGGGCTTGAGGTCAAAATCAAAATCCACGAAGAAGGGGATGAGTTGGTAATGGTGCTCTTTCTCTTCCAGATTGGCCTTGCCAAAACCAGTGAGGAATTCAATGCCTTTAAGGGACAAAGGCCTCTTGCCCTCGTCGGCAAAGGAGATGCCTCCAGCGAAGAATAATAAAAGTAAGACAAGAAAAAAAGCGGTTCGCTTAAGCCTTTTCATATTGAGAGTAATTATATGAGAGATTGCCTAATTGTCAACTATTTTTATTTCAGGTCAGCGTCCTATTCGTATCTTAAGGCTTCGATGGGGTCAAGTTGGGAGGCTTTCTGGGCCGGCCAGAGCCCGAAGACTATTCCTATGGCTAAAGAAAACGTCGTGGCCAGAAGCATGGAAAATAGAGAAACCTTTACCGCCCATCCGGCAAAGAGGGTGATGAGCACGGATACGCCGCCTCCCAATAAAATGCCGGTTATCCCGCCGAGAAAAGACATCAAGATAGCCTCAATAAGAAATTGCACTAAAATGTCCTTGTTAGTCGCGCCGATGGCCTTACGCAGACCGATCTCGCGCGTGCGCTCGGTCACCGAAACTAGCATAATGTTCATAATGCCGATGCCGCCTACTACCAGCGATATCGCGGCAATCGCCCCCAAGAGCAAGGACATTGTCTTGGTGGTGGCCTCCAGGGTATTCTTGATATCCGCCATATTGCGGGTCTGAAAGGAATCCTGTTCATCTTTAGTCACCAGGTGGTGCTGCTTTATAATAATCTTACTGATGGCTTCCTGCGTCGCGTCTATCAATTCAGGGGCATTGGCTTCTACAGAAATTGAATCCAGATATTCTTTTCCAAAAACCCTGTACATCGCAGTAGTCACAGGGATAACCACTATATCATCCTGGTCGCGAAATCCGGTTGCCCCTTTTACCGGTAGTATCCCGATAACTTTAAAATTGATCAGGTTTATTTTTATAGTTTCACCGATGGGGTCAGTATCACCAAAGAGCTGTTTGACTACGGTCATACCTAGCACCGCGACCTTGTCCCTTCTTTTTACCTCTTCTTCAGTAAAAAATCTTCCCAGGATAGGGGTGGCGGCGCGCATCACGGCGTAATTTACATCGTCGCCTTCTACCTGGGTATTCCAGTTTTGATTAGCATAAACTAACTGCCCTCTCCCGCTCACAGAAGAGTTTACCATTTTTACCAAATCCGTGAGTTTTTCAATGGCGGCCACGTCTTGAAAGGTAAAGCGCGTCACCCCGCCTGCGCCCGACGATACGCCGTGTATCCTTGAAGAACCAGGCAGCACTAAAACCAGGTTTGAGCCCAGAGAGGCCAGTTGTTTCTCAATGGATTCTTTTGCTCCTGTGCCTAAGGCGAGCATCGCGATTACCGCAGCCACGCCGATTAATATACCTAGAATAGATAAAAATGAGCGCATCTTATGCGAGACCATGGCGCCCCAGGCCTGGCGCAGATAATCTATAAACTCGGTCTCTCTGGCCTTCCTCTCCGTCTTGGACAAGACCACAGTAATTATCTTATCCGCCTCGCTTTCTTCGGAAGGTGGCGGCTGACTTTGAGATTTCTGGTCCGAGATAATCTTTCCGTCAAGCATGCGGATGATGCGTTTGGCGTGAGCGGCTACTTCATTTTCGTGGGTGACAATAACAATGGTCTTACCTTTCTGATTTAAATCTTTTAAAATCGCGATAATCTCCTCTTTGCTCTTAGAATCGAGGTTGCCCGTCGGCTCATCCGCAAAGATGACCAGGGGTTCATTGACTAATGAGCGTGCGATGGCCACGCGCTGCTGCTGGCCGCCGGAAAGTTCATTTGGCCGGTGGTTCATCCTTTCCAGAAGCCCCACCTCTTTGATCCTTTCTTTTGCCTTTTCTTTTAAGTGGCGTTTCCCGGCGTAGATCAGGGGCAGTTCCGCATTTTCTAAGGCCGTCATCCTGGGCAGAAGATGAAACTGCTGAAAGACAAAACCGACCACGCGGTTACGCACTGCAGATAATTCCTCGTCGGAAAGTTGGTCGATCCTTTTGCTGCCCAGATAGTATTCTCCGGAATCGGGCCGGTCCAGTAAACCGAGTACATGCATCAGCGTAGATTTGCCTGAACCCGACGGCCCCATAATCGCGACGAATTCTCCCGCCGCAATCTTGAGAGAAACGCCCTGCAGGGCCTTGACTTCCACCTCGCCCATCTGATAGGTCTTAGAGAGATTCTTTACTTCAATCATAATTTTTTAAATTTATTCTGGTTATCTCCTTCTAAAAGGCGCAAAGGGGTTAGTCCCGTTTGCAGCGCTGGGAAGAATGTATTTCTTGGCGGTGATGATGATGGTGTCATTTTGATTGACTCCGGAGATGACTTCTATATTTTTGTCGTCGGAGATGCCCAGGATCACGGGTACCAACGTAGGTTCTTTATTATTTCCTTTTAGCAAGACAAAAGTGCCTTCCTTTGTTTTGTGCACTGCCTCCTGTGGGATAATCAAGATGTTTTCCTTACTCGCCACTATAAAATTCACCGTGGCATTCATCCCTGAACGGAAAAAAGGCGACACTTCCTGCGGTAAGAGGTCTACATTATATATCGTCACGTTATTTACGGTCTGGGATTCATAATATATGTGCTCTACCTCTGCATTTATCTTCGTATCGGGATAGGCATCTAAAATAATAAAGGCCTTTTGCCCGAGTTGAACCTTGCCGATATCAGTTTCATCAACTTGCGACCTGACGATGAGATGGTCCGAGAGGACAATCACCGCGTCAGCGGTGGTCACGGTCTGGCCGGGCTGAGTGGTGGCGACAATCACTTCTCCGTCGATAGGAGAAAGCAAGGGTATGGCTTTATAAACCTGCTGCCAATATTTTAAGGCTGCCTCGCTTTGACCTTTGGCGGCATCCAGCAGCGCTGCCCGCTCTGTAGAGCTCATCCAGGCCAAGACCTGGCCGGTCTTTACCTTGTCTCCCTCCTGGACCTCAATACTATCAATGCGGCCATTAACCGGCGGCTTTACCTCAAGTCTGTTTTTAGGCAGGACCACGCCGGTAGTGGAAACAATGTTCTGGATGGTGCCGATAACCGGCTTCACCTCTTTTATTATTTTGGCGCTTTGGGCCTTGCCTTTTATTTTCACTATTACCAAGCCGCAGATAACCAAGACCACCGCCACTATTATTATCAAGATAATTTTTAATTTAATGTGTCGCATATTCTACCGTTTCTCCTTTCGCCTGGACCCAGTTTGCCTCAGCAAGCAAGGCATTCGTCTGGGCATTCAAATAGGTCTTTTTGGCGCTGACTAAATTATCTTCAATAATTGTCCAGTTATCATAACTCATGAAACCAGTGGAAAATTCTGCTTCGGCTATGGTGGCGCGTTCCTGAGAAGCAAGTAAAGTCTTATACTGCACCCCGACTGTTTCTATGGCATCCTGCAAACTCACCCAGGTCTGCTCTAAGGCCACGATAATACTGTCGTGCGTGCTTCTTTCATTGGCTACGGCCTCGGCGTACGCCGCCTTTGCCTGGTTGAGCTGGGCAAAACGCAGGCCGCCTTCAAAGATGGGCAAACTCACGCCTAAACCCAAATTCCATTCATTCTTTTGCGGCGTCCAATGCGTATCGCTTTTATCCGCCCCTGCCTGACCGGTGATGGTGGGAAGAAAATTGGCATAAGTGGATTTAATCCCATAGGCGGCGGCATTTTTCTGGGCGATAATCTCTTGCAAGGAAGAATGATTTTTGGCGATGACCTCCAAGTCAGGTCGCTCTTTGGTGGGTTCAATGAGGGAAAAATCGGTTTTCACAGATATAGGGATAAATCCCTTACGCCCTATTTCTTTGATTAACTGTCTCTGGGCGAGTTCCACGTCTCTGTGCGCCTGGGCCAATTCAAAATTCGCCTGCGCCAGATTGGCCTCGGCGGTCAAGAGCGCCCCTTTATGCTCCAGGCCTGACTGGTAACGCATGGTGATCAGTTCCAGATTCCCTCTTCTGATTTTGATGATCTCTTCCGAGACCTTAATCGCTTCCTGCGCATGCATCAGGTTTACAAAAGCGGTCCTCAGGCGCAGGCGCACCTGGGAAGAGGTAAATTGATAGGCCTGCTGGGAGGCCAAGATATTTTCCTTGGCAGCATTTACGTTATTAATTGTCTTTAGACCATCGAAGATTAATTGCGAGCCGGTTACCCCGTATGCATACTTATCTGAGACACTACTGGAGGAAGTGC
>CAZKSS010000027.1:0-8199 GCA_964555545.1 uncultured Planctomycetales bacterium
ATCTGGGTATAGACCTTATGCATTAGGGTCTTCCTTCGGCTTTAGTGATTTCTCTTCGATCAGCGCGGCAAGTGTCTTTTCCATCTCCCTGAATTCCGCAGAGTCCCAGGCTGCTGAATTCCAACCCCGGAACTCCTGTCTCAATTTCTGAAAGAAATGCCTGGCCTGCTCTTTATCTTCCAAGGCAAACTCTGTCTCCAGAATTTTATAAATAAAATCAAAGATGTATTTCTGCCGCTGGTCAGGGGTAGCCTGGTCAACCTCGTCAAAGGCATTCTGCTGCAAATAGACAAAATCAAAAAACTCTCCCTTCAGGTAATCTATAAAATCTTCCAGAGAAGTCCCTTCCTCGCCCACTACCTTCATCATCTGGGCGACCTCCTGGCTCTTGCGCAAGATCGCATGGCCGCGCAAGACCTGCTTCTCCTCGATAAAACTTCTGTATTTACTCCAGCTGATTAAGGGGTCAATTGCGGGGTATCTGCGGCCATCCGAACGCTCGCGGGAAAGCCCGTGAAATGCGCCCACTACTTTTAAGGTCGCCTGGGTCACTGGCTCTTCAAAGTTCCCTCCTGCCGGGCTAACTGTTCCGCCGATAGTCACCGAGCCGGTGCTTCCGTCGTGCAGCCGGACCAGGCCTGCCCTTTCATAAAAAGAGGCGATGCGCGATTCTAGGTAAGCCGGAAAGGCCTCTTCTCCGGGAATCTCCTCCAACCTCCCTGACATCTCCCGCATGGCCTGCGCCCAACGGGAAGTAGAATCCGCCAGCAACAGGGCATTTAACCCCATCTGGCGGTAATATTCGGCAATAGTCACTGCGGTATAGACACTGGATTCCCTGGCAGCCACGGGCATAGAGCTGGTATTGCAAATGATTACTGTCCGGTCGCTTAAAGGCCGGCCAGTCCTGGGATCGGTTATTTCCGGGAATGTCTTTAAGGTTTCCACTACTTCGCCAGCGCGCTCTCCGCAGGCAGCAATCACCACGATATCTACTTCGGCGTGGCGGCTGGTGAGTTGTTGTAAAACTGTCTTGCCTGCGCCAAACGGTCCGGGGATACAGTAAGTCCCGCCCCGCGCCACCGGAAATAAGGAATCAATGAGCCGCATCTTGGTGGTCAACGGCTCAGCAGGCTTGAGTTTTTCCGCATAGGCCTGAATAGGGACTTTCACCGGCCAGACCTGTTTGAGGAATACGACGTGCTCTTTATTCTCCTGGTCTTTCAGGCGGGCTACTGGCTCTCTGAGGTTATAACTGCCCGGTGGCGCTATCTGGCTAACCTCCAAAATCCCGGCTAGACCAAAAGGCACCATGATATAATGCCGAAAAATTTTCTCTGGAACAAAACCCAATTTATCTCCGCAGCGCACCTGATCGCCGGGTTTGACCTGAGGGGTAAATTCCCATGGCGCATCATCGGCGAGCGCCGGAAGATAAACTCCGCGCTTTAAGAAAAAGCCGCACTCCTGCGCCAGTTGCGGCAGGGGATCCTGCAAGCCGTCAAAGATTTGCCCTAAAAGACCTGGCCCTAATTCTACCGAAAGCAGTTCTCCGCTGAATTCCACCTCTTCTCCTATCTTCAGGCCGGCGGTATTTTCGTAAACCTGCATCTCTGCCTGGCTGCCCCTGACGCGGATGACCTCTGCCTTCAGGCGCTCCTGGCCGTGGATAAGATAAGCCACTTCGTTCTGGATGACAAAAGTATCCACTTCCGCACTCACCATGTTACCGTTAATATTAGTGATCTTGCCGATTCTCTTTGAAGACATGCTTGTCTTTCTTTAATGCCTCTTCCACCAGGCGCGGCTTATCTGCCTGGTTGATCCTCTCCCAGCGTTCCAAGAGCAGCAGTTTGTGCGCATAAACAATAAGAAAATCCAGGTCAAAATAATGCCCTTCGGCCAAGGCCTCAAGCCTCCGCCATCTTTCCAGATCCAGCGTCTTCTCCGCTTCCAGCAAGGAAGGATTTTTATGCGCGCTCATGGCCAGGTGCGCGATATCCGGCTCGACATAACCGTCTTTCATCCGGCGCAAATATTGCTGGGGGTCGAGTTTCTTGCGGCTGGCGCGGATCTTGACCAATTCATTCCTCAATTTGGTGTCAAACTCCTGCCATTTCTCTAAAGTAGCGCTGCCGCGATAAGCATAATCGCCGCTCAGCGAAGCATTTTTCAAAATCTCTAGATGCTGGGCCGGAATCAGCCCCTGGCACAAACGCAGGAATTCTCCGAAGGAGAAAGGGGGTTTTCTCCCGAAATGAAGCATGGGTAAACTACAGATAAGATAGGTATAATAAGCCGGCATATCAGACGCTTCTCAGGGCGTTGCCTCGCCAAGTATTTTATGGAGTTTTGGCTTCAGAGAGGTCCCGATATATTCTGCCAGGGACTTATCCGTAAAGTCAAACTGCGATCTCCCGTGATCAAAACTTATGCTAAACCCTGCCTGGATGTCATCCGCAGCCCTCAGGACTATCCCCTGTTTAATTTCTTCTTTCAGTTCGGCGAAAAGGCCCTCTTCCAGGTTCTTCAAGTCATCTTTTTTTAGCGAGACGACCATGCCTTCTTTATCTTTGCGGGGGTAATCCCTGACCAACTCCGCGATCATCCGCGCCAGCTCCTTAGGGGTTAAGGCCTGACGCACCTGCAATAGTATCAATTTCTCTAACAGGGCAGAGATTTCTTTTTTTAAGGCCAGTAATACATCCCGGGCAGATTGCTGCAGTGAAACCTCACCGCTCTCCTGCATCTGGTTCACCCGCGCCTGGCCCTCAGCCATAATCTTATCGGCATCTGCCCTGGCTTTTTTGAGTATCTCTACGGCGCGGCGCTCTGCCTCTAGTTGTATCTGTCTTGCCTTAGCCTCGGCAGCGCAGATACCTTCCTGCTGGATCTTTTCTATCAGTCCTTTGAGTTCCTCGGCCATAATTCTCTCTCCGTTCTGGAAATATTTATCATTATATGCTGCCTAGCGGCTAAATTCAACCTGAATATTTTTTAGCGCGCTTAAGGAATCCTCTGCCTCCAAGATGGGCCTGCCAAGCACCAGAAAATCGCTGCCGGCCTTAATGGCCTCTTTCGCCGTCACGGTCCTTTTTTGGTCGTCTCTCTGGGCTGACTTTGGCCTGATGCCGGGGGTAACGATAATGAATTTCTTCTTGACTGCCTGGCGCAGCGTAGGCGCTTCTCTGGCAGAGCAGACTACGCCGTCCAAGCCGCAGGCAAGTCCTGTTTTGGCCAGGGCCAAGACCTCGGCGGGCTTAGTCTCCTTACTGGTTAAAATCGTAACCCCGATTAATAGAGGGCGCTGGGTCTTAATTTTTTTAGCTTCATCCCTAGCCGCGGCTACGGCCGCTTTCAGCATCTCCTCGCCTCCTAAAATATGTAGCGTCAGCATCTTGACTTTCTGCCGCACTGCCTGCCTAGTGGCATTGGCCACGCTATGCGGGATATCAAAAAATTTTAGATCCAGAAAAACCTCTGCGCCGCTCTTATGGATGAATTCCATTATCCGCGGGCCGCAGGCGGTAAAAAGCTGCGCCCCAACTTTAAAAATTTTGACCCGGGGAAAGAGGGTATTGATGAAATAGGTGGCCTGGGCAAAGGTATCCACATCTAAGGCAAGAATCATTTTAGTCGTTGGTCGTTGGTCTTTAGTCGTTGCTTTCATACTTTGAGGCTGCCGATGAGGGTTTTTATATCCCCAATTTTATTTTCTCGTAGATATTGCCTTATCCCCTGAATAATTTCGCTACTTACTCTGGGATTGATAAAATTTGCCGTGCCGATACAGACTGCGCTTGCCCCGGCAAGCATAAATTCCAGGGCGCTCTGGGTATCCATTATACCACCCATGCCGATAATGGGAATATGGACTTGCTGATAAACCTCCCAGACCATGCGTACAGCAATTGGCCTAATTGCCGGACCGCTTAAGCCAGCGATGACCGCCGCCACCTTTGGCTGGCGCGTTTCTACGTCAATGCTCATTGCGGTGATAGTATTTATTAAAGATACCGCATCGCTGCCGCCTCTTTCTGCGGCCAGGGCAATTTTAGCGATATCTGTTACATTGGGAGAGAGTTTGGTAATCAGGATTTTTTTAGTAACCTTGCGTACCGCTCTCACCATCTCGTAGGTGTGCCTGGGATCCTGAGATATAAGCAGCGGCTGAGTGCGGATATTCGGGCAGGAGATATTCAATTCCACGGCGGCAATCGTTTTTATTTTGTCCGCGCGCCGCACCAGTTCTACAAATTCCCCCTCTCCTGCTTCCGAAGCAACGCTCAGGATTATCGGCACGCCAATTTTAACTAAAGGTGGCAATTTTTCTTGGACAAAAACTTCCCAGCCCGGATTTTCTAAGCCGATGGAATTTAATAGGCCTGCCGGAGTCTCGCAGGTGCGCGGCGGGGGATTGCCCTGCCGGGCTTTTAGGGTAATGGTTTTAGTAACCATTGCCCCGAGTCTTCTTAAATCCAAGAATGCGGCGAATTCCTCGGCATAGCCGAAAGTGCCCGAGGCCACCATCAGCGGATTCTTCAGTTTGAGTTTACCTATATTAATCCTCAAATCAACCATTTCTCTGATAACTTCTTACCTAAGAAACATAACCCCTATTATAGCGCAAGTAATTAATACTAAAATAGGATGAATTTTAAAAATTGAAAGCACAATAACTGTGCCCACTACGATAAGCAAGGATTTATATCCGGAGAGGATGCTCGTCTTACTTATGCTTAAAGCAGCAACAATAATGAGCCCTAGGACAGCCGGCCTTAAACCTTTGAAAGCTGCCTGTACCGTAGGATTATTTTGAAACTGAAAAAATACAGAGGCAATAGCCCAGATAATTAAAAACGATGGCAAGACAACTCCAAGGGTAGCCATTACTGCACCCCATAATTTTGCTACTTTGTATCCGACAAAAGTAGCAGAGTTTATGGCGACCGGACCAGGAGTCATCTCCGCGATGGCGATAAGGTCAGTAAATTGCTCCATCGTCAGCCAGTGGTATTTGTTAACAATCTCTCTTTCAATTAAGGGAATCATCGCGTATCCGCCCCCGAACGTAAATGCCCCGATTTTAATAAATTCCCAAAAAAGTTTAAGATAAACCATTTATTTCCCCTTTTTTAAAAACTAGGTTCGATACACAATACCCTGTATTTCCTAAAATCCTTCAACCCACCCTGGATAAAACTCAAATTGGTCAGGTATTTCATCTTGCACCAGGTCCAGAATTTATTCTTGGGCTCCATGCCGAAATTCCATTTTACGTATTGATAGGCAAAATAAAGCATGAAGAGAAATGCTGCGCCGGTAAAAATCTTAATTCCCGCCCCTGGCAATAAAAAACCCAAAACCAATCCGCTGAGAAATAGGGCCGCAAATAAATGCATGAGATGAAAATTCCCTAAATAAACAAACCCACGCAGGGGAAAGGGCAACATGAACGAGGGGCTGCCTTTTAAAAACTGTAAGATTATCTCTAGGCCTTTTCTCTTCACATATTTATCGATTAAAGGCAGGTGCGCCTGGCCGTAGGTAACCCAGACTTTCCTCAAGGCCTGCATATCCGCCCGGTGCATATGGTCAACCTTGGCAGAGGGGGCAAAATAAAATTTATACCCGCGACTGCGGCAGGCATAACTTAAATTCATATCTTCGCCAGTAGGCCTTTCCCAAAACTTCAATCCACAGGCATCCAGAATAGATTTACGATAGGCGACATTGCAGGTGCCGAAGAAAAATCCGCGGTGTCCGGCGATATCCACTGGTTTTGGGTCGCGAGGAAAATCCGGGTAATAGCCTTCTTTAATAAACCCGTAACGCGGCGAAACCATATTAAAACGGAAATGCTGGCACCAGGCCTCCACCATATTATTCGGGTCAACCTTTAAGGTATAGACCTCGCCACCCACTGCCGCAATTTGCGGGTCACGCTGGAAATGTCTGAGCATTTCATTAATCCAGTCTTTACAGGGGGCGCAATCGGCATCAGTAAAGAATAAAAATTCTCCTCTTACCCTTTCCAGAGCCTTATTGCGCGCAAAACCCGGCGAGGGGCAATTGGGGATTTCCACTAATTTTATAAAGGGGTATTTCTGCTGCCATTTTTTGATAATCTCGATGGTTTTGTCGCTAGAGCCGCCGTCGGCAATGACCCATTCCCAGGAATCGCGGGGATAATCCACGTTCAAGAGGTATTCAAAGGTCTTCTCAATGGTGCGCTCAAAATTTTTAACCGGGATGATAATGGAAACAAAGGGCTTTACCATATTATCTCCTCCGCGTTAAATACCGGGCCCTCCTTACAGACCCGCTCGTAACCCTGCCTGGTCTTTATGGCGCAGCCCAGGCAGGCGCCGATGCCGCAGGCCAGGTGTTCATCCAGGGAAACTTGCGCGGGAATTTTATATTCTTGGCTCAGCCGGCTAATTTCTTGAAGCATCGGCCTCGGACCACAAGCATAAATCGTGCGTCGTCCTTGGTCTTTCGTCCTTCGTAAAATACTTTTTAGTAATTCCGTAACCTTGCCTTTGAATCCGCGCGAACCGTCGTCAGTAGCGATCTCAACTTCACAACCCAACTCTTGAAATTCTCCTGCACAGAGAATTTGACTTTGAGTTTTTGCGCCGATTAGTACTATCTTTTTGATTTTTGATGGTTCGACTGCGCTCACCATCAACCCTGAGCGAAGTCGAAGGGTTGATTTTTGATTTTTGATTTCCGTTAATTTTTCAGCAAGAAAAAGTAACGGCGCTACTCCCATCCCTCCAGCAACCAAAATCTGTACGCTGAACCCTGAACCCTGCCTGCCCCGAGCGCAGGCGAGGGGAACCCTGAACCCTGAACCCAACGGCCCAATGATATCCAGATATTCTCCTGCCTTGCGCTGCGACAGAATCTGCGTGCCTTTCCCGACCATGGCGTAAAGTATAGTGACGGTGTTTCCACTGATACTATGAATTGAAAAGGGCCTTCTTAAAAGCGGACCGCCATTGTCGCTGACCTTAATATTTATAAACTGGCCGGTCTTGGCCTCTTTGGCTATGCCTAATGCCTCCAGCTGTATTTTGAAAAATTGCCCCTGAACACGGGCGTTCTTTAAGATCTTGGCCTTAATCTGAAATTTTTTCATCATGCCTGGTTAAAAAAGCACTCGAAACCACAAAAATTAAACTTAAGCCGAGCAAGATCAGAAAACGGAACAGGCCTTGCCAAAGTGCAAAGGCATAAACGACGATTAATAAAGGCAGGATGCTGTTAGTTTCTTTCTTTATCCAACTAGGTTTGAGAGGAAAATAATCCGCAACCCTGCGCGTGAAAAGCATGGCCGGATGTGGCAGCGCCCGGCGCACTCTTTTCTGATAATCTATATATTGCCAGCCGAAATTCCTAGCCAGAATTTTCTCTTCTTTGAAGATAAGGGTGATATACCTTAAACTGAAAAATACGGCAAGAATAATCAGGACCCACCATTGGAACATAAAGAGAATTAACCCCAGGGCAATACAGAAAAGCCCCGCATACATCGGGTTCCTCACCAGGGCATAAGGCCCTGCAGTAACCAGGATCCTCCCTGAATCCGAATGTTCGGATTTAAAACCGCGGCCAGAGACCCTCAGCAAGATGCCAGAAAATATCAGAAACATCCCCAGCATCTGCAACCCCAGATCAAACCTACCCTGTTGCAGCCGCAAAAATTGCGCAGGAAAAGTCAGAATGAGCACCACGCACAAAAATATAATCAACCCGTTTATCTGAATGCGTTTCTTCATCTTATTTTTGGCAGCGGGGGCAAAAATATGTTCCCCTGCCTCCCAGACTGATTCTCTTAATCGGCGTCTTGCAGACCAGACAGGGTTTTCCTTCCCGGTCGTAAACCTGATGATATTTCACGTAATCTCCGGGCCTGCCGGACAATTGCACGTATTGATCAACGGAAGAGCCTTTATGCTGAATGGCCTCCCGCAGCGTATCTTTTATTTCTTTAAAAAGTAGCGTCTTTTCTTTATCTGATAAAGATGCCGCCGGCCTCTCGGGATGAATCCTGGCGCGGAAGAGCCCCTCGGCAACATAGAGGTTTCCGATACCTGAGATAAAGGTCTGGTCCATTAACAACGGTTTAATTTTGGTTTTCTTTTTAGAGAGCATTTCTTTGAACTGGGCTAAACTTAAATCAAAGGGCTCAGG
>CAZKSS010000027.1:8299-14071 GCA_964555545.1 uncultured Planctomycetales bacterium
CAGTTGACCGGTCATCTTTAAATGGATCACCAGAGACTTTCCATTAGACAATTCTAAAATCAGGACCTTCCCCTGGCGTAAGATATTTTTTATCCGGGCGCCGCGAAGTCCTTGCTTAAATTTAGCCACTGCAGGTTGACGGATGACTTTGGGATGATATACATAGACCTCGGTAATCTTCTTGCCTAAAACTGCTTTTTCTAATTCTCTTTTTATTGTTTCTACTTCCGGGAGTTCCGGCATTTTGACTCCGCTTTTGGCTTAACTCGCTGTCAAACCGCATCTCGCTTGGGTTCGGGACAGTCCCTACGGCATTACTTTAATCCATACTTCGCGGGTGCGCGGGCCGTCGCCTTCGCAGAAATATATCCCCTGCCAGGCACCGAAAGCCAGTCTGCCGCCTTGCACAAAAATTGTCAGCGTAGCGCCAAAGATAGAAGACTTGATATGACTATCGGCATTTCCTTCGCTATGCGCATAACCCGCCTGCGCCGGCACAAGTTTATTCAAGGTCTGGATAATATCGCGCCTCACCGAAGGATCGGCATTTTCATTAATGGTCAGACCAGCAGTGGTGTGCGGGCAGAAGATGAAACATACGCCGTCCTTAACTTTGCTTTGCGAGACCACGGCCTGAACTTTATCCGTAATCTCAATTAAATCAATGCGGCTATTTGTCCTGAGGCTTATTTTTTCCAATTTTTTTAAAGTTGGCCTTGTGGTATTGCTGCAAGGGCTTTACTCCCAGGGTATGTTTGATCAGCGCTTCTATGCCGCGCACGCAGGCCTCTGCTCCGGGCAGGGTCGTCACCGCCGGTACTGCGAATGCCACTGCAGTGGAACGAATCTTGACCTCATCTTGGCGCGGCACTTTACCAGACACCGTATTAATAACCAAATGAACCTTGCCTTCCTTAATCAGGTCGATAAGATTAGGCCTGCCTTGGCTAACCCGCTGAATAGTCCGGGCATAAACTTTGTGGGTTTCTAAAAATTTCGCCGTGCCAAAAGTAGAAATTATTTCAAAACCTAGGGTGCGCAGTTTCTTGGCGACCTCCACCAGAGAAGGCTTTTTATCCTTATCCGTTACGCTGATAAAGACCATCCCCTTAGTGGGGAGATTCTGATAGGCAGCCAGCTGGCTCTTGGAAAAGGCCTTGTTAAAATTAGTGTCAATGCCCATGACCTCGCCAGTAGATTTCATTTCCGGTCCTAAAGTAATGTCCACGCCTGGAAATTTAATAAAAGGTAGTACTGATTCCTTGACGCAAATGTGTCTAGGGATAACCTCTTTAGTAAATTTAAGGTCTTTAAGTTTTGCCCCGACCATTACCTGGGCAGCCAATTTTGCCAGGGGCACGCCAATGGCCTTGGAGACAAAAGGGACAGTGCGCGAGGCCCGGGGATTCACTTCTAATATATAAACCGTGTCATTTTTAACCGCATACTGCACGTTCATTAAGCCGATAACATTTAATTCGCGGGCTAAGGCATAGGTGTACTCACGGATTTTATTGAACGTGGCTTCGGAAAGCGTGTGCGGCGGAAGGACCATCGCCGCATCTCCCGAATGCACGCCGGCTTCTTCGATATGCTCCATTATGCCGCCGATAACAGAAGTTTCTCCGTCGGCAAGCATATCCACATCCACCTCAATGGCGTCTTCAATAAATTTATCCACCAGCACTGGCCGCTGGGGAGAAGCCCAGACTGCCTGCTGCATATAATACTCCATCGCCTTATCATCATAAACTATCTCCATGGCCCGGCCACCTAACACATAGGAAGGCCGCACCAAAACCGGGTATCCTATCTTATGGGCCACTGCCTTGGCTTCGCTGACACTCACCGCCGTGCCATTGGCTGGCTGGATGAGGTTTAATTTATCCACCAGTTCGGAAAAGCGCTTGCGGTCTTCTGCCCGGTCAATCGCATCCGGATCTGTACCGATAATTTTCACCCCTGCCTTTTCCAAGGGCACGGCTAAATTCAGCGGCGTCTGTCCGCCCAACTGCACGATTACTCCGTCGGGCTCTTCTTTCTCAATGATGTTTAAGACATCCTCTTTAGTCAGCGGCTCAAAATATAACTTATCTGAAGTGTCGTAGTCAGTGGAGACGGTCTCGGGGTTAGAATTAACCATAATGGTTTCAAAGCCCATCTCTTTCAGGGCAAAAGAGGCGTGCACGCAGCAGTAATCAAATTCTATGCCCTGGCCAATTCGATTTGGCCCGCCCCCCAAAATCATTATTTTCTTCTTATGAGAAATCCTTGTTTCGTCGTTAGTCGTTAGCCGTTGGTCTTTAGTAAACGGTGTTTCATACGTCGAGTAATAATACGGCGCATAGGCCTGGAACTCCGCAGCGCAGGTATCCACCAGTTTATAAACTGCCTCCACCCCCTGTTTTTTGCGCATTGCCCTTACCTTATCTTCATCGGTATTCAAGGCGGTGGCAATTTGTCTATCGCTAAAACCCATTTGTTTTGCTTCCAGTAAGTTCTTCTCGCTGATTTTATTTTCAAACTCCACTATCTCTTTTAAATTCTGCAGAAACCAACGGTCAATCTTGGTGAGGGCAAAGAGTTTATCCAGAGAATATTTTGCTTTAATGGCCTCGGATAAGTAAAATAGCCTCTCGGCATTGGGCCGGCACAGTCCTTCTTCCAGTTCGGCCCGGTCTTTATATTTTATCCCCTCCAGGCCGTTACGTCTTATCTCTAAACCCCGGATACCTTTTTGCAATGCCTCCTTGAAGGTCCTGCCAATGGCCATAACCTCGCCCACGGATTTCATCTGGATAGTCAAGGTTGGGTCTGCGGCGGGGAATTTCTCAAAGGCAAAGCGCGGGATTTTTACCACACAGTAATCTATCGTCGGCTCAAAAGAGGCCGGCGTCTCTTTGGTAATATCATTGGGGATCTCATCCAGCGTATAACCGACGGCAAGTTTGGCCGCGATTTTGGCAATGGGGAACCCTGTGGCCTTGGAGGCCAGGGCAGAGGAGCGCGAGACCCTGGGGTTCATCTCAATAATCACCATCCTGCCGTTGTCGGGGTTAATGGCAAACTGGATATTTGAGCCGCCGGTTTCCACGCCTATCTCTCTGATGCAGGCCACTGCCGCATCGCGCATTTTCTGGTATTCTCTATCTGTCAAGGTCTGCGCCGGGGCCACAGTAATGGAATCTCCAGTATGTACCCCCATGGGGTCAAAATTTTCTATGGAGCAGATGATCACGACATTATCTTTCTTATCGCGCATCACCTCCAGCTCAAATTCCTTCCAACCGATCACGGATTCTTCAATCAGGATCTCGGAGATCATGCTGGATTCCAGGCCCCGTAAGGCCACGTCCTCAAATTGCTCCCTGTTATAGGCCGTGCCCCCGCCTGTGCCTCCCAGAGTAAAGGAAGGCCGGATAATCACCGGAAAGCCGATTTTTCCGGCGACGCGTCTGGCTTCTTTCATATTATAGGCCAGGCCGCTGCGCGGTAACTCCAACCCAATCTTACGCATTGCCTCTTTAAAGAATTTACGGTCTTCGGCCTTTTTAATCGCCTTGCGGTCCGCACCGATCATCTGGACCTTATATTTCCTTAAAATCCCTTTCTCCGCCAGCTGGATGCTCACATTTAAGCCGGTTTGCCCGCCCAGCGTCGGCAGGAGCGCATCTGGCCGTTCAATTTTAATAATCTTCTCCAGGAACTCCGGGGTTATCGGTTCAATATAGGTGCGGTGGCTCATCTCGGGGTCAGTCATAATGGTCGCAGGATTAGAATTAACTAAGATAACCCTGAACCCTTCTTCCTTCAGGGCCTTGCAGGCCTGGGTTCCGGAATAATCAAATTCGCAGGCCTGGCCGATGATGATCGGGCCTGAGCCGATGATTAAAATCTTTTTAATATCCGTTCGCTTGGGCATAGAAAGCTAAATTCTAAACACTAAACTCTAAATCCTAAACAAATCCAAAACTCAAAATCCAAGTTATCTAAACAGCGGTTTTGAATTTTGTGTTTTATATTTTGAGTTTGTTTAGAGTTTAGGATTTCGGATTTAGGGTTTATCATCGCATCATTTTTACAAATTTCCCGAACAAATATCCGGCGTCGTGGGGTCCGGGGCCGGCCTCAGGGTGATACTGTACGCTAAAAAGCCGCAGTTTCTTACTCTCTAACCCCTCGGCAGTATGATCGTATAAATTCAGGTGGGTCATCACCACATCTTTAACCGGTATTGACTTCATATTGACATTAAAGCCGTGGTTCTGGGAAGTAATCGCAACCTTACCGGTCTTTAAATCTTTTACCGGATGGTTCCCGCCGTGATGGCCAAATTTCAATTTATAGGTTTCACCTCCCAGGCTCAAGCCGAGCATCTGATGCCCTAAGCAAATGCCGAAAATCGGCACTTTTCCGACGAGCTGACGCACAGTTTTAATCACATAGGTGACCGCGGCTGGGTCGCCTGGGCCGTTAGACAATAAAACTCCGTCGGGCTTCATCTTCAGGATTTCTCCGGCCTGAGTTTCCGCCGGCACCACCTGAACCTGGCAGCCGGCTGCCTGCAGATGGCGTAAGATATTAAATTTCACTCCGCAATCTAAAACTACAACCTGAAAACCTCTGCCCCCTTTTCTATTTTTCCCCTCTGGCCAGGCATAGGGTTGCTTACAGGTTACTTCTCTGACTAAATCCACTCCCACTAGCCTGGGCGCGCTTTTAAGTTTTTGCATCAGGCTCTCTGGTTCAAAATCTTTGCTCGAAATTACTCCCTGCATCGCCCCCTGCAGGCGGATGTGCCGGGTCAGGGCGCGTGTGTCAATGCCCTGGAGTCCCACAATATTATATTTTTTCAGATACTCCTCTAGAGTCATGGTCGAGCGCCAATTGGAACGGATAGCGCTTAATTCTTTGACTACAAAACCCTCTAACCACGGCCGGGAGGATTCAATATCCTCTGGATTTACCCCGTAGTTTCCAATTAAGGGATAGGTCATGGTGACAATCTGGCCTTTATAAGAGGGGTCGGTGATGATCTCCTGATAGCCGGTGATGGAGGTGTTAAAAACTACCTCGCCAAAAACTTCCCCACTCTGGCCAAAACCCTCTCCGCTAAAAATCGTACCGTCTTCTAAAAGTAGAACTGCCTTCATCGCTCTAGACACTCTTTTACCTTGGCTACGGCCTCATCTACACTGCTTACCTTGATGACTCCTGGGATGTCCCAGGATTTTAAGCTAATTACTGGTATGCCAAACTGCAGGCAATAGGCCATCTCAGACAATGTTCCAGCCTCACCCGGAAGCGCCACTACCACATCTGCGCTTTTGACTACCAGGACATTGCGGGCTAAACCCAAGCCTGTAGGGATGACGATATCTACGTAATCATTGGCATCTTCTTTGTTATAACTCGGTATAATACCTATAGTTAGGCCATTTGCGGTCTTAAAACCTTTACAAACCGCCTTCATCGTACCACTTAAGCCCCCAGAAATGAGAATATCTACCACTTTTACCAGTTTTTTGCCTAATTCTTGGGATAATTGTTCCACTTCATTCGTGCAACTATGTCCACCGATTACACTTACGACTTTTTTACGCATAAATAATCCCTTTTGGCTTATCTCGCTTGCAAGCCGTATCTCGCATGGTAGGGACTGTCCCCGCAGATATTGTTTACATTAAATCAAGGGGACTGTCCCTACTGCTGTGCTTGAGAATAACTGGTGCGCCTGGCGGGAGTTGAACCTGCACACCCAGCTCCGGAGGC
>CAZKSS010000028.1:0-14059 GCA_964555545.1 uncultured Planctomycetales bacterium
GTAGATATAGATAGAGATTGCATCATCGCCGAATTTTGATATAATAAAAATATAAAAAAATTTTAGGAAGGAGAGAAATATGATGAGAAAGAATCTTTTTTTGCTTATTCTATTTTCTGTCTTTTGTCTTCAGTTCTCTGTAAAATGCTTTGCCCAGCAAAACGAAACCCTCACCATCACCACCTATTATCCCTCACCATATGGCGTGTACAGGGATTTAGAAGTGCAGGGAGGAAGTTTATTTGTGTCAAGAGTGGGCGGTGAAAATGGCGAAATGGGGAGACTCAGGTTCGTGCAGTCAGATTATTTCCCCGGTGGCGGCACTATGGAAGATGCCTTGATTATTGAAAAAACTGATGATGACCCTACGGTTGAAGGCGGCATCGTCTTTGGTTTTTCTACTTCCAACGCATTCAATACTCCCAGAGGCGCAGCGGGTTGGGCAGTCAATCATACACCAGTGATGGTTCTCCGGGGAGTGAATAAAGACGGTGTTCTTACCGGAGGTAAAGTCGGCATCGGCACAACCGATCCCCAATACGCTCTGCATATTGCTGGCATAGCGAATCTCCTTCTTCAGAACCAGGTCACGGGTAACAGTAACCACATTATGTTAAGTAGCAATGTAAATTATGGCGGTTCGCATAAAGGACAAACTATCCATTATATCTTTGGGCCGTATAATCAGGATGTTGGTGATTTGGGGGCATTATATATTGCCGCAGGCAGGAGTCAGGGAACCAATGAAAAAAACGATATTATTCTTTATAATTTTAGCTGTTTTGGACCCACCAGCGGGTCTTATGATTGCAATGTCCGCAATATCAGACTTTATGCAGACACCACTTATGCCACTGGTAATGTCGGCATCGGAACAGCGGCACCGCAGCAAAAGTTAGAGATAAACGGTAATTTACAGATGACCGGCGCAACACCCCCTGGAGCATGGAAGAGCAAGGGAGATATCAATGCCAAGAGGTTATGTATAAATGGAGATTGTAGAGACCAATGGGATACGCTACACTACGATAAGACATCGACAGTAGCCACTAACGTTTGGGCTATAAGCCATAAAGAGATATCTGTAGTATGGCCCTGGCAATTTATTGCTGGCGATCCTCCCCGAGTAGGAAATAACGAAGAAATTGTGGGCGTAAGAATAATGGTTACTAACGGAGATCCGGGTCAATCGGGTGCAGATTGGTACGATGGGAATAAACCAGTGACATTTGATTTAACCCCGGCCACGGGATTTTCTGGAGGGTGGTCTGGTAATTCTAACTGGATTACCTTTAGGGCATTTCTTAGTTATGATAAAAAGGAAGCGACAGTGGTTGTCCAGGGAAACGATGGCTCTCCGAATGTAGGTGGAGCGGTGTTTAATGTGATTTATTTGATCAAGACCACCTCCTAACCTTAATTTGTGCTATACTTACTGAAAAAAGAAAGCGCTTTCCTTGACAAGCCCTACCTTTATATGTTATACTTGAAAGGATAATTTTCTCTACCTTTCATAACCTCCTTTACCATAAGCACTTAAGAAAGGACAAAGATGGCTTGGGATATCTTCAAGCAATTTAACTGGGTAGATGTTTTTGCGGTCATTCTCTTTTTTAGGGTGGTTTACGTCGCTCTAAAAAACGGGCTGGCAATAGAATTCTTTAAATTCTTAGGGACATTGGCGGCGATTTATCTTTCCTTGCATTATTATACCCATTTATCGGATTGGGTGAGGCAGCGGCTGGTCTTCGCCAAGGAAAACGTGCCTTTGGAGTTTTTGGATTTTGTCTGTTTTTTAATTTTGGCTATAGTTGGCTACTTGGTATTTGTATTATTACGCAGTATCTTCAACAGGTTTATCAAAATGGAGGCCGTGCCCAATCTAAACAAATGGGCAGGTTTTCTCTTAGGCTTGGCCAGGGGTTACCTATTTTTGGGCCTGGTTATCTTTAGTTTAGTGATTTCCAGCATCCCTTACTTTAAGAATAGCGTGCAGAAGTCCTATTCGGGCAAATACCTGTTTAAGGTTGCAGCGGATACCTATGCCAGCCTCTGGGAGGGTCTAGTCTCTAAATTTATGCCTCAGGATAAATTCAACCAGACTATCCGTGAGGTCCAGGAGAATTTTACCCGTAAATGAGATTAGGATATCTTTACCAACAGATTTTGCAATTCGGCAAGGAGCGCGATCCCCGCCAGCAAAAGTCCAAAATAAAGTCTTATGCCGATACCGCCATACTTTATGGAGAGCCGGATAGGGAAATAGGAAAAATTTTAGTCGGCATAGATATAGAGGTCGCGGAATTATTATTGGCAGATAAAATCCGTAAAGAGGAAGGCCTGGATTTGGTAGTCGCGCATCATCCTGAAGGCCGGGCCTGGGCAGAATTTTATAAAGTGATGGCTTTGCAGGTTGACTTATTAGTAAAGGCAGGCATACCCAGAAAGACAGCGGCAGAACTTTTAGAAGAAAGGATGCAAGAGGTAGAAAGAAGAGTCCTGCCGAATAACCATACCCGGTCAGTAGATGCCGCGCGCCTGCTGGATATGCCTTTTATCTGCGTGCATACGCCGGCGGATAACCATGCTTCACATTTTATCAATGCCTTATTAAATAGAGAGAAGCCCAAGAAAGTAGAAGATATTCTTGATATTTTAAGAGCAGTCCCCGAATATCAAGAGGCCGTAAAAGAAAATGCCGGGCCGCGCATTATCCTGGGCAACCCCCGGGGGCCGGTGGGTAAAGTTTTCGTGGAGATGACCGGTGGCACCGAAGGCTCAAAGGAAGTTTTTCCCAAACTTTACCGGAAAGGCATCCGCACCTTAGTTTCCATGCATTTAAGCGAAGAGCATTTTAAGAAAGTAAAAGACGCCTTCCTTAATGTCGTGATTGCCGGCCACATCTCTTCTGATACGCTGGGTCTAAATTTAATTTTAGACCGCATAGAAAAACGTGCGGGAGAAAGACTGCAGGCTATCAACTGTTCGGGCTTCCGCAGAATCAGGCGCTAAATTATGGCAGTAGGTCGCATACCGCAAAATATCTTAGAAGATATTTTAAGCCGCATTGATATTGTAGAAGTTATTGCCGGCTATATCCCGTTGAAACGGGCCGGCAGGAATTTTAAGGCGGCGTGTCCCTTTCATCATGAAAAGACGCCGTCATTTATGGTTTCTCCGGACCGACAGATCTATCATTGCTTCGGATGCAACGCCGGCGGAAACGCCTTTAGTTTTCTCATGCAGTATGAACGCCTGGAATTTCCCGAGGCCGTGGAGATTCTAGCCAAGAAGGCAGGTATAGTTTTACCGCAGGCAGAAGAGCGGGATTTAAAGACCGTAAACTTAAACACGCAACTCTACAAAGTAAATGAACTCGCCGCCCTTTTTTATCAAAATCTCTTAAATTCTGCTTCTGGCGCAGCGGCAAAAAATTATTTCTTAAAACGCGGGCTCAAAGAAGAAACGCTCAAGAGTTTTAAATTGGGTTTTGCTCTGGATAAATGGGACGGCCTGATCAATTACCTCAGGGCAAAAGATATTAGTATTTCTTTGTTAGAGAAGGCGGGCCTAGTTTTAGCTAAGGAAGGCGGCGGGTATTATGATCGTTTCCGTAATCGGCTGATCTTTCCGATCCTGGATATAAAATCGCGCGTCCTGGCTTTTGGCGCCAGGGTTTTAGACGAAAGTTTACCCAAATATGTGAATTCTCCGGAGACGCCGATTTATATCAAGGGCAGGCATCTCTATGGCCTGCCTTTAGCCAAGGATGCTATCAGAGAAAATGATTTAGCGGTGATGGTGGAAGGTTACCTGGATTTTATCATGCCTTATCAAGAGGGGTTAAAGAATATCGTGGCCTCTTTAGGTACTGCCCTGACCGTGGAGCAGGTCAGGGTTTTGAAAAGATACACGCATAATGTAGTGATGGTCTATGACCCGGATAAGGCCGGAGAACTGGCTACTTTAAGGACCTTGGATATTTTTATTGAAGAGGGGATGGATGTCAGAGTGGTTTCTCTGCCCGCAGGTTTTGACCCGGATTTATTCGTGCGCAAAAACGGGATAGAAAATTTTAGAGCCAAAATTGGCCAGGCGCAGAATTTATTTGACTATAAACTGAAGGTCTTAAAGGTACGCTATAGCGCGAAGGAGATAGAAGGCAAAGCCAGAATTTCCGCCGAGATGCTGACTACGATTAATAAATTTACTAACGCCGTACTAAAATCCGAATACATTAAGCGGCTGAGCGAAGAATTAAATGTTAAGGAAGATGCGCTCTTAGTGGAATTAGGCAAGATAAAAAAAGAAGAGCGGGTCTATCCGGATTTTAACCGGCCAGTTGCCCAGAAGGCCGTCAATATAAACCCGACGGAGAAATTACTAATTAAATTAATGTTAGAAGAAGTAGAAGTCATCAACCGCGTCAGAGAGTCCTTAGGGCCGGCGGATTTTCAGGATGAGCGTATTTCTCGGATCGTCTCTATAATGTTTGACCTCCTCGAACAAGGCAAGACGCCGGAACCGCACAAATTGCTCAATCATCTGGATACAGATATTTTACAGGTGATCTGCGAGAGCACATTTCTGCCGGAGATATCCGGAGACGACAAAGAAAGGGTTCTTAACGATTGTATCCAGCGTTTAAAGAATGAGAGACTCAAGGCCAAAAGGCAGCAATTGCACGAGGAGATTAAGACCGCTCAAGACTCAGGAGACGAGGAGAAACTTAACCGCCTGATGCAGCAATTCCACGAATTAATTAAGCAGAGGTAGAAGATGAAGAGGAAAGAATTTGCCAGGAAAGATGTAGAAAAAATTATCGCCTTAGGCAGACAAAAGGGGTTCCTGACTTACGATGAAGTAAATGAACTCCTGCCAGAAGATATTTCGTCTTCCGAAGACATAGACCAGATCTTTGAACTCTTAGGCAAGGAAGACATCCAACTTATCGAAAGCCAGGAGGAAAAAGAGACGGTCAAGACTATTGAGGCGCAAAAAGAGGATGCCTTAGCCGAACAGATGAAGGTAGAGGAGAGGTTTCTGCCTTTGGATGACCCGGTGAAGATGTATCTGAAACAGATGGGCTCCATTTCCCTGCTTTCCCGCGAACACGAAATAGAATTAGCCAAGAAGATAGAGGATACCGAGGAAAAATTTAAGCGCGCAGCCCTGGCCAACCGCTTTGTGCGCAGCCAGGTGATCGCCGTGGCCGAGGATATCTTAGAGGGCAAGTTAAATTTGGAAGAGGTAACTAAAGAAGATATCAAGGCGAAGAAAGGAAACGCCTTAAGAAGGATTAAGCGCGTTTACCAGCGGCTGAAAGGCACGCGCAGTGATACTAAATGCGCTAACCTGATTTTACAATTTAATTTTGTGACCTCGGTAATTGAGATTGCCGTGCGCCGGCTCGGCAACCTGGTGAGGGAAGTGGATTACATCCAAAGGCAGAAGGCGCAAACCAAGTCTAGAAGGAAGATTAATCAGTTCAATAGCCGCAGGCATAAGGTCTTCCGACGTCTGAATGAGCCCTACGCTAAAATAAAGGAAGAAATCAAACTGATTAAGTCCACGCACATGAAATTCAACCGCGCCAAGAAACAACTCGTGGAGGCAAACCTGCGGCTGGTGGTGAGTATCGCTAAAAAGTATACTAACCGGGGTTTGTCGTTTCTGGACTTAATCCAGGAAGGCAATATCGGTTTAATGCGGGCGGTGGAAAAATTTGAATATAAACGGGGTTATAAGTTCTCCACGTATGCGACCTGGTGGATCCGGCAGGCGATTACCCGTTCTATCGCGGACCAGGCGCGCACGATCAGGATTCCGGTGCATATGACTGAGACCATAAACAAGATCATTCGGCTGTCGCGTATCTTTGTCCAGCAGAACGGCCGTGAACCGACGCCCGAAGAGATTGCGCAGAAAATGCGCCTGCCTCAAGATAAGGTAAAGACTATCTTAAAGATTGCCCAGGAGCCGATATCTTTACAGATGCCCATCGGTGACGAAGGGGATACGCATTTCGGAGATTTTATCCAAGACAAGAAAGCCGTATCTCCGGCCAATGCCACAGTGCGTTCAATGCTCAAGGAAGAAATTGGCTCGGCCTTAAATACGCTTACCGAGAGGGAAAAAAAGATTCTAGTCTTACGCTTTGGCGTAATTGACGGTTGTCCGCGCACCCTGGAGGAGGTAGGCAATATCTTCAAGGTGACCAGGGAGAGGGTGCGCCAGATTGAAGCCAAGGCCTTAAAGAAACTTAGACACCCTACCCGTTCCCGCAGGCTGCGTAGTTTTCTAGATATGACTATTGCCCACCAGCGGGAATACTAGGGACTGTCCCCGTCATAGCTATACCGTAGCCATACCCTAGGGGACTGTCCCTAAGGTTTCTTTTCCTATTTTGCTTATTTTGTCGATTATCGCCTGGGTGGTTAATTCGGGAGTGGATGCACCGGCAGTAACTCCTGCAGACTTTACCCCTCTAAACCAAGCACGCTCTATTTCCTCTTTATTGCTCACCCAATAACTGCGCGGGTTTATGGAGCGGGATATTTCATAGAGTCTCTTGGTATTGGCGCTGGTTTTGGAGCCGATAATAATCATTACTTCGTTCTCTAAAGGCATTGCACGTATCTCTTCCTGTTTCAGGCGCGTAGGCTTACAGATAGTATTAAAAAAGCGCAGTTCTTTGACCTGTGATTTCAAGACCGCCAAGATCTCCCTGACCTTTTGCAGGTTCTGCGTAGATTGTACCACCACTGCGGCCTTTTTTATCCTTTTGATTATCTTGAAGGGGATGCGTTTTATATCATCAATCACCACTGCCTTGCCTTTTAATTGCCCGACAATACCCTGCACCTCGTCGTGTTTTCTATCGCCGATGACGATAACTTTGTAGCCCTTTTCTTCCATATCTTGGGCAATCTGATGAATTTCTTTAACCATCGGGCAGGTGGCATCAACGATATGCCAGCCGCGGCGCCGGGCATTAACGAAGGTCTGTCGTGCGCTGCCATGGGCGCGGATGAGCAAGGTTTTGCCTCTGCCTTTGCCGAGTTTCTCTATCTTCTTAATCCCTGATTTCTCCACCTCCCTGACGACATCCTCGTTATGCACGATGTCGCCGAGCATATAGACCTGCGGCGTTGATTTTGCGGTTTCCAAAGCAATGTCCAGCGCCCTTTTTACCCCGAAGCAAAAGCCCGCGGATTTGGCGAGATTTATTTTCACCCTTCTTCTCCTTAGTCGTTATTTTACAACCGCAGATATTTAAATCAAGGTAAAAGTTTCCGCAAATTTTGTCTTGCCAAATACTCTTTCTGATAGTATTATATAAAGTTACGCTTGTCTCTAAATAATACCGGGCCCATAGCTCTCCGCCACAAAGCGTTGGCGGATTCGCTATGGGCTATGAACTGTTGAAAATTCGGGCCCATAGCTCAGCGGTAGAGCAGGTGACTCATAATCACTTGGTCGGAGGTCCGAGTCCTTCTGGGCCCAGTTTGAGAATTTCGGGCGTATAGCTCAGTTGGTTAGAGCGCGTGCCTCACATGCACGAGGTCATTGGTTCAACTCCAATTACGCCCACCACTAAAAAAGGAAAAAGTGCCGATAGCGGATTTAAAATCGCAGATCACTAGCCTCATAGAATTACAGAAGGTAGACACCGAGATTTATGCTTTACGGGCGGAAAAGGACGCCAAGCCGGCAGAAATAAAGGCCCTAGAAACTGCTTTCCAGGAGAAGCAAAAACATCTCGCCGAATTGGAAAAAGCCCTTTTGGACTTACAGAAGCAACGTAAAGACAAGGAATTAGAATTGGCCTCCAAAGAAGAGGGGATCAAAAAACTACAAAGCCAGCTTTATACCCTCAAGACTAACAAAGAGTATGCGGCGATGCTGCAGCAGATTAAGGATGCCTCAGCCGACGCTTCTTTGGTGGAAGATAAGATTCTAGAAGTAATGGATCTCTCTGAGCAGACTAAAGTTGAGACAGAAAACGAGAAACAGAGGCTAAAAAATGAGGAGCAGGTCTTTCTGGGACAGAAAAAAAAGATAGAAGAGAGAGTAAGGGAAATTGACGACCGGCTTGCACAATTAGAGGCGCAGAGGAAGCAGATCGCACCTAATATCGACCCTAAAATATTAAGCCAATACGAAAGAATTCTGGTCAGTCGCGACGGGCTGGCCATAGTCGGAGTAAAAGATAATTCCTGCAAAGGCTGTAATATGTTTGTCCCGCCGCAGGTGATCAACCTCATTCGGATGTACGAACGTCTGATCGCCTGCGAGGTATGTAACAGGATATTGTATATCCCCGATGAAAACATTTGATATTTATATTGACGGCGCATCCCAGGGTAACCCGGGTCCCAGTGGGATAGGTGTGGTTATCTACGCAGATGGAAAAATAGTGAAGCACATTTCTAGTTTCATCGGCAATACCACTAATAATGTGGCTGAATACACTGCCTTAATTTATGCGCTGCAGGAAGCGCTGCTGCTTAAGGCAGGAAATCTAAGGATTAATACTGACAGCGAACTTCTCTATCGGCAGTTAAAGAAAATATATAAGATAAAGAACCATAATATATTAGGTTTATACAATCAGGCAGTACACCTGATGTCAGGTTTTAGGCAGATTTCTCTAAAGCATATTGGCCGCGAAAATAATCGTAGCGCGGATAGATTAGCTGCCCAGGCCATAAAAGAAGCAAGCGTCAGGAAGGTTCTTCGATAATTAGGGGTAGGCAGGACGTGGCTGCCCGCCATTGATTCAGTGGCGGGAGGAAAGTCCGGGCTCCAGAGGATTAGCGTAATGGGTAATGCCCATCCCTCGGCATTTTGTCGAGGAGGATCAGAGCCACAGAGACGAGCCCGCCACAAATCATTGGCGGGGTGAAACGGGGCAATCTCTACGCGGAGCAAGGTCCAATAGGAGATGAGTCCGCCACCGAACTTGGCGGACAACGCGCTGGTCCGGCACGTGAATAATCTCGGGTAGACTGCTTAAAGCCTGACGGCAACGTCGGCCTTTAGAGAAATGGCCACTTTCGGATGCGGATAATCGTATCCACACAGAACCCGGCTTATCCTGCCTGCCCTACTTAATGAAATATAAAAATGAACCTAAACCCTAAACCCGAAGCCCTAAACTCTAAACAAACTCAAAACTCTAAACACAAAACTCAAAACAAAGCAGGTTTTGAACATTTGGATTTTGGGTTTGGGATTTGTTTAGGATTTAGAGTTTAGGATTTAGAGTTTTATTAGCTGTTTTAATAGAGGAGGAAGTTATGTCTGGACATTCAAAATGGAAAACGAACAAGGGTAAAAAAATGGCGGCGGATGCCAAAAAAGGAGCCGCCTACACCAAGATTATCAAGGAGATCACCGTGGCCGCGCGTGAAGGCGGAGGCAACCCCGATACCAACCCAAAATTGCGCACTGCCATTGCCCGAGCAAAAGAGTTTAATATGCCTTCGGATAATGTGAAGATGGCGATTAAGCGTGGTACGGGCGAACTGCCGGGAGTAGTTTATGAGGCAGTAATGTATGAGGCCTACGGCCCCGGAGGCGTGGCGATTTTAATTGAGGCCCTGACCGACAACAAGAATCGCACCACGGCGGAACTGCGCAACGTGATGTCCAAGAAAGGCGGAAATATGGCGGGTGCCGGCTCTGTGGCCTGGATGTTTGCCAAAAAAGGTTATTTGCTGATTGAGAAGAACCAGGCCCAGGAAGACGCCTTAATGACCATTGCCTTAGAGGCCGGTGCCGAAGATTTTAAATCCGACGAGAAAAATTATGAAATTACTACCTCGGTGCAGGATTTTGAGAAGGTAAAGCAGGCCATTGAGGCCAAAGGCATAAAGTGCCTGGATGCGGAGATCACGATGATTCCTTCTTCAAGTATTAAAGTTGTCGGTGGTGAGGCAAAACAACTATTAGCGTTGATGGAAGCATTAGAGGAACACGACGATGTGCAGCAGGTCTATGCCAACTTTGATATACCCGATGAGATTTTAGAACAGGCAGCCTCATCATGAGGATATTAGGCATTGATCCAGCCTTGACTATTACCGGATACGGCGTTATTGATGCGCAGAATTTTAAATTAGCGGTGGTAGAGGCCGGAATTGTCAAGACCTCCGCGAAAGAGGCATTGGCCCAGCGCTTAGAGCGGATATACCGCGCCATAGGAAAATTGATCTCTGATACCCACCCGGATTGCCTGGTGCTAGAAAAAATTTATTCTCACTATCGGCATCCGACTACGGCTTATATCTTAGGCCAGGCGCGGGGAGTTATTTGTTTACTGGCGGCAGAAGAGAAGGTCCCCTTGATTGAATACGGGGCCACGCGCATAAAAAAGGCGATTGTCGGCAGGGGGCATGCCGCTAAATATCAAGTCCAAAAGATGGTCGCAAAAATGCTCGGCCTGAAGACATTGCCTAAAGTTATGGATGTCACCGACGCCTTGGCCTTAGCCATTGCGCATAGTTATATTATAAGAAGCAAAGTATGACCCATTCGACTTCGCTTGAGGGTCATCCCGAGCGATGGTTCGACGCGCTTTGCTTGCTCACCATCGTGCTGAGTGTAATCGAAGCACGACTGAAGGGAGTCGAGGGATGATTGCCAGAATTTCCGGAAAAATTATTGAAAAGGGCACAAATTATTTGGTAGTTGATGTCAGCGGGATTTCCTACGAAGTCTTAGTGCCGCAGGCAGTGATGCAGAGGGTCGATGATAACTTAACGCCTGAGGGGGACATCAGTCTGGTCACCTACCATTATTTTCAGGTTGAGCCGTCTAAGGGGACACCCGTCTTAATCGGTTTCTTAAACGACGTGGAAAAAGAATTCTTTGAAATATTCATTACCGTCTCTGGTATCGGACCGAGGGCAGCGCTGAAGGCCCTAAACCAGCCCATCTCGCAAATCGCCCGAGCCATTGATGAAGCAGATATGAATTTCTTGAGGTCTCTGCCGGGTATCGGCCAACAGAGGGCGAGGGAGATTATTGCCAAACTACAGCACAAGGTCGGTAAGTTCGCCCTTATCCGCGACGGAGAGATAAAAAAGCCGCAGGCGCTGGCTGCGGATATCGAAGCAGAGGCCTTGGCGGTGTTAATGCAGTTAGAGTATAAAAAGGCCGAGGCTGTGAATATGATTAAGAGGGCCTTAGAGAGATCTCCTGATATTGAGACTACCGAAGATTTATTAAACGAAGTTTACCAACAGAAAAAGTCACCTTAGCCATGTCGCAAGATAATGTCAAGGCAGTAATTGAGGCGTTGCTTTTTTCCAGCGACCGGCCCATTGCCTTAGAGCAGTTTAAGAAAGTCCTGGATGGTTATGACACCAATCAGATTCGCCTGGTGATAGAAGAGTTAAGTGCGGATTACGAAAACCAAAACCGGGGGATGCGGGTAGTAGAGATTGCCGGCGGTTTTCGCATGATCACTGCCAATAATTTTGCGCCCTTTTTGAAAAAATTCTATAAAGAGCGCAAGGTGGAAAGGTTATCCAAACAGGCATTAGAGACATTAGCCATCATTGCCTATAAACAACCTTTGACTAAACTGGAGATTGAGAGTTTAAGAAATGTAAATGTGGATGGAGTGATAGGCAGTCTTTTAGAAAAGAGTCTCATCCGTATCACCGGCCGTAAGAAAGCCCCAGGAAGGCCACATGTATTCGGGACAACCAGGCAATTTTTAGAATATTTCGGATTAAAGTCGCTGGAAGAATTGCCGAAAATGGAAGATTTTTCCAAACAAGTGGAGGGATTAAATGAACCTCAAGAATCTACGCCAGAAAATTGATAGTATAGATAAAAAAATAATCAAACTTCTGAATATGCGTGCCAGGATTACCTTGGGAATAGCCAAGATAAAGCAGCGGGAGGGCAAGAGCATTTACGCGCCTGACCGCGAAAGGGAAGTCTTAAAAAAGATATCTGCGCTAAATCAAGGCCCCTTGAATTTAGGGGCACTGGAGGCGATTTACCGCGAGATTATGTCTTCGAGTCTGTCTCTGGAGAAGCCACTGAAGATTGCCTATCTGGGGCCCCAGGCCAGTTTCACGCATTTGGCAGCCCTGAAGAGATTCGGCTCGCAGGTGGAATATGTCCCTACCGATAGCATCGCCGACGTCTTTACGGAGGTGGAGCGCGGCTATGCTGATTACGGCGTTGTTCCGATAGAGAATTCCATTGAAGGCGTAATCAACTACACCTTAGATATGTTTATGGATTCGGATTTAAAAATTTGCGCCCAGATTGTGCTGGATGTTGCGCATAATCTTTTGGCTAGTGGCGCGAAAAATAAAATCAAACGGCTCTATTCTAACCCGAATGTCTTAGGACAATGTCGCTTGTGGCTACAGGAGAATCTGCCTGGCGTGCAGACCATAGAGGTCTCCAGCACCACGCGCGCCGCCCAGATTGCCGCCAAAGAAAAAAACAGCGCCTGCATTGCCTCTTCTCTGGCCGCGCGGGTTTATAAACTAAAAGTCTTGGCTTCCGACATAGAGGATTCTCCGCATAATATTACGCGTTTCTTGGTCATCTGTAAGAACGAAGTACCTCAGACCGGGTGCGATAAGACATCGCTGATGTTCTCCATAAAAGACCGGGTGGGTGCCTTGCATGATATGCTGGTGCCGTTCAAGAAAAATAAGATTAACCTGACGAAAATTGAATCCCGGCCTTCCAAGAGAAAGGCCTGGGATTACTATTTCTTCGTGGATTTACAAGGACACAAAGATGAACCCCGGGTGAAAAGGGCGATGAGCGAATTAGAAGATAAGTGCCAAATCTTTAAAATCCTGGGTTCTTATCCGATAGGAGAATAATTTTGACTTTAGTCAGAAAACATATTTTGAGTATTGACCCATATGAGGCTGGTAAGCCCATAGAGGAGATCAGGAGACAACTGGGTTTGAAAGAAATAGTTAAACTCGCCTCAAATGAAAATCCCTTAGGCCCTAGTCCCAAGGCAGTAGCGGCAATCAAGAAGAATTTGGGTAATCTCAACCGTTATCCGGATAGCCACGGCTTTTATTTAAAGAAAAAACTCGCCAAGGTGCTGAACCTCCAGCCGACGAATATTGTCTTGGGTAACGGTTCGGACGAGTTGATTGATATTATTATCAAGACCTTTGTGGAGGAAGATGAGCAGATCATCACCTCGGATGGGACGTTCTTGGAATATAAGATTATCTCCCAGGTCAAAGGCCGCAGCGTAGTTACCCTGCCCTTGAGGTATTTTAAATACGATTTGTCGTCGATTAAAAGAAAAATTGGCAGGAATACCAAATTGATCTTCATCTCTAATCCCAATAACCCTACCGGCACGTACGTCACCAGGTTTGAACTTGGAGATTTTATGCGAGATTTACCGGCGAAGGTATTGCTGGTATTGGATGAGGCCTACGATACTTTTATTGATGTGGATGATTTTCCCAATAGCCTCAGTTACCTCAAAGATAAAAATGTGATTGTCTTAAAGACCTTTTCCAAGGCCTATGGGCTGGCCGGTCTGCGCGTGGGTTATGCGCTCGCCAGAGCCGAGTTTGCTTCTTATATGGAAATCGCGCGGCAGCCTTTTAACGTTAATTTGCTGGCGCAGGCAGCCGCCACCGCAGCGCTAGAGGATAAGAAATTTTTAGCCAAGACGAGAATTGTAATTTTAGCAGGTAAGAATTACCTTTATGATGCCTTAAGCAGCATGGGTATTGCCTATGTGCCGAGCGTCACTAATTTTATCCTCATTGACGTGGCCAGAGACGGAGTTTCTGTATTTAAGGAGATGCTGAAATATGGAGTGATTGTGCGGGATATGAAGCAATATGGCCTTAAGAATTTTATCCGCGTCACCGTCGGGACGAAGAAGGAAAATGAGAGATTTATCAAAATATTAAAGAAGGTATTATAGTGATAAACCCTAAATCCGAAACCCTAAACTGTAAACAAACTCAAAATTCAAAACACAAAACTCAAAACAAGGTGTGTTTAGAACATTTGGATTTTGGGTTTTGGATTTGTT
>CAZKSS010000029.1:0-14016 GCA_964555545.1 uncultured Planctomycetales bacterium
TCAAGTATTTTTAAGAAGTTATACAATTTATAACAATTCCCGAAAATCTTACCTGCTTCTACCAATCTTTTATTTTTTGCTTACTAACCATATTTTGGATAACAACATTTTTTATATTTAATGGGCTTGCCTGTGGCGGGATCTCTTTTCCCGCACGGACAGGGGTCATTGCGGCCGACCTTGGGGCCGGCTACTTGCGGGGTCTGTTTCGGGGCTGGGGCAGGAGTAGGTTGGGCTTCCTGAGGAGACTCTTCTAGAGGCGCTTGCGGCTGGGTTACCTGCGGATGCACAAACTCTTGTGAGACGGAACTGAAGACCCCTCGGAACCTTTCCGGTTTTGCCGGCTGTAATTTAAAAATCATCTCTACCGCCTCTTCTCCTATGCCGGAGACCATTTGTGTAAACATCTCAAAGGCCTCGCGCTTATATTCTATCAGGGGATCGCGCTGCCCATAGGCACGCAGGCCTATGCCCTCGCGCAGATAATCCATGGCATAGAGATGGTCTTTCCATTTGCTGTCAATGATCTGCAAAAATACCATACGCTCTAACTGCCGCATCATCTGAAGGCCCAAGGCGGCTTCTTTTTCTGCGTAGGTCTGCTGGAGTTTCTCATAAATAGATGCTTTTACCTCCTGCCTATTAGTTCCGGAAAGAAGGGCGTTATCCGCCTCCAGGCCGAACCTTAATTTTATTTCACTCCACAGTCCTGGGATATCCCACTCTCCGGTATCGCTTAAATACTCGGCGATAATCCCCTCTAAAATCTTATCCAGGGCATCTAGGACATCTTCCTTTAAAGAAAAACCCTCCAGGATTTCCCGGCGCTGGCCATAAACCACTTCCCTCTGTTTATTCATGACATTGTCGTATTCCAACAGTTGCTTTCTGATTTCAAAGTTGTGCTGCTCCACGCGCCTCTGGGCGACTTCAATGGACTTACTCACCCAGGGGTGCTCAATAACCTGACCCTCTTCCAATCCCAGCCTATCCATCACCCCGACTAATCTATCCGAGCCGAATAAACGCATCAGGTCATCGCCCAAAGAAACATAGAATCTGGAAGAACCTGGGTCTCCCTGGCGACCGGAACGTCCGCGTAACTGATTATCAATCCTGCGCGCCTCGTGCCGCTCTGTGCCTAAGACGTGCAACCCCCCGAGTTCAACTACTTTTTTATGCTCGGCCTCGGTTTGCACTTTAAATTTTTCCCATATTTTTTTGAATTCTTCTTTGTAATTTGGCTCGTCGGGCTTCAATTTTTCTCTGGCCAGATTCCGGGCCATAAATTCCGGATTCCCGCCAAGAAGAATATCTGTGCCGCGGCCAGCCATATTCGTGGCAATCGTCACTGCCTGATATCTACCTGCCTGGGCCACGATCTGGGCTTCCATTTCGTGATATTTGGCATTGAGCACCTGGTGCGGTATGCCGCGCCGTTTTAACATTCCGGAGAGCACCTCGGATTTATCAATGGAAATAGTGCCCACTAATACCGGACGGCCTAACTTGTAAAGTTCGGCGATCTCCTCCACCACGGCAGCAAATTTTTCTTTCTCGGTCTTATAGATGCAATCCGCATAATTGGTGCGGATGAGCGGCCGGTTTGTCGGTACGACTACGACGTCCAATTGGTAGATGCTTTTAAACTCGTTTGCCTCGGTAAAAGCGGTGCCGGTCATGCCGGCTAATTTTTCGTACATCCGGAAATAATTCTGGAAGGTAATCGTGGCCAAGGTCTGGTTTTCCCGCTCAATCTTTAAATTCTCCTTTGCCTCCACTGCCTGATGCAGGCCGTCTGACCAGCGCCTCCCCGGCATCATCCTGCCGGTAAATTCATCCACAATGACTACCTGGCCGTCTTTGACCACATAATCCACGTCTCTTTTGTAAAGGTTGTGCGCGCGCAGGGCCTGAATAATGTGATGCCGCCACTCCATTGTTTCCATGTCATGCAGATTAGCGATGCCCAGCAAGGAGCAAACCTTAGGCTCCCCTTCTTCAGTCAGATGCGCGGTGTGGGCCTTTTCATCAACGATATAATCAAACCCCTTAGAAAGGTCCTCTCCCTTATATTTTGCCTCAATTTGATCCTTCTCTAAAATTATCCTCCCTTTAAGCCGGGGGACGATTTTATCGATAATATAATATTTCTCCGTAGACTCTTCAGCCGGCCCGGAAATAATCAACGGGGTCCTGGCCTCATCAATTAAAATGGAATCTACCTCGTCCACAATGGCATAATAAAAAGGTCGCTGCACCAGGTCCTCTAAAGCATACTTCATATTGTCGCGCAGGTAATCAAAACCAAATTCGTTGTTTGTCCCGTAAGTGATATCGCAATGATAGGCCACTTTTCTCTGCTCGTCGGACATCTCGTGTTGTATCGCGCCGACGGATAACCCGAGGAATTCATAAATCGGGCCCATCCATTCGCGGTCGCGCTTAGCCAAATAATCATTCACCGTCACAATATGCACCCCGCGGCCCAAGAGGGCATTCAGGTATGCCGGGAGGGTCGCCACCAGGGTCTTGCCTTCTCCGGTAGCCATTTCCGCGATTTTTCCTTCATGCAGGACTACCCCGCCGGCAAGTTGCACGTCAAAATGCCGCAGGCCAATAGTGCGTTTGGCGGCCTCTCTTACTACCGCAAAGGCCTCGGGTAGAATTTCTTCAAAGATTTTATTGGTGGCCAGTTTCAACTTTTCCTTAATCCGGTCTTTTTCTTCCGGGATGGCGCTGGCAGCCACTGCGCCTTCTAATTCCTCTATCTCCTGCTGGTAAACCTTGGCTTTCTTTGAAAGATGCTCTTTAAATTCATCTGTCTTCTGGCGCAACTGGGCGTCCGTAAGGGCGCTGACCCGAGGCTCCAGAGAATTTACTCTCTCTACGGTCTTGGCCAACTCCACCATTTTATTAATAGAGGGGTTGGGCATCTCCGGATGCAGGACGATATTCGCCGAAGGGAATTTCTTCCCGATGACATTTTGCTTTTGCTTTAAGATTTGTCTTTTTATTAAAGCAAACATATTTTTAATTTTTGATTTTTAATTTTTGATTTTTCAAATACGCCTCAATAAATTCATCCAGTCCGCCGTCCATGACCTTCTCTACGTCTGGGGTCTGGTATTCGCTGCGGTGGTCCTTGACTAAATTATAGGGGTGCATCACATAAGAGCGGATTTGGCTGCCCCATTCAATTTTTTTCTTGTCGGTGCCGTACTGCCTGAGAAGTTGCTCTTCCTTTTTTTCTCTTTCCCGTTCATAAATGCGCGCCTTCAGAATTTTAAGCGCAGTCTGTTTGTTTTGATGCTGCGAGCGCTCGTTCTGGCATTGCGCCACCAGGCCCGTCGGCAGATGCGTAATCCTGACTGCCGAATCCGTAGTATTTACGCTCTGGCCGCCTGCGCCCTTAGAACGATATACCTCAATACGCAGGTCCTGATCTTTGAGTTGCACATTTCTATCTTCTTCCACTTCCGGGATTACATCTACCGAAGCAAAAGAAGTGTGCCGGCGTTTATTCGCGTCAAAAGGAGAGATACGCACTAGGCGGTGCACCCCGCGCTCTGCCTTTAAATACCCGAAGGCATACTCTCCTTCGATGAGGACGGTGATATTTTTAACTCCGGCTTCTTCACCCGGCAAGAGGTCAATAGTCCTGGCCTGCCAGCCGTGCTTTTCGGCAAAGCGCAGATACATCCGTAAGAGCATGGCCACCCAGTCGCAGGACTCGGTTCCGCCTGCTCCGGCATTAATACTCAGGATGGCATTATTTTTATCGAGCTCACCGCCCAGCATAGCGCTGAACTCTAGACGCTCAAGTTCGCCGGAGAGGATCTCTATATTTGCGTTTAAGGCGGTGATTAAATCCTGGTCTTCGCCTTTAGTAATCTCGGCGAGTTCCCTTAATTCTTGATATTTCTGGGAGGCATTATTCCAAGGTTCAACCAGGGCCTTGAGTCTTTTTAATTCTTTGACTACCGAGGTAGAATTCTCCGCCTTATCCCAGAAATGGGGAGCGGACATGCGGCTGGAGAGGTCATCTATTTTTTTCTTCAGGTTATCTATGTCAAAGATAGCCTCTTAATTCTTCTAGGCGAGTAAAAAGGGACGAAATCCTCAGTTTGATATCTTCTAACATCTGCGCTCCTTTTTATGTCCTCTTGATGCCTCTTAGCACCAGGATAAATTCGTCTTTGTTATCCGCAAAGTTACCTGCCTCCTCTTCGGTAACCTTGCCTTCCTTGACCAATTTAAGCAAGGACTGGGTAAAAGACTGCATCCCGAATACCGCGCCCTCATCAATATAGTGAGGTATTTCCCAGACCTTCCCTTCTCTGATCAGTCGGCTGACGGTCGGCGTCAAAAGCATGCTTTCGTAGGCGGGTATACGGCCGGATTTATCCTTTAGCGGCACTAACCTCAAGGAAATTACGCCCTTCAAGAGAAAGGAAAGCTGTATGCGCACCTGTTCGTGCTGGTGCGGCGGGAAAAAGTTGATGATCCTCTCTACGGGCTGCGAGGCATTAATGGTATGCAGGGTGCTTAAGACTAAAACCCCGGTCTCGGCTGCAGTCAGGGCCGCGGCCATAGTTTCCTGATCCCGGATATTACCAATATAGATTACATCCGGGCTCTGCAGGGTAAAGGCGCGCAGGGCCACTTGATAGGACACCACGTCCAGACCCACCTCTCTCTGGTTAATGGTGGAATTTTTATCTTTAAAAGTAACCTCAATGGGCTCTTCTACAGTAAGGATGTGCTTCTGGCAGTTCTCATTTATATATTCAATCATGCTGGCAATGGTCGTGGATTTGCCGCTGCCCGCGCTACCGGTCAAAAGGACGAGACCTCTGGTTTCCAGGGATAATTTCTTTAAGGTATCCGCGGGTAGATTCAGTTCTTCAAATTTTCTGGCATAGGGCAGGACGTTTCTGATGACCAGGGAGGGATAATTTCTCTGCATAAATATACTGATGCGGAACCGGCGTTCAAATTCGTCTAAATACAAGGCAAAATCTATATCAAAAGATGTCTTTAAGACATCTTTCAATCGCGGCGGAGTAATCTCTTCCACGGTCTTGGCCACATCCTCTACCGTCAAGGCCTTATCTCTCAAAGGTATGATTTTACCATCCAGCCTTAGATGCGGCAGACCGCCGGCGCGATAAAATAGATCCGAACCGTTCTTATCTACCATCTCCTTTAATAAATCCTTTATATTCATCAGACACCTCCTGGATTTATTATAACATTATATTCTTAATCTGTCTCTCCAAATCTAAAAGCAATCTTTTCATTTTCTTACCTTGCTGATAACCCCCCAGTCCGCCGCCAGAGGCGACTACGCGATGGCAAGGGATAATCAGAGGGTAAGGATTCTTTTTTAAGATCTGGCCTACAGCACGACAGGCACCTGGCCGGCCTGCTTTTTTGGCTACCCACTGGTAGGTGCGTACCTCGCCTAGGGGTATGCTTAATACCGCCTGATAAACTTTCTTGGCAAAAGGAGTCATTTACCGATTGTCTTTTTTTTATGCAAGAGATGGTGATACTTCAGCGCAAACCGGTGCGCCTCATCGCGAACCCTGCGGATTAGATTCAAGGCTGGGCTATCTTCTTTTAGTCTCAGCGGCCTGGAGGCATCTTTAAGATATATATTTTCTCTATCCTTGGCAATACTGACTAGAGGAATATCCAGCCCTAATTTTTCTAGTATATCTTTGGCTACACAGAGGTGCCCCTTGCCGCCGTCAATAAGGATTAAGTCCGGTAAGGCCAGGTGCTCTCTCTTCAGCCTCAGGTAGCGGCGCTGGAGGACCTCTTGAAGCATTTCATAATCGTTAATTCCGGTTACGGCCTTGATGCGGAACCTGCGGTAATTGTTTTTGTCCGCTTTGCCTCTATAAAAACTGACCAGGGAACCAGTGGCCTCTCTGCCGCAGATATTGGAAATATCGAAAGCCTCGATACGTAGCGGCAATCTTTTCAATTTGAAGATTTTCTTTAAATCCTCTAATTCATACTGGCTGCTGGCAGGACGGGCATTTTCCCCCATGGCGCTTAAGGCCTGGATGCGGTCGCGCACTGCCGCTGCCTCTTCAAACCTTTTCTCTCCTGAAAGCTTCTGCATCTCCTGCGAAAGCGCAGTTAATAATTCTGCATATTTTGATTCCAGGAACAATTCTATCTGCTTGATGAGCCGGTAATAATCCCGTCGGCTTATCTTTCCGGCGCAAGGCGCAGGGCAGAGTTTGAGCCGGTAATAGAGGCAGGGCTTTTTGGGTAAAATTTTGCAAGAGCGGAAGCCAAAAATCCTACGCATCATTTTAAAGGCCTGGCGCAACAATTTCACATTGGTATAAGGCCCAAAATATAATGCCTGCTCTGTTAATTTAGCGCCCTTCCTCCGGTAAAGGCAGACCAGAGGGAATTCTCCCTGCGCAATTCTGATCCAAGGGAAAGATTTATCGTCTTTGAGGTCAATATTATATTGCGGCTGATTTTCTTTGATGAGACTGGCTTCCAGAATCTCGGCCTGGCTTTCTGAGGCCGTAACTTGATAGGTTATGCGGGCAATTTTAGAAACCATCGCCTGCGTCTTCTGATCCGCGGGGCGCTTAAAATAACTCTCTACGCGCTGTTTTAAGGACTTGGCCTTGCCGATATAAATAATCCTGCCTTGGGCGTCCTTAAAGAGATAAACGCCCGGCGCACGGGGAAGATTTTTTAAATCTTGCTGAATATCCATTGCTGAACCTGCCTCATCTCTTTGACTCTAAAAATAAAACAGAAAAATATATAGGCGAGACAACCGGCGATAAGCATAAGGCCTAAATTGGCAAATGCACCTATCCGACCAGGGAGCTGCAGGATGCTCTTTCTAGAGAGAAAAGAACAGACCCCGGCCATAGCGACACTGGCCAAGACGATACGCAAGAAAGAATTAACCATCTCGCTAATTCTAAAAGGGCGCAGCCTTTTTCTTAATATAGAAAAGAGGAAGAAAAAACTAATTATACCGGAAATGGACGTAGCCAAGGCCAGACCGGCGATTTTCATGGGAAACATCAGCAGAGAGTTAAAAAGGATATTGAGGATGAGGGCCAAAAAAGAAATTTTTGCCGGGGTGAGCGTATCTTTGAGCGCAAAAAAACAGGCCTGTAATACCCGCGTGGAGCCATAGGCGAATAAGCCGATACTATAGAAAAATAATGCCCCAGAGGTAAGTTCTGCTGAATAGGCGTCAAACCTGCCGCCTTGGAATAGCGTAGCAATAATAGGTTTGCTTAAGGCCATCAGGCCCGCTGATGCCGGTAGGAGCAGGAAAAATGTGGCGCGCAGGCCAAAGGACAGAGTTTCCTTTAATTTGTCGTGGCTTTCGGCTAAGGCCTGAGTGGAAAAGGTAGGCAGGATGGCCTGGGAAAGCGCGGTGGAAAAAATCCCCAGAGGAAAAAGAATCAGGCGGTAGGAAAAATACAATATGGCCACGCCTCCCTCGCCTACAATCCAGGCGAGCGAACCGAATATAGAATCCACAAAATTATTCAGTTGATAGACGCAGGAACTGAAAACCCGCGGCAGCAGCAAGAGGCCGATAGTCTTGGCTGCGGGATGGCGCAGGGTCTTGGGCAGTTTCATCCGAAAACCCTTTTTATATAATACCGGAATTTGGATGGCCAACTGGAGGACTCCGCCTAGCAAGACGCCCAGGGCCAGGCCTTTGATGCTCTCGCCAAAAATAAGCGCAAAGACGATAATAGAAATATTCAAAAGGCAGGGCGCAAATGCCGGCACAGCAAAATGTTTGAGAGAATTTAGAAGACCCATAGCATAAGCGGCTAAAGAGATTAAAATGATGTAGGGGAAGATGATGCGGGTCAACTTAATCGTGGTGGTTAACTTAGCAGGATCCAGGACAAAGCCGGGCGCAATAATACGGATGATCAGAGGCGAAAAGATAATGCCCAAGAGCGTAATGGCGCTTAAGCCCACCAGAAGTAAACTCAAGACCACGTTGGCCAACTCCCAGAATTCTTCTTTGCTGTGCCGGAGCTGATATTCACTAAATACCGGCACAAACGCGGCATTGCTGGCGCCTTCACCCAGTAAATCGCGGAATAAATTCGGGATTTTAAAGGCGATCACAAAGGCCTGGGCCAAAGAGAACACGCCGAAAAGCCGCGCGATAACGATGTCTCTTAAAAAACCCAAGATGCGCGAAGAAAGCGTAGCAATTCCGATCACGCTTGCGGATTTAGCAATGTTTCGCTGGGATTCGTCATGCAGAGATTTGTTTATTGACATAACTAATCGCTTATGATAAAATTGCCTACAATTACGGAGGAAGATATGCCCAGAAGAAAGACTTCCCGAAAGCAGCAGCGCAAAGACAAAAAGAGGCGCCTGCGTAATTTAAAGGTAAAACAGGAATTAAAAAAAACGTTAAAAAAATTTCAGGCGCTGGTTTCGGCAAACAACCTCGCTGAGGCCAAGGCCTTCTTAGGAAAGGTATTTTCGCAACTGGATAAGGCAGCCAAAAAAAGAATTATCCATCCCAAAACCGCTAACCGCAAAAAATCGCGGCTCGCCCAACGGCTAACTAAGACTGCATAAACCCACAACGAGTTTCTCTAAAGCGAACCTTGGCTTGAGCCGGCCGGTCTTGATTTCCATATCGCAATGCAAAAGCAGTTTTAGTCTTTTTCTTTTTTCCTGGGGGTTGACCACATCCCGTTCGCTGACATACCTTAAGCCTCCTAAAATCCATTCCGGCTTTTCTGCGTTATTTAAAAGTTGATTTAAAACCCTTAAGGCATAATCCGCTTTCTTCAGGTTGATCAGGCGGGAAAGAAGGAACGTATCCGGCTGAACATTTTCTTTAAACTGTACGACTTGGGCGTGCCTCTTCAGGCGTTGGATAAATTCGCTTCTGGAGTCTGTCAGCGCAAAATCTAAAATCAGGACCAAACCAGGAGAAGGTTTCAGGGCATAGTTGAGGATAAATTCCCGCAGTTCTTCTTTTAAGGCCTGGGCGTCTCTGATCACCATCAGCCGCTTCGCGGCCTTTAGCGGAAGAGCCAGGAATCTCTCCTGCAATTTCTCCAGGGTCAATTCCCGGCCGTATAAAATATCGGCATTGAACGGCTCAAGCGCGGGCCCGAGAATAGCCTGCTTTATGTTTTTTAGTTTGAGGTCTTTGGAGAGGCTGTCCTGCCCAAGGAACAGATAAAGGCTGGGAACTCTATTTACCATTCTTCCACAGCGCGCTCAACAATCCGGCGCGCCAAATCCGCGATGCCATCGTTTATGGCCTGGGGCTCGGATTTCGCCTGGGTGCCGCTGGTAAAATAACTCGTATCGCCGGTAAAACCCTTCTCTTCCCATAATAATTTACCTTCCCGGTTATCCCAGAGACTGATATTGACCACAATATTCACGCGGTACTCCGTGACGTTCTCATTCTCGTCATATCTTAAGGGGTCCTTGCGGAATTCTATCAATTCTCCCTTTAGAGTTACATCTGCAGATTCGCTCTTTACCGGTTTCAGATTTCCGTCAAAGAGAAACTTATTCACCACCGCATTGGTGATATCCGTCTCAAGTTGCGGCCGGTAGATTCTATATTTACTGCCCACATCCGCCTCTCGGGTAATATCTATTTTATTTACAAAGGGCGTAATATAGATAGTCCGATACTTAGTCGCAATCGCCGAGCGCGTAGTATAGCCGCATCCCGCGATTGCAGAAAACAGAAAAGAGAAAACAGAAAACAGAAAAATCTGACCTCTAACCTCCCTGCCTACCGGCCAGGCAGGTGACCTCTGACTTCTGAAAATCATCATTTCTTCTTCTCCAATACCTGCATTCTTTCTAGCGCCTTGGCTGCCCAAGGGCTATCTCCGTAATGATCAATGACGTCCTGATAGTAAATCTTGGCGGAGGCATCCGCCTTTTGTTTTTCGTAGAAACGGCCGATATTGAAATTCGCCTCTGCCTCTTTCTCTTTCAACTGCGCGATGCTCTTCTCGGCATCGCGGGAGAGGACTGCGTCCGGATGCTCTCGGATAAACTCTTCAAATTTATCCTTGGCTTCGCTGGTGGCCCACTGGTCATAATCGGGGCTGCGGGAAACTGCAGCGCGGCAGGCAGCGATTTGGAATTTCGCTGCTTCGGCCCATTCGCTGGTAGGATAATTAGAAATCACTTTATTAAAGGCGTCCTCTGCCTCATAATACCTTAAAACGCTCTTGAGCACTAATCCTAACTTGTATTGCGCTACCGGCGCCAGGGGCCCATAAGTAGAATTATCCACCACCTTGGTAAATATCTCTATGGCCGGGTTGTCGCCGGGTATTTCTACGCCCATGGCCTTACGTTTTGCTCCGGCCATAAATTTCTCGCCGATTTTGTATTCCCGCTCATTGATTTCCTGGATGCGTTCGGAAAAAGGGTATTTATCAATCACCCGCTGGTAGGCCAGATATGCCTCGTAGAGATTACCCTCTGCCTCCTCAGTCAGTCCCAGATAATACTGGCTTTCCGCTGCCTCTGCAGACTTAGGAAAGGTCTTCAGGAGTTTTTTAAATTCGCGCTTGGCGTCTTCGTAAAGTTTACGGTCGTAGAAATCCTTGGCATACTCAAATTGCTCCTGGGGCGTGGGCTTGGACATGGTCTTGGGGTTGACCCATTTCCCGCTTTTGGGGGTCCAGATCCAGTAGGCCGAGGCCGGCTGCAGGCTAGAGGCAAAAAATAGGAGAGTCAGGATTAAAATTAACCGCTGCATAACATATTAAGTTAACATAACGGCCTAATTTTGTCAAATGAATTAAGGCAGGACAAAAGAGGCTCCGGGGATTTCCAGGAAAAGGGCATTCAGGTGAAGCAGGAGCACGGCTAGAAATTCACAGGGATAAGCAAATAGCCATGCTAAAGCCGGACTGAGGCAGCCGAAAATAACCAGGGTAAAGCCGCTTAAGGTAATCAAGGCCGCCAGGGGCACAATAAATATATTCGCCAAAACCGTTACCGGAGAGAAAATCCGGAAATAATAGGCAATAAAACCTGCAGTACCTAACCAGGCAGAAGAAGACACCAGGGCCGCCTCCAGGAGCGGCCTGATGAATTTCGCCCTTAAATTATCTACCTTCAGCAGGGCCCTGAGGCGAGGGTAAAGGGCAACTAAAGAGATTACGCTGACGAAGGAAAGCTGGAAACCCACATCAAACAATTGCCGGGGATTAAGCCCCAGGATAAATAAGGCGGCCAGGCTTAAGGAGAGATAAATATCCGGTTCCCTTTTAAAGAGATACGCACATAAAAACACCATCCCCATGATGGTGGCGCGCACCACAGGGTTGGAGGCGCCGGTAATCAGGCAATAAAGCGCTAAGAGGGGGAGGCTGAAATAAATCCTCATCTTGCGGGGCAGCCGTAGCAATTTTAAAAATAAGGCAATCAGGAAGAAAACTATGCTCACATTAAAGCCGCTCACCACCAGGATATGCACTGTGCCGGACTGCATCATCGCCTGGTATACCAGCGGTGGGATGTTTTTTTTCTCTCCCAGAATCATCGCCTCCAGAATGCTGGCGGAGATGGGGGAAAGATACCTAAAGATCACCTCCTCTATCTTATTTTTTAAGGAGAGGGCAAATCCCTCCAGGCCCTGGGTCTTAGGAAAATTCAATTTTATAAAATAAGCGGCATTCAGGATAGAATATACTCCCTGGTTGGCTAAATAATTCCGGTAATTATTCTGGCCGGGGCTCTTGAAAGGCCGGTATAAACTTCCCCTGACTATCAAGGCATCGCCGAACTTTAGGCCAGCCCTACCCCTGATATAGGTAAGCGTATCCCCGCAGGTTTTGGTTTTAAGGTTATGAAAACTTACTTCTTCGGCCCGCAAGACAAAACTAGTTTTATTAATTTTAAATACGGGTTCGCTAGTGATAAAGCCTTTCACCGCATAGAGGCGATTATTTTTATAATATGCGTAATGAGAAATATGGCCTCTGGGCAGGGCTTGGATATCCTTTAATCTGGCTGCGCCCAGAAATAGGAAAACTAAAATAAGCGAAATCTCAAATCCTAACCTCCTCTTCTGCGTAAAGAGCGCCCCGATGAAGAAAATACTGGTCAAAGAATATATTACCAGGAAGGGAATTTTTATTTTACCTGCGAGGATAATGCCTAAAGAAAAAGCCAGCGTCAAGACTACTAGCAGCTGTCTCATTCTACGTAAAAGATGGCTTTTAATTTTTCATAACGGTAGGTACCGATTCCCTTTATCTCTTTTAGGTCTTCTATACTCTGGAATGGACCCTGGGTATTGCGGTATTCAATAATTTTCCGGGCTAATTTAGGGCTGACGGTTTTTATGGCTGCCAAGTCATCAAGGTTGGTGGTATTTATATTTATCTTGGCCATCTCGGGTCTGGCCTGAACAAATCTTTGCAGGCGGGAATTGGCTTTGAGGCAAAAATTTATCCCAAGGCCGGCCACGGCCAACCCAGTTAAGAATAAAATAACCTGCCGCTCCTGTCGGGTTAAACTAAACATAATAACCTGTCTTTCTACTACAATAGACGCAAAAGGAGGTTAAATCTAACGCGGGAATTATACGACGAGATTGACGAGCTTGCCGGGGACGAGGATGAAGTTTTTCAGGGGCTTATCTTGCAGCCAGGGTTTTAATTTCGCGTCGGTCAAGACTAGTGTTTTAAGTTTTTCTTCCGAGATATCGGCAGGCGCCTCAACCTTAGAGCGGACCTTGCCGTTTACCTGGATCACAATGGTCACTCTTTCTTCCAGCAGCAGCGCTGGATCGTATTTCGGCCAGGCAGTTTTAAAAATGCTTTCCTTACCGCCTAATCTCTGCCACATCTCTTCGCAGAGATGCGGCGCAAAAGGAGACAATAACAATACTACTGTCCTAAACGCCTCTTCTGTATTACCATCTAAATTCTGGTAAATTTCATTTACTAATTCCATAATTTTAGCAATCGCCGTATTAAATTTAAAATTCTCTATATCTATGCTAACCTCTTTAATAGCCCAGTGTGTCTTCTTTTTTAATTTTGGATTCACTTCCCCTGAACCCTGAACCCTGCCTGCCCCGAGCGAAGTCGAGGGGAACCCCCAACCCTGACCAATGCGCCAGACCCGGTTTAAAAATTTAAATGCCCCTTCTATCCCGCGGTCATCCCACTCCAATTCGGTTTCCGGCGGCGCGGCAAAAAGGATAAACAACCTTAAGGTGTCCGCGCCATATTTTTTAATAATGGAGTCTGGGTCAACGATATTCCCGCGCGACTTGGACATGACTTCCCCGTCTTTTAAGACCATGCCCTGAGTCAAAAGCCGGCTAAAGGGCTCGGCAAACTCAACCATTCCCAAGTCCTGAAAAAACTTGGTAAAGAAACGCGAATATAATAAATGCAAAATCGCATGCTCAATCCCGCCGATATACTGGTCAACCGGCATCCAGTATTTCGCCTCTTCTCTCTCGAAAGCAGCCGCCTCAAATTTCGGCGAGCAGAACCTTAAGAAATACCAGGCAGAATCAAAGAAGGTAGCCATGGTGTCGGTTTCCCGACGGGCTGGCGACTGGCATTGGGGGCACTGCACATTCACGAATTCTTTAACTTTGCTTAAAGGGCTGCCGCCTTTACCGCTAAATTGCGCCTCTTTAGGCAGTTCTACAGGTAAATCCTTCTCAGGCACAGGCACGGTCCCGCATTTTTTACAATAGATCACCGGAATGGGCGTACCCCAATAACGCTGTCGCGAGATTAGCCAGTCGCGCAGGCGCCAGTGGGTCTGGATTTTGCCAATGCCAGTTCTTTCCATCCACTCGGCAATTTTTATCTTTGCCTCCTGATTAGAAAGGCCATTGAATTGACCGGAATTGACCTGGATTCCATCGCCTTCGTAGGCCTCGGTCATTTGGTCGTTGGTCGTTGGTCGTTGGTCGTTAGGCTGAATCACGACCCTCATGGGGAGATTGTGCTC